>NZ_JADQDD010000162.1 GCF_019263595.1 Pseudonocardia sp. KRD291 | reverse complement strand
GACGCCCTGGTGATCGGCCTGTACGCCGGGGAGAACGGCTCCGACGAGGCGGCGAAGGAGGGCGCGCCCAAGCCCGCGCCCGTCCTCGCGCCCGGATCCGAGGACGTCGACGCGGCGTTCGGCGGCGAGCTCGTGGCGCTGCTGGCGACGGTCGGGGCCACCGGCAAGGCCGAGCAGGTCGTCAAGCTCCCGACCCGCGGTGCCGTGTCCGCGCCGCTGCTGCTCGCCGTCGGCCTGGGCAAGCCCGGCGAGGCGAACGGTGACGTGGTGCGCCGCGCGGCCGGCTCCGCGGCCCGGGCGCTGGCCGGCAGCGCGCACGTCGTCAGCACGCTCGGTGCCGTCGACGCCGAGGCCGCGGTGCAGGGCGCCGTGCTCGGCGGCTATGTGTTCGACGAGTTCCGCTCCAGGGCCGACGCCGCCTCGGCGCCCGCCGCGCTGCTCGAGGTGACCGGTACCGACGAGGAGACGGTGCGGCGCGCCGGTCTGGTCGCCGACGCCGTGCGCACGGCCCGCGACCTGGTCAACACGCCGCCGTCGGCGCTGTACCCCGAGTCGTTCGCGGCGCGGGCCGTCGCGCTGGCCGAGGACGCCGGCCTGGGCGTCGAGGTGCTCGACGACGCAGCGCTGCGCGAGGGCGGCTACGGCGGGATCACCGGCGTCGGGCAGGGCTCGTCGCGCGGGCCGCGGCTGGTCCGGCTGACCTGGAACGGCGGTACGTCGCCGCGCGCGAGCGTCGCGCTCGTCGGCAAGGGGATCACGTTCGACACCGGCGGGATCTCGATCAAGCCCGCCGCCAACATGGACCACATGACCTCGGACATGGGTGGCGCCGCGGCGGTGATCGCGGCGACCGTGCTGGCCGCCCGCCTGCAGCTGCCGGTGGCCGTCACCGCGACCGTGCCGATGGCCGAGAACATGCCCTCGGACACCGCCTACCGGCCCGGCGACGTGCTCACCATGTACGGCGGCAAGACCGTCGAGGTGCTCAACACCGACGCCGAGGGACGACTCGTGCTGGGCGACGCGATCGTCCGCGCCGGCGAGGACTCCCCCGACTACCTGATCGAGACCTCCACCCTGACCGGCGCCCAGGAGGTCGCGCTCGGCATGCGCACCGCCGGGATCATGGGCGCCGAACAGTTCCGGGACCGGGTCACCGCGCACGCGATCGCCACCGGCGAGGACGGCTGGGCGATGCCGCTGCCCGAGCACCTGCGCTCCGAGCTGGACTCGCGCGTCGCCGACATCGCCAACGTCACCGGGCACCGCTTCGGCGGGATGCTCGCGGCCGGGCTGTTCCTGCGCGAGTTCGTCCCGGCCGGCCTGCCGTGGGCGCACCTCGACGTCGCAGGCCCGGCCTTCAACCCGGGCGGCGCGCGCGGCTACACGACCAAGGGCGGCACCGGCGTCCCGGTGCGCACCATCCACGCGGTCCTGGAGGACATCGCCGCCCACGGCTGACCCGGGCCCGGCACGCGCCGGGCCCGCCACGACGGGGGCTACCCACGGGTAACTTCGCGCGGCATACTGCGCGCCATGACCGGTCGCAGCGAACATGTCGTCCCCCCGCACGCGCCCCGTTCCGCCGTGGTCACCGGCGCCGCACGGGGCATCGGCGAGGCGATCGCCACCGAGCTGGTGGCGCGCGGCTACCGGGTACTGGTGACCGATCTCGACGCCGCGGCGGCGCAGGCCACCGCGGACCGGATCGGCGCCGCAGGCGGCTGCGCCTACGACGTCACCGACCCCGCGGCCGCCCACGACGTCGCGACGCGGGCCCGCGAGCTGGCCCCGCTGGGCGCATGGGTGAGCAACGCGGGGGTCGGCTTCGACGGTGCGGTCACCGAGCTGAGCGAGGCGCACGCCCGTGCGCTCATCGAGATCAACACGCTGGGGCCGGTCTGGGGTGCCCGCGCCGCCGTCGCGGCCTTCCGCGAGCAGTCGGCCGCCGGGACGGCACGCGGCGGCGAGATCGGGGTGACCGTGTCGCTGTCCGCGCTCGGCCCGGTGCCCGGACTCTCGGTCTACGCGGCGTCCAAGGCGGGGGCGCTGTCGATGGTGTCCGGGCTGGCCTCGGAGGTCCGCGCCGAGGGGATCCGGGTGCACGCGATCTGCCCGGACGGCGTCAACACCGACCTGCTCCGCTCGATGAAGCCCGGCGGGCAGGCCCAGGCGCTGGTCCGCTCCGGGACGCTGGTCACCTCGGAGCAGGTGGCGCGGGAGCTGGTCGGGATGTTCGGTACCTCGCGGGTCTACCGGACGCTGCCGGGCTGGCGCGGCGCGATGATGCGGCTGACCGCGCTCGCCCCCGGCCCGATGCTGCGCCTCGAGCCGGCGATGCGGGCGGTCGGCGCCCGCAAGGCGCGTTCCCTGCGCTGAGCCCCTCGTGGGCTCAGCTCTCGTCGGCCAGGCGCCGGCGCAGGTCCTGCTCACGGGATCGCTTGCGCAGGATCCGCTCGCGCGAGTCGTGGTCGCGCATCCGCTGCGGGTAGCCCATCAGCTGCACGTCGTAGATCGGGATCTTCATCGACCGGGCGAGCTTCTTCGCCCGGTTCGGGCTGCCGACCCGCCGGCGCGTCCACTCGCCGTCGTGGGCGACCAGCACGACCGTGGTCTCGGTGACCAGGGTCGAGGGCTCCACGAAGGCCTCCACCCCGATCCGGGCGCCCGCCCACTCGCGCAGGTGCGCCTCGGACTCCGAGCCGACGGCCCTGGCCGCCTTCCCGGTCCGCCCCGGCCGGAACCTGTCCAGCAGACCCATGCCACCCACCTCCGCCTTCTCCGGCGCAGGAGCCACCTCCGGCGCGCGTGATCTCCCCCTGCAACGTGCGAGGGGCCCGATTCGCTCCCGACGCCCCACCTGGCGGTGACGGGCGGGAGTGACAAGATGGGCGTCGCGTGTGGTCACGGGCTCGATGCCGGTGACCCGGGAGGGAGCGAGCACGGTGGCCGAGCACACTGCCGACCTGGTGATCCTGGGCGGTGGATCGGGCGGGTACGCCTGCGCGCTGCGCGCGGCGGAGCTGGGTCTCTCGGTCGTCCTGGTCGAGAAGGACAAGCTCGGCGGCACCTGCCTGCACCGCGGCTGCATCCCCACCAAGGCGCTTCTGCACGCCGCCGAGGTGGCCGACCACGCCCGCGACGGCGCGAAGGTCGGGGTGCGCTCGACGCTCGACGGCATCGACATGACCGGCGTGAACACCTACAAGGACGGCGTGGTCGCCAAGCTGTACAAGGGCCTGCAGGGGCTCGTGGCCGCGCGCGGGATCACCGTCGTCGGCGGGGCCGGGACGTTCGTCGGACCGCGCACCGTGGTCGTGGGTGACGATCACTACACCGGTACGGACGTGGTGCTCGCCACCGGCTCCTACGCCCGCAGCCTGCCCGGGCTCGAGCTCGGCGGCCGGATCGTCACCTCGGACCGGGCGATCTCGCTGGACGAGGTGCCGGAGCGGGTGGTGGTCCTCGGCGGCGGCGTGATCGGTGTCGAGTTCGCCAGTGTCTGGCGCTCGTTCGGCGCCGAGGTCACGATCGTCGAGGCGCTGCCCCGGCTGGTCCCGGCCGAGGACGAGTTCGCCTCGACGCTGCTCGAGCGCGCGTTCCGCCGTCGCCGGATCAAGTCCAAGACCGGCGTGCGGTTCACCGGCGCGACGCAGACCCCCGACGCCGTCACCGTCACCCTGGAGTCCGGCGAGGAGATCGAGGCCGACCTGCTGCTGGTCGCCGTGGGACGCGGCCCGAACACCACCGGGCACGGCTACTCCGACGCCGGCCTCGCCATGGACGGCGGGTTCGTCACCGTCGACGAGCGCCTGCGCACGAACCTCGACGGCGTCTACGCCGTCGGCGACATCACCCACGGGCTGCAGCTGGCGCACCGCGGGTTCGCGCACGGGATCTTCGTCGCCGAGGACGCCGCCGGGCTCTCCCCCGACCCGGTGGCCGAGGCCGGGCTCCCGCGGGTCACCTACTGCGACCCCGAGGTCGCCTCGGTCGGCCTCACCGAGGTCGCGGCCCGCGAGCAGCACGGCGAGGTACAGACCGTGACCTACGACCTGGGCGGCAACGGCAAGTCGCAGATCCTGCAGACCGCCGGGGCCGTCAAGCTGATCAAGGCCGGCGCGGAGGGGACCGACGGGCCCGTCGTCGGCGTGCACATGGTCGGCTCGCGGGTCGGTGAGCTGGTCGGCGAGGCCCAGCTCGTCTACAACTGGGAGGCGCTCCCCGCGGACGTCGCCGCGCTCGTCCATGCCCACCCCACGCAGAACGAGGCGCTCGGCGAGGCCCACCTGGCCCTGGCCGGGAAGCCACTGCACACCCACGGCTGACCCAGCCACCCACGACCCCGAACACCCACGCGGAAAGAGGAGCTCGACCCGATATGGCCTTCACCGTTCAGATGCCCGCCCTGGGCGAGAGTGTCACCGAGGGCACCGTCACCCGTTGGCTCAAGGCCGAGGGTGACACCGTCGAGGTCGACGAGCCGTTGCTCGAGGTCTCCACGGACAAGGTGGACACCGAGATCCCCTCGCCCGCTGCGGGCACCCTCGAGCGGATCGTCGCCGCCGAGGACGACACCGTCGAGGTCGGCGGCGACCTCGCCGTGATCGGCGACGGCTCCGGCGGAGGAGGCGAGTCCTCCGGCGGTGAGGAGAAGTCCGAGGAGCCCGCCGAGGCCGAGGCTCCCGCCGAGGAGCCCGCCCAGGAGGAGGCCCCGGCGAAGCAGGAGAGCGAGCCGGAGCCGGCCGCGGCGTCGTCCGGGTCCTCGGGCGGATCGTCGGGTGGTTCCTCCGGCGGCGGCTCCGGGACGCCGGTGACCATGCCCGAGCTGGGCGAGAGCGTCACCGAGGGCACCGTCACCCGCTGGCTCAAGCAGGTCGGCGACGAGGTCGCGGTCGACGAGCCGCTGCTCGAGGTCTCGACCGACAAGGTCGACACCGAGATCCCCTCCCCGATCGCGGGCACCGTGCTCGAGCACTCCGCGAACGAGGACGACACGGTCGAGGTCGGCGGGCAGCTGGCCGTCATCGGGGACGCGAACGCCGCGCCGTCGGGCGGCGGGTCCTCGGAGCCGGAGCCCGAGAAGAAGGCCGAGCCGGAGAAGAAGGCCGAGCCCGCCCCGCAGGCCGAGCAGAAGCCCTCCCCGAAGTCGGAGGAGAAGTCCGCGCCCGCCGACGACGCCCCGGACGCGAAGGACAACGCGGCCCGGACGCAGGAGAAGGCGCCCGCACAGGAGGACGCCACCCGGCAGAGCTCCGCGCCCGCCTCCGGCGGCGACAACGGCTCCCCCGGCGACCGTCCCTACGTCACGCCCCTGGTCCGCAAGCTGGCCCAGGAGAACGGCATCGACCTGTCGACGGTCACCGGCAGCGGTGTCGGCGGCCGGATCCGCAAGCAGGACGTGCTCGCCGCGGCCGAGTCGGCGAAGGCCCCGGCGGCCTCGTCCGAGCCCGCCCCGGCGGCGGCGGCCGGCTCCGGCAGCGGGTCCGCGCCGAAGTCCCCGCAGGCGGTGCCGACCCGCCCGGACAACGCGCCCGAGCCGGGCAGCACGGTCAAGCTGCCGCGCCTGCGTCAGGTGATCGCGCAGCGGATGACCGAGTCGCTCGCGGTGTCGGCGCAGCTGACCACCGTCCAGGAGGTCGACCTCACACGGATCGCGAAGCTGCGCGCCCGGGTCAAGGACGAGTTCCGCCGTCGCGAGGGCGCGAACCTGACCTACCTCGGGTTCATCGCCAAGGCCACGGTCGAGGCGCTCAAGGCGTTCCCGGCCGTCAACGCCTCGATCAGCGAGGACGGCAAGCAGGTCACCTACCACGGCGCGGTGCACCTGGGCATCGCCGTGGACACCCCGCGCGGGCTGCTGGTCCCGGTGATCAAGAACGCCGACGACCTGAGCCTGGCCGGGCTGGCCAAGAACATCGCCGACGTCGCGGCCCGCACCCGCGACAACAAGATCGGTCCGGACGAGCTCTCCGGCGGCACCTTCACGATCACCAACATCGGGTCGGCGGGCGCGCTGTTCGACACCCCGATCATCAACCAGCCCCAGGTCGGCATCCTGGGTACCGGGGCGATCAGCAAGGAGCCGAAGGTCATCACCAGCGCCGAGGGCGACGACGTGATCGCCGTCCGCTCGGTGTGCTTCCTGCCGCTGACCTACGACCACCGCCTGGTCGACGGCGCGGACGCGGGCCGGTTCCTCTCCGCGGTCCGGGCCCGCCTGGAGGAAGGCGCGTTCGAGGCGGAACTCGGTTTGTGAGGCGCAACGAGCGTGATGTTCGTGGCGGTCGACGCGACGAACATCACGCTCGTTCGCATTCGGCCACCCCGGCTCGCGCGTTCGGTGGGCCTCCGGAAGGATCGTCGGCGTGCGAGTCGTGGTGGCCGGTTCGTCCGGTCTGATCGGAACGGCCCTGGTCGCCCACCTGCGGGGGGCCGGGCACGAGGTGCTGCGCCTGGTCCGGCGTGCCCCCGCCGCCCCCGACGAGCGGGGCTGGGACCCACCGTCGGGCCGGCTGGACGACGGCGCGCTGGACGGCGCGGACGCGGTGGTGAACCTGGGCGGCGTCGGCATCGCCGAGCGGCCGTGGAGCGGGGCGCGCAAGCAGGCGGTGCGCGACTCCCGCAATGTGCCGACCGACGTGCTGGCCACCGCGGTGGCCCGGCACGGGGTCCCGACGCTGGTCAGCGGGTCGGCGGTGGGCTACTACGGCGACACCGGCGACCGCGAGACCGACGAGTCCGGCCCGTCCGGCAGCGGGTTCCTGGCCGACGTCTGCCGTGACTGGGAGGCCGCCACGGCTCCCGCGTCCGACGCGGGCGCCCGGGTCGTGCTGGTCCGCACCGGCCTGGTGCTCTCGCCGTCCGGCGGGCTGCTGGCCCGGGTGCGCCCCCTGTTCAAGGGGTTCCTCGGCGCCCGCCTGGGCTCCGGTGAGCAGTACATGCCCTGGATCTCGCTGGACGACGAGGTCGCCGCGATCCGCTTCGCCGTGGAGAACGACACGCTGCGCGGCCCGGCCAACCTGACCGGGCCGGTCCCGGTCACCAACGCCGAGTTCACCACCGAGCTCGGGCACGCCGTCGGACGCCCGACGCCGCTGGCCGTGCCCGCGTTCGTGATCACGGCCGGTCTCGGCGAGCTGGGCCGGGAGACGCTGCTCATGGGGCAGCGGGCGGTACCGAAGGCCCTGCTCGACGCCGGGTTCCAGTTCCGCCACCACACCGTCGGCGACGCGTTGTCCGCCGCGGTCGGCACGTGAGTCCCCACGGCGAGGACACCCCGGACGTCCTGGTCGTCGGGGCCGGGCTGGCCGGGCTGCGCGCCGCCCGGGTGCTGCACCGCGGTGGGCTGTCGGTGCGGGTCCTGGAGGCCTCCGACCGGGTCGGCGGCCGGGTGGCGACCGACGTCGTGGACGGGTTCCGCTGCGACCGCGGCTTCCAGGTCCTCAACACCTCCTACCCCGCGCTGCACGCGGCGCTGGCCCCGCACGGGCTGGACTCCCTCGGTGCGCGCGCGTTCGAGCCGGGCGCCGCGATCCGGGCCGGGGACGGGGAGCTGCACCGCTTCGTCAACCCGCTGCGACGCCCCGCCGGCGCCCCGGCCACCGCCCTGGACGACCTGTTCGGCCCGCTGGACAAGGCCCGCCTCATCGCCTGGACGGCGCGCGTGCTGGCCTCCCCGCCGTCGCGGACCGCGGGGCACATCCGGTCCTCCGGAGCCGACGACCTGGCCGCGGCCGGGCTCGGCGGGCCGGTCACCGACCGGTTCCTGCGCCCGTTCCTCTCCGGGGTGCTGGGTGAGTCCGCGCTGGCGACGTCGTCGGCGTTCGTGCGTCTGGTCTGGCGCAGCTTCGCGCTCGGCACGATCGTCGTCCCGGACGACGGCATGGAGGCGCTGCCGCGGCGCCTGGCCGCCGGCCTGCCCGAGGGCACGGTCGAGCTCGGGGTGCGGGTGCACGAGGTGACGGGCGGTTCCCGTCCTTCGGTGCGCACCGACCACGGCGCGCGCACCGCCCGCGCGGTGCTGGTCGCGGCCGATCCACGCACGGCGGCGTCGCTGCTGCCCGGTGTCGCCGAGCCCACGATGAACGCGCTGACCACCTGGTTCCACACGCCGCCGGTCGCCCCGACCGGGGAGGCGCTGCTGCACCTGGACGGCACCGGCGGACCGGTCGTCAACACGATGGTGATGACGGCCGCGGCGCCGGGCTACTCGGCGAGCGGACGTCCGCTGGTGGCGTCGTCGGTGCTCGGGGTCCCGGGCCCGGACGGGGTCGACGAGGCCGGCGTCCGGCGCGAGCTGGCCCGGATCTACGGCGTCGCGACCGACGACTGGGAGCACGTGCACACCGCGGAGGTCCCCGAGGCGCTGCCGCTGTTCCCCGCCGGGCGCCCGGTGCGCCGGGACGTCGAGCTGGGCGACGGGCTGTTCGTCGCGGGCGACCACCGCGACACCCCGTCCACGCAGGGCGCGCTGGTCAGCGGCCGCCGCGCCGCACGGGCCGTGCTCTCCGCGCTCGGACGGGCGTAGGTTCGAGGCCATGCCAGACGCACAGTCGCCCTGCCGCCGCAGCTCCGATCCGGTCCGGGTGGACCGGCTGGGGCGGGTGGAGTACCAGCAGGCGTGGGACACCCAGCGGCGCAACGCGACCGCGCGTCGCGAGGGCACCGGGCCGGACGTGCTGATGCTGCTCGAGCACCCGCCGGTCTACACGGCCGGACGGCGCACCCAGCCGGAGGACCGGCCGACCGACGGCACCCCGGTGGTCGACGTCGACCGCGGCGGGCGGATCACCTGGCACGGGCCGGGCCAGCTGGTCGGCTACCCGATCGTGGCGCTGTCCGAGCCGATGGACGTCGTGGACTACGTGCGGCGCCTGGAGGAGGCGCTGATCACCGTCGTGGACGGGCTCGGGATCACCGGCGCCGGTCGGGTCGACGGGCGCAGCGGCGTCTGGCTGCCGGCCGGGCCCGGGCGTCCCGAGCGCAAGGTCGCCGCGATCGGCGTGCGCGTGCAGGGCGGGGTCACCCAGCACGGGTTCTCGCTCAACGCGAACCCGGACCTCGGCGACTTCGGCCGGATCGTGCCCTGCGGGATCGCCGACGCCGGGGTCAGCTCGCTGTCGGCCGAGCTGGGCCGTGACGTCGGCGTGGACGAGGTGCTCGACGTCGTCACGGCGTCCGTGCTCGACGCCCTCGACGGTCGCCTGCCGGTGCGCCCGCACGAGGTCGCCCGGCCACAGGCGCCCGCCGCGGCGGGCCTGGACCTGCAGCTGCACCCGTCGCTGCGCTGAGCTATCCCAGCTGCGGCAGCACGTCGGACGCGAACGCCTCGATGTGCGCCAGGTCGGACAGGTCGAGGATCTGCAGGTAGACCCGGTCGACGCGGGCGTCGTCGCGCCACTGGCCCAGGACGTCCACCAGCTCGCCGGGGGTGCCGCCGAGGGCGGTGTTGCGGACGTCGGCGACGTCGCGCCCGACCGCGGCGGCCCTGCTCTTCACCTCGGCCTCGTCGCGGCCCAGGCAGAGCATCTGCGCGGTCGAGCGGACGACCGTCCCCGGGTCCCGGCCCACCTCCTCGCACGCCCGGTCCACCCGCTCGAACTGCTCGACGGCACGGTCGATCGGCGCGAACGGGACGTTGAACTCGGCGGCGAACCGCGCGGCCAGCCCCGGCGTGCGCTTCGGTCCCATCCCGCCCAGCACGATCGGCGGGCCCGGCGTCTGCACCGGCCGCGGCAGGGCCGGCGAGCCGGTGATCGTGTAGTGGTCCCCGGAGTAGTCGAACTTCTCCCCCGGCGCCGTCGCCCACAGCCCGGTGATGATCTCCAGCTGCTCGGTGTAGCGCTCGAAACGCTCGCCCAGCGCCGGGAACGGGATCCCGTACGCGGCGTGCTCGGCGTCGAACCAGCCCGAGCCCAGGCCGAGCTCGACGCGCCCGCCGGACATCTCGTCGACCTGCGCGACGGCCACCGCGAGCGGTCCGGGCAGCCGGAACGTCGCGGAGCTGACCAGGGTGCCGAGCCGGATCCGGCTGGTCTCGCGGGCCAGTGCGGCCAGGGTCAGCCACGCGTCGGTGGGGCCGGGCTCGCCGCTGCCGTCGCCCATCGCGAGGAAGTGGTCGGAGCGGAAGAACGCGTCGAAGCCCGCGTCCTCGGTCGTGCGCGCGACGCGGAGCAGGTCGGAGTAGGTGGCGCCCTGCTGGGGCTCGGTGAAGATCCGGAAGTCCACGACGGGCAACGCTAGCGGGTGCGCCTGCCTGCGGCGCGGCGCACGGCCATAGGGTTCGGCGGGTGAGCAGATGGCACCCCTGGGCCTCCGACGAGCTGTCCGGACGATCCGTGCTGGTGACCGGCGCGAACTCCGGGCTGGGCCTGGCCGCGTCGACGGAGCTGGTGCGCGCCGGGGCGCGGGTGCTGATGGCGGTGCGCGACCCCGAACGCGGACGGGCCGCGATCGACACGATGCCCGGCGGCCCCGGCACCGCCGAGCTGGTCGGCCTGGACCTGGCCGACCTGACCTCGGTGCGCGCCGCCGTCGCCGACGTCCGGGAGCGCACCGGCGACCGGCTCGACGCGCTGCTCAACAACGCCGGCGTCGCGATGGGCCCGCTGCTGCACACGGCCGACGGGTTCGAGCTGCAGATCGGCACCAACCACCTCGGCCCGGCCGCGCTGACCTGGCAGCTGATGCCGGCGCTGCGCGGCGCGGGCGCGCCCGACCGGCCGTCGCGGGTGGTGACCACCTCCAGCCTCGGGCACCGCAGCGCCGCCCTGGACCTCGACGACCTGGCCTGGGAGCACCGCCGGTACCGACCGAACGCCGCCTACGGCGCGTCCAAGCTGGCGAACCTGCTCTTCGCCGCCGAGCTGGACCGGCGGCTGCGCCTGTCCGGGGACCCGGTCATCTCGGTCGCGGCCCACCCCGGCATGACCGAGTCGCAGCTGCTGGGCAACGGCCTGCGCCGCGGCAGCACGCTGACCGCGCAGGTGTTCCGGCCGACCGAGCGGCTGCTCACCCAGCCGGTCGCCGACGGTGTCGCGCCGCAGCTGGCCGCGCTCGCCGCCCCGGTGCACGGCGGCGACTACCTCGGCCCGACCGGCATCGGGGAGATCCACGGACCGCCCGGTCCGGCGCGCCGCAGCCGGGCCGCGCAGGACCCGGACCTGGCCGCCCGGCTGTGGCGTGTGACGGCCCACGCCACCGGTGTCCGGCCCGATCCGCAGTGATGATCGGGCGTACCGTGTAGGGCGTGACTATCGCACCCGAAGGTCGCAAGCTCCTGCGTCTCGAGGTCCGCAACAGCGAGACACCGATCGAGCGCAAGCCCGCCTGGATCCGCACCAAGGCCCGTACCGGCCCGCAGTACACCGAGCTCAAGGGCCTGGTCCGCGCCGGCGGCCTGCACACGGTGTGCGAGGAGGCCGGCTGTCCCAACATCTACGAGTGCTGGGAGGACCGGGAGGCCACGTTCCTGATCGGCGGCGAGCAGTGCACCCGGCGCTGTGACTTCTGCCAGATCGACACCGGTAAGCCGGCCGATCTGGACCGCGACGAGCCGCGCCGGGTCGCCGAGTCCGTGGCGCAGATGGGCCTGCGCTACTCCACCGTCACCGGCGTCGCCCGCGACGACCTCGACGACGGCGGCGCCTGGCTCTACGCCGAGACCGTGCGGCAGATCCACGCGATGAACCCGGGCACCGGCGTCGAGCTGTTGATCCCGGACTTCAACTCGATCGACGTGCAGCTGAACGAGGTGTTCGACACCCGCCCCGAGGTGCTCGCGCACAACCTGGAGACGGTCCCGCGGATCTTCAAGCGGATCCGCCCGGCGTTCCGCTACGAGCGCTCGCTCGAGGTCATCACGAAGGCCCGCGCGCAGGGCCTGGTGACCAAGTCCAACCTGATCCTCGGCATGGGCGAGACCCCGTCCGAGGTCACCGAGGCGCTGCAGGACCTGCACGACGCCGGCTGCGAGATCATCACGATCACGCAGTACCTGCGCCCGAGCAAGCGCCACCACCCGGTGGAGCGCTGGGTCAAGCCGGAGGAGTTCGTCGAGCACTCGAAGGCCGCCGAGGAGATCGGTTTCGCCGGGGTGATGGCCGGGCCGCTGGTCCGCTCGTCCTACCGGGCGGGCCGGCTCTACGCGCAGACCGTGGCGCACCGCGGCCAGGAGCTCTCCCCCGACCTCGCGCACCTGACCGAGTCCGGTCCGGCGTCGCAGGAGGCCAGCTCGTTGCTCGCCCGATCCTGAATCCCGGGCGCTCTGACCTGGGGCACCGATGATCACAGCGGGCACGTAGGCTGGGCACATGGCCGGCAAGCCCACCGCGGAAGAGAAGAAGGCGGCGAAGGCGCAGAAGCGCGCCGCGTCGAAGCAGCGTCGTCAGCAGATCTGGCAGGCGTTCCAGATGCAGCGCCGCGAGGACAAGCTGCTGATCCCGATCATGCTCGGGGTGCTGATCGCTCCGATCGTGATCCTCAGCCTGGTCGGCTTCTTCTTCTTCGCGTCGGTGACGGCGTGGACGTTCGTCGTGTTCGGCGTGGCGATCGGCATCATGGCCGCCATCGCGATCTTCGGACGGCGGGTGCAGCGCTCCGTCTACGGCAAGGCCGAGGGGCAGCCCGGCGCCGCAGGCTGGGCGTTGGACAACCTGCGTGGCCAGTGGCGGGTGAGCCAGGGCATCGCCGGCACCACGCACCTCGACGCCGTGCACCGGGTCATCGGCCGGCCCGGGATCATCTTCGTCGCCGAGGGCGCCCCGCACCGGGTCAAGCAGCTCCTCGCGCAGGAGAAGAAGCGCACCGCCCGTGTCGCGGGCAAGACCCCGATCTACGACGTCACCGTCGGCAACGACGAGGGCCAGGTCCCGCTCAAGGGCCTGCAGCGGCACCTGATGAAGCTCCCCCGCAACATCACCGCCGCCGAGATGGACACCCTGGAGTCGAAGCTCAACGCCCTGGGCTCCCGCAGCGCAGCGCTTCCGAAGGGCCCGATGCCCCAGGGCGCGAAGATGCGCAGCGTCCAGCGCACCGTCCGCCGCCGCTGACCCCTCTCCCCGCAGCCCCCACCGCCGGATCAGAGATGCACTTGTGAAGCACGACGAGCGCGCGGCGCGCGTTGTGCTTCACGACTGCCGCGCCGCGCGGCGGTGGAGGCGGGCCTGGACCAGCGGAGTCGGTGAGGCCGCGGCGGCCGCGTAGGCGTTGCCGAGAGCCTCTACGACGGTGCGCGGCTCGCTGCGTAGCCGGCCTGCCATCGTCGGGACGACGGCCACCCCGCAGGCCGCGAGCCCCGCCAGCTTCGTGACGTCTCGGTCGAGCGCCTCCGGGCTGAGATGGAACGTCTCGGACTGGATCTCCCAGGCGAGCCCCACCTCGCGCCAGTAGGCGTCGACCACGCCGAGGGACCGACCGTCCGGACCGACCAGCTCGACGTTCCACTCCGGGACCGGAAGGCCGGACCGGGCGACGAGGTCGCGAGCCCACGCCTCCGCCGTGCTGCGGACCCCGTCGGTCACCTCGCTCAGTACGGCCCGGGCCAGCGCCGTCGACGGCCGGTGGATCTCGTCCAGCTCGGCCGCCAGGTCCTCGACCTGGCAGATCCCGTGCTGGATGGCGTCGGCGAACACGGCGCGCATCTCGTCGCGGTCCTTCGATCGCGCGGCCAGGTCGGCCAGGCACCGCGCCACCGGAGCCACCGGGAGACCGTGGCGCCGCCCGGGCTCCGGCATTCGTCCGGTTCGGGTGACGACGACGAAGCTCCTGCTGTGCACGGCCCGACGAGCCGGGATCAGTACCTGCAACGACCCGTCGCCGGTGTTGCGCCGCGCCCCGTGCAGCGACAGGGCGACCGCACCGGTGAGGATCGCCCCCGGACCTGCGAAACCCAGTCCGACGCGGCACTTCTGCCGACGCGTCAACGCTCCCGACCCGAGGACGATCTGCCCCGGCACCGGCGACTGCCAGGGACCTCCCGGACGGCAGCGCCGGGAGATCGTCGAGTCGGCGATACCGAGCGCCCGAAGCTGCGCACGAGACGCCACCCCGTCGGGGAACTGCGAGGCCAGATGCGGCGAACGAGCCAGGGTCACCCCCCGATCGTCACCGCCGACGCCACGAAAAGACCCCGCAATCCCTGACCTGGGGATGCCCGAACCACGTTGTGGACGGAACTCGTGAAGCATGAC
>NZ_JADQDD010000161.1 GCF_019263595.1 Pseudonocardia sp. KRD291 | reverse complement strand
CGGTCGTCGTCTTGCCGGTGCCCGGCCCACCGGCCACCACGCTGATCGGGCGCAGCGCGGCGACCGCGACGGCCAGCCGCTGCCGGTCGCCGTCTCGGTCCGGGAACAGCCGGTCCAGCACGCCACGCATCCGGTCGGTGTCGACGCCGGGCACCAGTCCGGCCCGCTCGGTGAACCCCAGGCGGACCTGCTCCTCCTCCGCCCAGTACCGGTCCAGGTAGAGCAGGTTCCCCACCAGGCGCAGCGGCCGCCCGGGATCGGCGTCGGCGCCGAGACCGACCAGCGGGCTGGCCGCGACCTGTTCCCGCCAGCCGGCTGGCTCCGGCCAGGGCAGGTCGGTGGGGTCGATCGCCTGCTCGCCCTCGCCGAGCACCGTGGTGGCGACCGTGGACAGGTCCAGGCACACCGACCCGTTGCGGATCGCCCGCACGGCCAGCGCGGCGGCGAGCAGCACCGGCTCCGGTTCGCCGTGCTCGCGCCCGTCGGCCTGGCTCGCGTCGGCCGGGCGCCCCTCTGCCGGGCGCCCGCCGAGGCGGGCCAGCCTGCGCGCGACGTGCAGGTCGCCCGGCGCGAGCAGCTCGGCCGCGTTGAACTCGGCCAGCAGCCCGGTCGCGGTGCGCGCGACCCGGGCGTCGAAGGGGTCCCGCTCGGTGACGCCGGGGGCGCTCATGTGCCGTCTCCGTCCAGCAGGTCCGACAGCTCGCAGACCAGCGCCGCCGGTGGACGCCAGCCGAACACCCCGCAGGGCGAGCCGTCGATGACCGGGGTGTCCGGCCCGCACATGCCGCGCAGGAACAGGTAGCCGACGCCGCCGAGGTGCGTCGCCGGGTCGTAGCCGGGAAGCCGCCAGCGCAGGAACCGGTGCAGCGCCACCGCGTAGAGCAGCGCCTGCAACGGGTAGTGCGCGCCCTGCATCGCCGCGGCCAGGTGCGACGGCGCGTAGTGCGCGGCCGTCAACGGCTCCCGGCCGGCCGGGCCGATCGGCCCGAGCCAGTTCGTCTTGTAGTCGACCACCAGGTAGCGCGCCCCCGGCCCCGAGCCCGACCCGGAACCGAGGCGCAGCACCGAGTCGATGCTCCCGGTCAGGTACCCGCGCAGCGGCTGCTCGGCCAGACCCGGCACGGCGAGGCGGTCTGCGTAGCCGGCCAGCGGGTCGTCGCCGTCCAGGTGCCGGGCCAGCAGCTCCGCGACCCGGCCCAGGCGCAGCGTCCCGGCGGGGGAGTCGCCGCCGCACAACGGCATCTCGAACTCCAGCTCGGAGAGCCGGTCGACCGGGGCGACGTCGGCGAGCGTGTACCCGTCGGCGACCGGGCCCAGCGGCGTGCGCAGCACCGGAAGCAACGCGGCGGCCAGCTCGTCCGGGTCGACGTCGGCGGGCTGCCGCGCCAGCTCCTCGCGGGCCCGCGCGGCCAGCTCCGCCCCGAGGTCGCGCGCGCCGGTGTCGACGGTCTCCAGCACCGCGTGCACGAGCGTGCCGAAACCGGCCCCCATCGGGAGCTCGGCCATCGGCGACGGCACCGCCGCGACCCCTGCGCCCCCGGTGGCCTCGTCGGCCGGTGCGCCGGGGGCCGGCGGGTCGAGCGGCTCGTCCCGGGTGCCCTCGGTCTCCGGCTCGCTGAGCACACCGGCCGGGCTCGCCTGCTCCTCCTCCACGTCGACGTGGACCGGCACGGAGGCGTGCGCGCTCGCCGTCAGCGAGGTGTAGGAGGTGCGCCGCCACGCCGTGTCCAGCGTCCGGTCGAACGCCGCCGCGGCCAGCTCCGGGGCGGGGTCTCCGGGCGGGGCCGTCGCCGGCTCACGGTCCGTGAGCGTCTCCACCGCGACGCCCGAGGGTTCCAGCTCGCGCAGCATCTGCAGCACGTTCGCGTCGCCGGGCACCTTCACCGATGCCGGCGGGTCCTGCCCGGCGCCGGGCCGCCCGAGAAGCAGGCGGTGCAGCGCCGACGCCGGGGTCGTCGTCGCCGGCGCCCACCAGACGACGACCTGGCTCCGCGCCCGGGTCAGCGCCACGTAGAGCAGCCGCAGGTCCTCGCCGGCCTCCTCGCCCTGGTGCCGCGCCGTGCGCTCGGTGCGGTCCGGGCCGCTGGGGCCGCCGACGTCGAGCACCCGGGAGCCGTCCGGGTCGTGGTAGAGCAGCGGGTCCGGGGTGTCGGCGACCCACCGGTCCCAGGCGAAGGGCAGGTAGACGACCGGGAACTCCAGCCCCTTGGACCGGTGCACGGTGACGATCTGCACCGCGTCCGCGTCGGACTCCAGGCGCCGGCTCCGCTCGGCCGCGGTGTCCCGGGCCGCCTCCCCGATCCGGTGCCGCAGCCACTCGATCAGCGCCGACGGTCCAAGATGGCGCTCCAGCGCCGCCGAGTGCAGCACCTGCCCGATGTGGCGGATGTCGGTGAGCGCCCGCTCCCCGTCCGGTCGCGACAGCAGCCGCTCGGCCGGTCGGCGACGGGTGGTGACGGCCTCCAGCAGCGCCGCGACCCCGCGCTCGGCCAGCACGACGTGCCAGGCACGCAGGTCCGCACCCAGGTCGTCGACCAGCCCGTCGCCGTCCGGGCCGCACAGGTCGGCGACGGTGTGCCCGACGAACCGGGTCAGCGCCGCCGCGCGCAGGCGCACCACCCGCTGCGGCTGCTCCACGGCCTCGAGCAGCGTCAGCCAGTCCGCGGCCGCGTCGGTGCCGAACACGCTGGTGCTGCCGGCGACCACGGCCGGGACCCCGTGCGCCGCGCAGGCGTCGCGGACCATCGTGCCCTGGGCGTTCGTGCGCACCAGCACCGCGACGTGCCCGGGCCGGACCGGCTCGCCGTCCACCAGCGCGGGCGAGGCCAGCAGCGCCGACAGGTCCAGCGCGACGTCGCGCGCCACGACCGGCCGGGTGATCTTCGTGGTGCCCAGCTTGCGCCCGGTCAGCGGCTCCAGCCGGTCCCGGTCCACCACACGCAGCCGGACCGGGGAGTCCGACGGCGCCCCGCGCAGCCGCCGCTGCGCGTGCTCGGCGTCCACCGGCCGGACCAGGATCCGGTCGTCACCCAGCGCGGCGCCACGCAGCAGCGCGTCCAGGGCGCCGAGCAGCGCGGCATCGCTGCGGTAGTTGCGGCCCAGCGTGCGGACCACGTCGGCCTCGTCGAGGGCGGCCAGGTAGCTGACCACGTCCGCCCCGCGGAACGCGTAGATCGCCTGCTTGGGGTCGCCGATCAGCACCAGCGTCGTGCCCGGGACCCGGTGGAACGCGCGCCGCAGGATCTCCCACTGCTGCGGGTCGGTGTCCTGGAACTCGTCGACCAGCACCACCCGGTAGCGGGCGCGCAACCGGTCGCAGGCCGCGGCGCCGCGCACCGGGTCGGCCAGCGCGCCGGCCAGGCGGCCGAGCATGTCGTCGTAGCTGTAGAGCCGGCGCGTGCGCTTGCGCCGGTCCACCTCCGCCCGGACGGCCTCGGCGAACCCGCGCCGGACCGCGGCGGCGGAGCGTGGGTCGGCCCCGGCCGGCTCCAGCCGGGCCTGCGGGTCGCCGACCGCGCGCCGGGCCAGCTCGAGCGCGGCCTTCCGGTCGAACGCCGGCCGCGCGGCGCCGGGGGCGGCGTACTTGCGCACGTAGAAGTCGTCGACCACCTCGGTGACGACGTCGTCGACGTGCTCGACGAACTCCGCGTCCGGGTCGTTGTCCCCGGCAACCCCGAGCCCGGCGAGCATCTGCTGGCAGAACTGGTGGGTGGTCGCGATCGTCGCCGAGTCGAACCCGGCGATCGCGGCGGCGAGACGGTCCCGCCGGGCCCGGACCTGCTCGGGCGGGCCGGCGGCGAGGAGCGCGGTCACCCCGTCGGCGTCGCCGGGGAGCTCCCCGGCCGGCTCCCCGGTCAGCAGGGCGGACAGGGCCCGCTCGGTGCCGGCCAGCCGTTCCCGGACGCGTTCGCGCAGCTCCTGGGTCGCGTCGCGGCCGAACGTGACCAGCATCAGCTGGTCCAGCCCGACCACGCCCTCGGCCACGTAGCGGGCCGCCAGCGCGGCGATCGTGAACGTCTTCCCGGTGCCGGCACTGGCCTCGAGCACGGTGGTGCCCTCGGGCAGCGGCCCGCACACGTCGAACGTCGTGGGAGCGAGGACTGCGGTCACGACTCCGCCTCCGCGGGAAAGAGCACGTCGGCGGTCATGATTCCGCCTCCGCGGGAAGAAGCACGTCGGCGGGGGTCACGGCATGTCCATCTTCTCGGCATCGAGCAACGGGACCCACAGCCGCATCGCCAGCTCCCCGAAGCGGTGCGGCTCCCCGCCGGAGCCGGGGGAGGCCGGCCGGTCGGGCGGTGTCGTCAACAGGTCCGACAGGGGCGCACCGGCGCCCCACACCATCTCGTGCGAGGGGTCGGCCACCTCGAACGGCGACCAGTCCCGCTCCGCGGCGGCGCGCGCGTTCTCCGGGTTCGCACCCGCGCGCCGGGCGCGGGCGTAGGCGGCCGCGGCGTCGGTGGGCAGCGGCAGCGGCTCGCGCAGCCCCACCCGGCGCAGCGCGACCAGGTCCGCGAGCAGCGCCCGCGCCCGTTCCGGCTCCACCGGGCCGAGGGTGGAGCGGGCGGCGCCACCCCCGCCGCCGCGGCCCAGGGTGACCGCCTGCCACGCCACGTCCGGATGCCCCGCGGTGAGCGCGAGCAGCTGTACCCAGGCCCGGAGCCGCTGCTTGGCCTTGAGCCGCGAGTACTCGACCCGCAGCACCGTTGCCCCGTGCAGCCGCGGCACCGTGCCCACGACCAGCACGCCGCCCGCGTCGGCCGAGACGTCACGCGAGGTCGGGGCCCCGGAGTGCAGCACCGCCGCGGCGGCGACCAGCGGGTCCACGTCCGAGACGACCTTCTCCAGGACCCGGGCCCCGATCCCGCCCGGCGGGAGCTCGCCGCGGCGCCATTCGGCCTGGGAGCTGCGGTCGGCGTCCGCCCCGGCCAGGCGGTCGCTCAGCAGCCGGTCCCCGATCCGCCAGGTCGCCAGGCCGTCGACCTCCACCGGCAGCGCGTCCGCCGGTTCGGCGTTCTCCGCGGTCGGCACGACCCGGACCCGCTGGCGCAGGAACCCGCGCACCGGGTTCTCGACGAACGTCGCCAGGTCCTCCAGCTCGACCTCGGCGACGTCGGCCGGGTCGGGCAGCGCCGAGGTCAGGAACCGGCGCGGTGTGGTGTCACGTTCCCCGGCCGCGGCCCGCGCGCCGCGCAGCGACACCCGGTCGAAGCTGAACGGCCCCCGCGGCACGAGGGCGCCCGCGGTGAAGTTGCGCCCGTCGAAGGGCTGCAGCGGGTGCGCCACCCGCAGGTGCTCGCTCGCCCGGCGGCCGTCGGCGGCGCGCACGGTGGCGTCGATGCTGTCGAGCAGCTCACCGATCGGGACCGACGGTGGGCGCCGCGCCCCGGACCGCTCGTCGGCCCCCGAGGACACCACGACCAGGTGCTCGGTCGCCGACGAGACGGCGTCGAGCAGCAGCTGGCGGTCCTCGCTGCGCGGGTCCCGCTCGCCGACGGCCGGGTCGCGGGCCAGCACGTCGTCGCCGTCGGCGGAGCCCGCGCGGGGGAACACACCGTCGTCGCAGCCCAGCAGGCACACCACCCGGTGCGGCACCGCCCGCATCGGGACCAGCGTCGCGACGGTGAGCGTGCCGGTGCGGAAGTTCGCCCGGCTCGGGCGCCCGCGCAGCCGGTCGGCGAGCAGTCCGCGCACGTCGGACAGGTCCAGCTCGACGGTCCCCGCCTGCGGCCCGGCCGAGGCCACGACCTCGGTCAGCTCGGCGCGCGCCTGGTTCTGCTGCCAGGCCTCGGACGGGGTGGTCGAGGTCAGCGACGCGAGCGCGTCGCAGAGCGCGTCCACCCACGCCGTGAGCGGCTGCGGGCCGGTCAGCGCCGCGACGGCGGTGCCGACCCGGTCGAGGATCTCGGCCAGGGCACCGACCAGCTCGACGTCGGATGAGTCCACCTCGTCGAGCGGCAGCGCGGTCCCCAGCCAGGCGGGTGCACCGGGCGTCTCGGCCATCGCGACGCCGAGCAGCATCCGGTCCAGGCCCGCCGACCACGTGTTCTGCCCGAAGTTCTCCAGCCGGAACGGCCTGCGGTGCTCGCCGTCGAGACCCCACCGGACACCGGCCGCGGTGACCAGCTCGCCGATCCGCTCCAGCGCGTCGTCGTCGAGCCGGAACCGGCGCCGCACCGGCCCGGAGGCGACCAGGTCCAGCACCTGCGACGTGGTCAGCCGGGCGTCGGCGAGCTCGAGCAGCGTCGCGACCGTGCCGAGCAGCGGGTTCGACTGGCGCAGGGCCCGGTCCGCGAGCCGGACCCGCAGCCGGTGCCCGGGGTGCAGGTCCGCGGCGGTCGGGCCGTCCGCGTCGTCCGGGGCCAGCCCGAACGACGCCGTGATCAGCGGTGCGAACACCTCGATGTCCGGGCACATCACGATGATGTCGCGCGGCTCCAGCGTCGGGTCCGCGGCGAGGAGCCCGAGCAGCACCTCGCGCAGCACCTCGACCTGCCGGTCCGGGCCGTGGCAGGCGTGCAGGGCGATGCTGCGGTCCTCCGGGTCGAGCAGCGGGCGCTCGTCGGTGGGCGCGCGGTCCTCGCGCAGGTCGCCCTGCAGGCGTTCGAGCAGCGTGCGGGGCTCGGCGCGCGCGGTCGCGTGGTGGGTGTCGCGCGCCCCTGCCGGCAGGCGCAGGGCGAGCTCGCGGACGTCGCGGCCCAGCGAGCGCAGCAACGGGTGGGCGACGCGGAGGTCGCTGTCGTCGACGGCGCGCGCGACCGCCACGCCGGGCGAGGCGCCGCGCACCGCTTCCCACATCGCCGGGGACGGGTGCGGCAGCCACAGGTGGACGTCGCGGTGCTGGGCCAGCGCGTCGAGGACGGCCAGGTGCTCGGCGGCCAGCCGGGTCGGACCGAACAGCGAGAGACGGGCCGGCAGCCCCGCCGTCACGTCACCCTGCCCGGCGCCCGGCCCCGCCCGCAGCGCCGCGACCGCGTCCTCGAGCCGCTCCGCCGGGCCGGGCACGCCGATCCGTTCCCGCAGGCGCCGCCACAGCTCGGCCTGCCAGGCCAGGTCGGCCGGCACACCGGCGTCGGAGGCGGCCCAGCCGCGCAGCAGCGCGGGCCGGTGCGTGGCGTAGGAGGCGAACAGTCCGGTGAGCTTGCGGGCCATCGCGTAGCGGCGGCCGTGCCCGCCCCCGGCCAGATGCGCCGCGAGCCCGGCGAACCTCACGTCCCCGGAGGCCAGGACCTCGTCGATCACGGCCAGCAGCGGCCACACCGAGCGCGTCGGCGCCCAGGGGTCGGTATCCGGGTCCGTCCCGGTGACGGCGGCGACGACGTCGCCCAGCACCGCAGCCGGCGCCGGGAACCGGACGTTCGCGCACACCCCGTCGCCGCGACCCCCGCTCGCGCCCAGCCGGTGGGCCAGTCGCTGGGCCAGCCAGCGCTCGATGCCCTTCTCCGGGACGGCGACCACGTCGGCGACGAACGGGTCCGGCGGCGGCACGGCGAGCACCTCGGCCAGCGCGTCGACGAGGGTGTCCGCGCGCTCGGCCCGATGCAGTTCCAACACCCTCCGCACGCTATCGGCGACCCCCGACAGGACCGGTGGCGGTCTACCAGGGGCCGGGGGCGTAGTCCTTGAGGAACACCCCGTGCAGGTCCTCGCCCGCCTCCCCGGCGACGATCGGGTGGTAGACCCGCGCGGCGCCGTCGGAGAGGTCGAGCGGGGCGTGGAACCCCTCCTGCGCCAGGCGCAGCTTCATCGCGTGCGGGCGCTCGTCGGTGATCCAGCCGGTGTCCACCGCCGTCATCAGGATCCCGTCGGCGTCGAACATCTCCTGCGCGCTGGTGCGGGTGAGCATGTTCAGCGCGGCCTTGGACATGTTCGTGTGCGGGTGGCCCGGGCCCTTGTAGCCGCGGCCGAACACGCCCTCCATCGCGGACACGTTCACCACGTACCTGCGCCGGGCCGCCGAGGCCGCCATCGCCGGGCGCAGGCGGCTGATCAGGATGAACGGTGCCGTCTGGTTGCACAGCTGCACCTCGAGCAGCTCCAGGGGGTCCACGTGCTCGACGTGGTCGACCCAGCTGTTCGCGACGGCGGTGTCGGGCAGCAGCCCGCCCGCGTCGACGGCCGTGCCCGCGGCGATCCGCTCCGGCGACGCGCTGCGCGCGGTGGTCGCCAGGGCCGCGAGGTCGGCCGCATCAACAGCACCGGCCGCATCGGCCGCGTCCAGCACGCCGGTCAGGGCCGCCGGGTGCAACCGGGCGGCGGCGGAGAACGTGACCATCTCCGGCAGCGGCCCTGCCGGCAGCGGCGCCCGCTCGGCGTCGTCGAGGGCGGAGTAGGAACCGGGGGAGCGGCGCACGGTCTGCGCCGCGTTGTTGATCAGAATGTCGAGCGGGCCCTGTGCGGCGACGTCGTCGGCGAGTGCCACCACCTGCCCGGGATCGCGCAGGTCCACCCCGAGGATCCGCAGCCGGTGCAGCCACTGCGCACTGTCGTCGAGCGCGGCGAACCGGCGGGCCGCGTCGCGCGGGAAGCGGGTGGTGATCGTGGTGTGCGCGCCGTCGCGCAGCAGCCGCAGCGCGATGTACATGCCGATCTTGGCGCGGCCGCCGGTGAGCAGCGCGCGGCGCCCCGTCAGGTCGGTGCGGGCGTCGCGGTGGCGGTGGTTCGCCGCGGCGCAGCCCGGGCAGAGCTGGTGGTAGAACGCGTCGACGACGGTGAACCGCTGCTTGCACACGTAGCAGCCGCGCGCCGCGCGCAGGATCCCTGCGGTGGCCCCGGCCGCGGAGGAGACCAGCGGGATGCCAGCGGTCTCGTCGTCGATCCGGCCGGTCGCCCCGGTCGCGGTGGCCGCGGTGACGGCGGCGTCGTTCTCGGTGATCTCGCGTCGCTTGTCGGCGCGGCGGCGGAGCTTCAGCGACTTCCAGATCCCGGCCGTGGCCCGGCGCACGGCGACCGCGTCCGGGTGCTCGGTGGGCAGGGCGTCGACCTGCGCGAGCACCCGCAGGCAGGTCTGAAGCTCCTCGGGGGCGATCTCGGAGAGGGCAGCGGCGGGCCGCACGGACGGCTCGGTGGCGGTCAACCGCGCACTCCTGACGGATCGATCGAGAAAGGACCCGTGAAGTGTACGGGGGCGCTCAGGCCGCCAGACCGGCCCCGACCTCGTCGGCCAGCTCGCCGAGCACCGCGATGTTCAGCTCGAACGCGTGCACCGCCTCGGCGGCGACGCGGGCGCGGGCGACCTCGTCCCACGGCGCGGCGTCGAGCAGCGCGCGGTAGCGGACGCGGAACCTCGACGGGCTGCCCAGCGTCGCGAAGTCGTAGAACAGCGCGCCGGGCCCGGTGATGCCGTAGGTGCGGTCCAGCAGCTTGCCGACCATCTGCCCGCCGGCCAGGTCGCCGAGATAGCGCGTGTAGTGGTGCGCCACGAACAGTTGCGGGTCGCCGGCGGCGGTGCGCAGCCGGTCCACGTAGGCGTGGGTCGCGGGCAGGATCCGCGGGATGCCGCTGCCGAGCGCGTCCAGGTCGGCGTGCAGGCCGGGCAGCCTGCGCAGCTCGTCGATCACGAAGGGGCCGGCCACCGGGTCGTGCGCCAGGGTGTCCGATGCCGCCTCCAGCGCGCCGTAGATCGCGCCGTACTGCTCGGCCAGCAGCGTGTAGCCGTCCAGCGGCAGGTGCCCGCCGAGCAGGGCGGCCATGTAGGACGAGTGGTGCGCCCGCTCGTGCACGGCCATCGTGGCGTGACGCAGGCTGGTCGACAGCGGAACGGTCTCGGTACTCGTCACGTGCACCCTCTTCGATCGTTCTGACACCGTGTCAGAACGATGCTAGGGCACCGTCCCGGGTAAGGCTAGCCTTCACAGTGACCCGGCGACACCGTCCGCCGAGACCATCCGGCGCACGACCGCGACCGCCGACTCGATCGACGCCGGCAGCTCGTCGGCCGGCACGTCCACGATCTGGCGGGCCGAGAGCGCCGCGGAGACCATCGCGACGAGGACGTCCGGGTCCCCGGCGGCCATCTCACCGGCCGCGACGCCGTCGGCGACGATCGCGGCCAGCCGCCCGGTGATCGGATCGGCGTGGGCGGCGATCCGCCGGTAGGCCGACGGGTCGAGGGCTCCGGCCAGTGCCTGACCGGGCGGCAGGTGGAACTCGGAGAGCCGTTGCAGCTGCATCCGGGCGAACACGGCCAGCCGCTCGGTGGGGGACCCGGCGGCCCGCATCCCGGCGTCGAGGTCGCTCACGTAGCGCTGCGCCTCGTGCTCGACGAACGCCACCAGCAGCGACTGCCGGTCCGGGAAGTGGTTGTAGATCGAGGTGCGTCCGACACCTGCGGCGGCGGCGACCCGGGACAGGGTCACCGAGCCGAAGCCGCGCTCGTAGAGCTGCTCGCGCAACGCGGCGAACACCCGGGCCCGCACCTCTCCGCGGTGCGCCACGAGGGAGCCACCGATCACCTTCGGCATGCGGGCACCTCCTCGTCGTGTCGCCGACACCAGGTTAGCGCCGTGCCGGCGTGGATCCCGGGCGTGACCGGGTACCCGCCGGGGAACGCACTGTCGACGAACCCGAGGAGAACCCATGCCCACCGTCGCCTCGACCCTGGTCACCGCGCTGGCCGAGCACGGGGTCCGCAGCGTGTGGGGCGTCGTCGGCGACGCCCTCAACCCCGTCACCGATGCCATCTCCCGCGAGGAGCGCATCGAGTGGATCGGGGTACGGCACGAGGAGGCCGGCGCGTTCGCCGCCGGGGCCCAGGCCCAGCTCACCGGATCGCTCGGGGTCTGCATGGGCACCGTCGGCCCGGGGTCGGTGCACCTGCTCAACGGCCTCTACGACGCGAAGAAGTCGCACGCCCCGGTACTGGCGATCTGCGGGCAGGTGCCGCGCGCCGACATCGGCAGCGACTACTTCCAGGAGGTCGACAACGACGCGCTGTTCCGCGACGTCGCCGTGTTCTCCCGCACGGTGAGCATCCCCGAACAGCTGCCCTACCTGCTCGAGCAGGCCGTGAACGCGGCGAACCAGCAGCGCGGCGTCGCGGTGCTGACCCTGCCCGGCGACGTCGGGGAGCTGGAGGTCCCCGGCGGCGCCGTCCCGCACTTCGTCGACCACCACCCGGCCACCACGCCCGCCCCGGACCTTCTGCGCCGCGCCGCGGACCTCGTGGACGGCGCCGACAAGGTCACGCTGCTGGTCGGGCGCGGCGCACTCGGCGCGCAGGACGAGGTGAACGCCACCGCCGACGAGCTCGCCGCCCCGATGGTGCTCACGATCAAGGGCAAGGAGGGCTACGAGGGCGACAACCCCTACCAGGTCGGGCAGTCCGGGCTGATCGGCAACCCGGCCGCGCAGCAGGCGTTCGACGAGTGCGATCTGCTGCTCATGATCGGCACCGACTTCCCGTACCGGGAGTGGTACCCGCAGGGCAAGACGGTGGTCCAGATCGACTCGGCGGCCCAGCACATCGGCCGGCGCACGCACGTCGACCTGGGGCTGGTCGGCGACGCGGGCGCCACCCTCGCGGCGCTGCGTCCCCTGCTCGGACGCCGGTCGCGCTCACGTGCGCACCTGGAGTCGGCCCGGGCGCACTTCGAGCGCTGGAGCGGACGCCAGGCGCACCTGGCCGAGCCCGACCACGACGCGAAGAAGGTCGGCCGGATCCGGCGGGTGTTCGACAACCCCGAGCACCTGATCCGCCCGGAGGCGCTGGCCGCCGCGGTGAACCGGCACGCCGACGAGGACGCCGTCCTGATCGCCGACACCGGCATGACCACCACGTGGATGGCCCGGTTCGTCGACATCGACCGCCGCCGACGGCTGCTCGGCTCCTGGAACCTGGGGTCGATGGCGAACGCGATGCCGCAGGCCCTGGGCGCGTCCGCGCTCGACCGCGACCGGCAGGTCGTCGCGTTCTGCGGCGACGGCGGGCTGACCATGCTGATGGGCGACCTGCTCACCGCCGTCGCCTACCGGCTGCCGGTGAAGCTGATCGTGTTCGACAACTCCAACCTGGGCATGGTCAAGCTCGAGCAGGAGCAGGTCGGGATGCCGTCGTCGGGCACGACGCTGGCGAACCCGGACCTGGCCGAGGTCGGACGGGCCTGCGGGCTGCACGGGGTGCGCGTGGAGAAGCCGGGTGACCTCGACGAGGCCGTCCGCGACGCGCTCGCGCACGACGGGCCCGTGCTGCTCGACGTCGTCACGAACCCGGACGAGGTCTCGGTCCCGCCGTCGACCACCGTGGGGCAGGCGTGGGGCTTCGCCGTCGCCAAGGTGAAGGAGACGGTCGAGTCCCGGGAGTGAGGAATGCTCGTCGGCGGCCGCGCGTGCGGCCGCCGACCGAGGTTCACAGCTTCTCGAGCACCGACTCCACGCCGCTGACGCCGACGTTGGTCGGGACGTCCTCGACACCGATCTCCGAGACGACGCCGTCCTTGATGATCGCGGCGAAGCGCTGCGAGCGGGTGCCCAGACCGAAGCCGGAGCCGTCGAGCTCGAGGCCCGCGGCCTTGGCGAAGTCACCGTTGCCGTCGGCCAGCATCAGCACGGCGTCGCCGGTGTCGCGGGCCTCGCCCCAGGCGTTCATCACGAACGCGTCGTTGACGGCGATGCAGGCGACGGTGTCGACGCCCTTGGCCTTGAGGTCGTCGGCGCGCAGCACGTAGCCGGGCAGGTGGTGGTCCGAGCACGCCGGGGTGAACGCCCCTGGCACGCCGAACAGCACGACGGTGCCGGTGCCGAGGACCGAGCTGCTCTGGACGGGCGTCGGGCCGTCCGCGGTCATGGTCATGAGGGTGACGTCGGGAATCGTGTCACCGGCGGAGAGGGCCACGTCAGCTCCTGGTTCGGGGGATGAAGATCTGGATCGCAGCGTAGCCCCGTTCGGGTGCACCACGCCCCTCACCCGGGTCCACAACGGAGCATCCGCCCGGTGCGGACCTCGGCGAACGGCCGATTGACCTGCGCCGCAGCCGTCGCGACGATCGGGGCCCACGACGCGGAGGCCGCCATGGCGACGTACCGGTACCGCTGCGAGACCGACGGCCCGCACGAGGTGGCCCGCCCGATCGGCACCGCAGAGGAGACCCTGGACTGCCCGGAGTGCGGCGCCGCGATGCCCCGGGTGTTCGCGGCCCCGATGCTCGCGCTCGGTTCCGCATCGGCCCGGTCGCTGATCGAGCGCACCGAGCGCAGCCGGGAACGCCCGGACGTCGTGTCCGCACCCCCGCCCACGTCCGGTCGCCGCGCCGGCCCGGCGGCGGACCCGGCCTGGTCGCAGCTGCCCCGTCCCTGAGCACGACCTCACCGAGAAGGCCCGTCCCTGAGCACGACCTCACCGAGAAGGAAGGCCACGCCCGTGCCCGAGCTCGTGTTCCCGCTGGACTCCACCAGGACCTTCACCGACCAGCAGATCGTCGGCCACAACCGGTGGCACCCGGACGTCCCGGCCCAGGTGCACGTCAAGCCGGGCGACTCGTTCCGGGTGCACTGCCGGGAGTGGTTCGACGGCGCGATCAGGAACGACGACTCCGCCGAGGACATCCTGCACGCTCCGCTGAACGGGGTGCACGTACTGTCCGGACCGATCTCGGTCGAGGGTGTGAAACCCGGTGACCTGCTGATCGTCGACATCCTCGACGTCGGCCCGATCCCGCAGGAGGACACCGGCCCGCTGGCCGGGCAGGGCTGGGGATACACCGGCGTGTTCGCCACCGAGAACGGCGGCGGGTTCCTGACCGAACAGTTCCCGGACGCCTACAAGGTGATCTGGGACTTCACCGGCGGCACCGCGACGTCACGGCACGTGCCGGGGGTGTCGTTCACCGGGATCGTGCATCCCGGCCTGATGGGCACCGCGCCCTCGGCGTCGCTTCTCTCGCGCTGGAACGCGCGTGAGCAGGCGTTGATCGACACCGACCCGTCGAGGGTCCCCCCGCTGGCCCTACCCCCGCTGGCGGACTCGGCGATCCTCGGCTCGCTCTCGGGCGCCGACTTCGACCGCGCCGCCGCCGAGGCCGCCCGCACCGCCCCGCCGCGGGAGAACGGCGGCAACCAGGACATCAAGAACCTGACGAAGGGGACCCGGATCTTCTACCCGGTCTTCGTCGACGGGGCGAACCTCTCGGTCGGTGACCTGCACTTCTCGCAGGGCGACGGCGAGATCACGTTCTGCGGCGCCATCGAGATGGGCGGGTTCATCGACCTGCACGTCGACGTCATCCGCGGCGGGATGGACACCTACAACGTCGGCGAGAACGCGATCTTCATGCCGGGCAACACCGACCCGCAGTACAGCCAGTGGCTGGCGTTCTCCGGCACGTCGGTGACCCTGGACGGCGAGCAGCGCTACCTGGACTCGCACCTGT
>NZ_JADQDD010000160.1 GCF_019263595.1 Pseudonocardia sp. KRD291 | reverse complement strand
TTCGGCGGCTCGGCCACCCGCGGACGGCGTGGTGGCGGCGGGCGGTTCTGACCGGGCCGGGCGCCGCGGCGTCGACGGACGCCGGCGCCCGCGGTCAGGCACACTCGGGTCATGGCGAACCGAACCGGGACGAACCCGGACGAAGTGGTCACCTGATGCTCGTCATCTTCGGACTGTCCCGGAAGGAGTGGCCGCTCGGCCTCGTCTCCCTGGTCTGTGCGGTGTGCGGGCATCCCGGTCCGCAGTCCCTCGTCCGGCGCCGGACCCGGTTCACGCTGTTCTTCGTGCCGGTCCTGCCGCTGCGCAGCCGGCTCGAGACGCGGTGCCCGGCGTGCGGGACGTCGCGGCGGATCGCCCGTGACGAGGCCAGGAGTCTCGGCGCCGACGTGTCGGCCTGACATGGGTCGACAGCACCCGTTCGCGGTGTAGAGATTGTGCAGCCGGTGTAGAGCTGGTGTATGCGGACGAACGTCGACATCGATGACGAGGTGCTGGCGGGTCGTCATGCGGCGGTACCGCCTGGCGACGAAGACCGAGGCCGTCGACCTGGGCCCCGCGTCGTCTGGCCGGACGGCCTATGACGTGTGAGGAGGCCGCCGCGCGTGGGGCCCGGTCGCTCGACGAGGTGTCGGCCGATCCGGTGCCCGACCTCGGGCTCGACGGGCACTCGTTTGCGTAGCTGAGCACGCCCTACCCGCCGATGCCGATCGTCGTCCCCGGACCCATCGGCGTCCCGGTGAAGTAGAACAACGCCAGGATGCCCACCCACAGCACCGTCACCGGCACCACGAACAGCGCCATCCGGGAGAACAGCATGCCCAGGGTGAACCGGCTGTCGTAGCGCTGCGTGGTGGACAGCAGCACGTAGAGGTACGGGTTCAGCGGGGAGATCGGGTTGGTGATCGAGTCGCCGATCCGGTACGTCGCCTGGATGACGGCCGGGTGCAGCCCGAGCCCGACGAACACCGGGATCAGCACCGGCGCGAGCACCGCCCACAGCGACGCACCGGAGAAGATCAGCATCGCCATCACCGAGCACAGCACGAGCGCGATCATCAGCGCCGGGAAGCCGTCCAGGCCGGCGCCGCGCAGCCCGGACGAGCCCTCCACTGCGAGCCACGTCCCGACCCGGCTCCACGAGAACATCTCGATGAACTGCCCGGCCGAGAACGCGAGCACGACGAACCCGAGCATCGGGGCCAGCGCCTGCGCCATCAGCTTCGGCACGTCCGCGGCCTCGGTGACCACTCCGGTCAGCGCGCCGTAGGTGATGCCCACGACCAGGAAGCTCATCATGATCAGGGGCACGATGGCGTCGAAGAACGGCGAGTCGACAAGCGCACCGTCGTCGCCCTGCAGCGGCCCGCCGGGGACCAGCCAGCAGGCCACGACGAGGACCACGAACCCCAGCGTGGCCAGCAGCGCGATCTTCAGCGCGCGCCGCTGGACGGGGGTGACGGTGGCGTCCTGCTCGTCCGCAGAGCCGGAGCCGGGGCCGGAGCCGTCCCCGGGGACGTCGGTGGGCTCCGGACGGAACGGCGCCAGGCCGGGCTCGACGTAGCGGACCAGGATCCACCCGACCACGGCCGGGATGACCAGCGCGGCGACGACCTGGATGTAGTAGTTCATCAGGACCGAGGTCTCCACTCCGGGCGGTGTGCCCGGCGGGAGCACCTTCTCCGACAGCGCCGCCAGGTTCGCGTCCAGCGCGCCGACGATCAGCCCGGAGCCGTAGCCGACCGACGTCGCCGCGAACGCGCCGAGCGCCCCGGCCACCGGGTGCCGCCCGACCGACCGGAACGCCAGCGCGGCCAGCGGCGGCAGGATGACCATCGCCGCGTCGCCCATGAAGTGGCCCTGCCCGGCGACATAGACGACGGCGAAGGGCATCAGCCGGGCCGGCACCTTCGCCAGCGTCGCGGCGACGACGGTGCGCAGGAACCCCGTCCGCTCGGCCACCCCGACACCGAGCAGCACCGCGAGCACGACACCCAGCGGCGGGAAGCCGATGAAGTTGTCGACCATCGTGGTGAGCAGGTGCTGCAGGCCGCCCACCGACAGGATGTTGCGCACCGGCTCGGCCGCGGGCGCGCCGGGGAGCCGGGCGGACGCGCCGGTCGCGGCGAGCACCGCGCTCGCCACGCCGACGAGGATCAGCAGGTACCAGAACAGGTAGAACGGGTGCGGGACGCGGTTGCCGACCCGCTCGACCAGCCCGATCGTCCGGCTCCGGCGCTCGTCCTCCCCGGCGCTCGTCACGTCTCGTCCCCGCCGGGGATGCGGCCGTCGACCGGCAGCGTCGGGACGTCCACGGCGACGGTGTCCGGGTAGATCAGCCCGGTGCCGGTGTTGAGCACGACCACGTTCTCGGACCCGTCGAGCCAGCCGGACTCGCGCAGCTGCCCGACCGCGGCGAAGCACGCGCCGCCCTCCGGGCAGATCCAGGTGCCCTCGTCGCGGGCCAGCGCGTGCTGCGCGGCGAGCAGCTCCTCGTCGGTCACGGCGATCGCGGTGCCGCCGGTGTCGCGGACGGCGTCGAGCACCAGGAAGTCGCCCAGCGCCTTCGGCACCGTGATCCCGAACGCGACGGTGTGCGCGTCGGCGGGCGCGGTGGACTCCGACAGGCCGGCGTCGAACGCGTCGACGATCGGGGCGCAGCCGGTGGCCTGCACCGCGACCAGGCGCGGCATCGGCCCGGTCAGCCAGCCCAGCTCGCGCATCTCCTGCAGGGCCTTGTGGATCGCGATGATCCCGACGCCGCCGCCGGTCGGGTAGAGGATGACGTCCGGAGCACGCCAGCCGAGCTGCTCGACGATCTCGTAGCCCATCGTCTTCTTGCCCTCGATCCGGTACGGCTCGCGCAGCGTCGAGGTGTCCTGGTAGCCCTCGCGGCGGCGCACCGCATCGGCGACGAGGTTCCCGGCGTCGCCGATCAGGCCGTCGACCAGGTAGAGCTCGGTCCCGGCGACGACGCACTCGCGTCGGGTGATCTCCGGTGCGTCCACCGGCATCGCGATCAGCGAGCCCATCCCGGCCCGTGCCGCGTACGACGCCCAGGCCGCGCCGGCGTTGCCGTTGGTCGGCATCGCGACCGCGCGCACGCCGAGCTCGGCGGCCCGCGACACCCCGACGGCGGCCCCGCGCGCCTTGAACGCGCCGGTCGGGACGAGGCCCTCATCCTTCATCCGCAGGCCCGGGACGCCGAGGCGGGCGCCGGCGCGCGGCAGGTCGAGCAGCGGCGTCATGCCCTCGCCGAGCGTCACGACGCGCGCGGGGTCCCGGACCGGCAGCAGCTCGTGGTAGCGCCACAGGTCCGGTGCGCGGGTCGCGATGTCGGCGGGGGAGACGGTCGCCGCGACGCGCTCGAGGTCGTAGCGGGCGAGCAGCGGGGCGCCGGCGGGCGAGGTGCCCTGCACGACGTCGGCGTCGTGCCGGGAGCCGTCGCGGGAGCATTCGAGGTGGGACAGCGTCGAATACCGGGAGGTCGAGTACGCGCGGGAGGCAGCCACGCGTGGAAGGCAATCCCGCCGCGCGCGGATCGGCAACTCGGGCCGGTGTGACCGACCGCCCGGGGCGCCGGGATCGTCCGTTTCGCCGCCCTCGCCTAAACTGACCCGGACGGATGAAGGTTCAACGACCTCGGAGGTCCCACCGGATGCGCTCCCTTCGCTCCCCCCTGTCCGACATCGCCCTGGTCGTCGCCCGCCTCGTGCTCGGCGTGGTGCTGATCGCGCACGGCGCGCAGAAGCTCGGTCGCGGGGTGGGCTCGGTGGCGGAGGGCTTCGCCGGGATGGGGATCCCGCTGCCGGGCGTCGCGGCGGCGTTCACGATGGGCGTCGAGCTGCTCGGTGGGGTGCTGCTGATCGCCGGCGCGTTCACGCCGGTGGTCGCGTTGTTCGTGGTCGCCACGATGGTCGGGGCCGGGGCGTTCGCGCACTTCGGGCAGGGGATCTTCGTCGACCAGGGCGGTTGGGAGCTGGTCGGGGTGATCGGGATCGGCGCACTGGCGCTCGCCGCGGCCGGCGCGGGCCGGTTCTCGATCGACCACCTGATCGCCGGCCGGCGCGACGGCACCACCACCGACCGGGCCCCGGTGAGCGCCGGCAGCCACCGGGCCTGAGCCCGCCACGGATGCTCGGCGCGCGGATCGGGGCCGCCGCGGGCACGCTGGATCGATGCCCGAAGGTCACACCGTGCACCGCATGGCCCGCCTGCAGCGGCGCCGTTTCGCGGGGCGCCCGGTGCGCGTGTCGAGCCCGCAGGGCCGCTTCGCCACCGGCGCCGAGATCGTCGACGGGCGGGTGCTCGAACGCGTCGAGGCGCACGGCAAGCACCTGTTCCAGGTCTACGGGCCGGACCTGGTCGTGCACGTGCACCTGGGCCTGTGGGGCTGGTTCGGCAACCGGAAGGTCCCCGTCCAACCGCCGCGCGGGCAGGTCCGGATGCGGATCGTCGGCGACACGCACTACGCGGACCTGCGCGGCCCGAGCGCCTGCGATCTGCTCGACGACGTCGAGGTGAAGGCACTGCGGGCGCGCCTGGGTGAGGACCCGCTGAGCGACGACGCCGACCCGGACCGCGTGTGGGCGCGGATCTCGCGCTCGCGGTCCCCGCTGGCGACCTTGCTGATGGACCAGTCGGTGATCGCCGGGCTGGGCAACGTGTTCCGCGCCGAGACGCTGTTCCGCACCGGCCTGGACCCGATGCTGCCCGGCCGCGAGCTGGGCCGGGAACGCTTCGACGCGTTGTGGGCGGACCTGTCGGAGATGCTCCGCGACGGCGAGCGGGCCGGGCGGATCGAGACGCTGCGCCCCGAGCACGACCCGGCCCTGCTGGAGAAACCGGACGCGGGCGCGGTCTGCGCGAGCGTCGTCTACGCCTACCGGCGCACCGGCCGGCCCTGCCTGGTCTGCGGCACGCCGATCGCGCGCGCGGAGCACCGGGCCCGCAACCTGTTCTGGTGCCCGGGTTGCCAGGCGGCCTGAGCTCGAGTCCGCCCGCGCGAGAGCCCCGCTCGTGCGGCGGGGGTGGACGAGAGCCCCGTTCGTGCCGGTCAGGCGGCGGGGGGCTTCATGGTGCGGGCGGCGCGGCGTGCGGTGCGCAGCCCGAACAGCGCGGCAACGGTGGGGCCTGCCAGCAGCGCGGCCACCATCGGCCACGGTCCGGGCAGGATCAGGGCCAGCAGGCCGAGGAGCACCACGATCTGGATGATCCGGTCGAGGCCGAGCCCACCGCCCGGGGCGGTGACCGGCGCACGGAGGCGGGCGACGAACGCGGGGTCCGCCCCGTTCTCGTAGCCGGCGATCCGGTCGAGCACCTCGCGGTCGCGGTCGGGGCCGCCCTCGGGCTCCGGTGCCTGCGTGGCGCTCATGGTGGGTCTCCGGGTCGTCGGAACTGACCGTCGCACCACCAGTAAAGCGGATGAATCGGACAAATCGCTGAGAAGCGTCTGAGAATCCGTCCGGGTCCCGCCCGTTCTCAGCCGCCGAACCGCCAATGCGGCGGCTCGACCCCGGCGACCGTCGACGGGGCGTGCAGGATGTGCTCGTTGCGCAGCGAGCCCAGGTACACCGTGCGCCGGTCCGGCCCGCCGAACGCCAGCGACGACACCTGCCCGAGCACCGACTCGCCGCGCCCGGCGATCTGGTCGGCACGCATGTCCCCGGCGAGGTAGATCGGCTCGACGGAATCGACGTGGGCCTGCGACCCGGCGTCGAGCCAGGTCCCGACCTTGCCGTCCGGGGCGATCCGCAGGACCCGGTTGGACACCACGCACACCACCCAGACACCGCCGTCGACGTCGAGCGCGAGACCGTCCGGGAACTCGCCGGGGCCGAACTCGGCGATCACCTCCTTGTCACCGAGCACGCCGTCCTCGGAGACGGGGAACCGGGAGGTGCGGCGGGTGAACGTCTCGTTGACGTAGAGCCAGCGCCCGTCCTGCGACGGGCAGCACTCGTTGGTGAAGCCCAGGCCCTCGGCGACGACACGGGCGCCCCGGCCGTCGTCGAGCACGACGTAGCCGCGGTGCGCGTCCGGGCGGAAGTCGGTGTCGCGCGGGGACATCGTCGTCGAGACCGTGACCCACATCCGGCCCTGCGCGTCGCGGATGACGTGGTTGGTCGGCGGCAACTCAGTGCCCTCGACCTCGCGCAGCTCCGGGACCAGCGTGCCGTCGCGGTGCAGGCGGAACACCCCGCCCTCGGTCTGCCCGAGGTGCGCGAGCAGGAACGACCCGTCGGGCTCGAGCGTGATGCCGTTCGGGTGCACGATGTCGGACAGGTCGTCGGTCTGCCCGAGGTACTGCGAGTGGCTGCCGTCGGGGTGCAGGTGGCTGACCCCGCCTGCGGCGTTGCTGGTGAACAGGTCGCCGGCGGCGGTGGCGAGCACCGACTCCGGCCGGCGCAGATCGTGCCCGAGCGAGCTCAGGTCGTCGGCGCTCACCTGGTTCATGAAAGGTCCTCCCGGTCGTTGACGGCGGCGAGGCGTTCGACGGCCTCGCCGTACTCGGACTGCAGCCGGTACATGACGTCGGCGACTCCCGTCTCGCCGGTCACCGCGCCCACCGACTGCCCGGCCGGGAACGACCACAGGTCGCCCCGGCGGGCGCGGACGACCCGCGCGTGCGCCTCGTTGTAGAGCACTCCCTGCAGCGGGGTCGGCAGATAGCCCGGTGCACCGGGCCGCTCCCACGCCTCGGACAGCTCGCTGCGGGTCATCCGCACGGTCTTGCCGGTGCGGGCGCGGCGGCGCGCGGTGCCCTCGGTCGGGGTGGCGTAGAGCGCGGCCCGCTCGAAGTCGTCGAGCTCGGACTCCCGTGTGCCGAGCCAGATCGTGCCGCACCAGACGCCGTCGGCGCCCATGGCCAGCGCCGCCGCGATCTGGCTGCCGTGGCTGATCCCGCCCGCGGCCAGCACCGCCGCGCGCCCATCGGCGACCGCGACCACCTCGGGGACGAGCACCATCGTCGAGATCTCGCCGGTGTGCCCGCCGGCCTCGGTGCCCTGCGCGACGACGACCTGCACCCCGGCCTCGATCTGCCGGCGCGCGTGCGATGCCTTGCCGCACAACGCCCCGACGACGACATCGTGCGCCTTCAGGTCCTCCACGACGTCCGGCGGCGGTGCTCCCAGCGCGCTGACGACCATCCGCACCGAGGGGTGCGCGAGCGCGACCTTCACCAGCCGTCGCGCGCCGTCCGGGGTCATCCCGCCGCGCCCCGCGGCCAGCTCCGCACGCAGCCTCGCCCGCTCGTCGTCAGGCAGCTCGGGCACCCCGGCCTCGGTCAGCAGCCGGTCCTGGAACGCCCGGTGCCCGTCCGGGATCATGGCCTCCAGCTCGGCGGGCGGCACCTCGGCGCGCTCGTCGTAGGTGCTGGGGACGATCACGTCGACGCCGTAGGGACGCCCGCCGGTGTGCTCGTCGAGCCAGGCCAGCTCGACCTCCAGCTGCTCCGGCGACCCGGTGGAGGCGCCGAGCACGCCGAAGCCCCCGGCCCGGGTCACCGCGGCGACCACGTCGCGGCAGTGCGAGAACGCGAAGATCGGCACCTCGCAGCCGAGCAGGTCGCAGATCGGGGTTTGCACGTCGTTACCTCCTGCTCCGTCGAACCGTCATCACCGGGCGGCTACCTCCCGGCCCACCGGGCGGGGCGCTTCTCCGTGAACGCCGCGGAGCCCTCGCGCGCGTCCGCCGAGTCGAGCACCGGGCGGGTGACCGCCTCCTGCTGGGCGAACATCTCATCGGTCGGCCAGTCCCGCGACTCGGTGATCACGCGCTTGGACGCGGCCACCGACAGCGGCGCGTTCGCGATGATCCGCCGGGCCAGCGCCGTCGCCGCCGCCATCGCGCCGCCGGGCTCGACGACCTGGTTCACCAGCCCGTGGGTGTGCATCAGCTCGGCCGGGTAGTGGTCGCCGGTCAGGGCCATCTCCATCGCGATCCGCTGCGGTACCAGCCGCGGCAGCCGGACCAGCCCGCCGGCCGCGGCGGCCAGGCCGCGCTTGGCCTCGGGCAGCCCGAACGTCGCGTCCCGCGCGGCGACGACCAGGTCGCAGGCCAGCATCGCCTCGAACCCACCGGCCAGGGCGTACCCCTCGACGGCCGCGATCAGCGGCTTGGTCGGCGGGGTCAGCGCGATCCCCATCAGACCGCGGCCCTCGACGCGGGTGGACTCCCCGCGCAGGAACGCGCCCAGGTCCATCCCGGAGCAGAATGTGCCGCCGGCACCGGTGAGGATGCCGACCCGCAGGTCGTCGCGGGCGTCGAGCTCGTCGACGGCGGCGCACACCCCCTCCGAGACGGCCCCGTTGATCGCGTTGCGCTTCTCCGGACGGTTGATCGTGATCGTGACCAGGCCGTCGTCGTGGGTCACCAGGACCGCGTCGGACATGATCTCGCCCCTCGCCCCTCTCGTCGGTCGTCGGTCGGTGCTCGTCACGCCGGGCGCGCCAGGGGGACGGGGGTGCCGCCCGCTCCGGGGGCGAAGCCGATCGTGACCGGCTGGTCGATCCGCAGGTCGGCGGGGTCCGGCTCGAGACGGGCCAGGACGCGCGGCCCCTCCTCGACGTCGATCGTGACCAGCGTGTACGGCAGCTCCCCGGCGAACGCCGGGTCGAACGCGTGGTGCGCGACCGTCCAGCTGTGCACCGTGCCGCGCCCGCTGGCCTCCAGCGGCTCGACGGTGTCGGAGTGGCAGGCCGGGCACAGCAGCGTCGGGTAGTGCCGGACGTGCCCGCACGCGGTGCAGCGCTGCAGCACCAGCACGCCGCGGCGGGCGCCGTCCCAGTAGCCCGTCGACAGGTCGTCGGTCATCGTGACCCCCTGGTCAGGACGGCGAGCCCGCCGTCGCCCATGTCGCCGTAGCCGGTCGCAATCGCGACCTGCGCGCCGTCCACTTGCGCGCGCCCCGCGGTGCCGCGCAGCTGCCGGACCGCCTCCACGATGTGGTTCATGCCCAGCATGTGGCCCTGCGAGAGCAGACCGCCGTGGGTGTTCGTGGGCAGCGCGCCGCCCAGGCGCAGCCGCCCGCCCTCGACGAACGCGCCGCCCTCGCCCTTGGCGCAGAATCCCATGTCCTCGAGCTGGCAGAGCACGACGTAGGTGAAGCAGTCGTAGATCTCGGCGACGTCCACGTCGTCCGGGCCGAGTCCGGCCATGCCCCACGCGATCGGCGCGGCCTTCGCGATCCCGACCTTCGTCAGGTCCGGGCGCTGGGTGATCGAGCTGGGGGAGTCCGGGTGTCCCATCGCGATCCCGGCCAGGTGCACCGGAGGCTGCGCCAGGTCCCGCGCCCGCTCCGGCGAGCTGACCACGAACGCGGCGCCGCCGTCGGACTCCAGACTGCAGTCGAGCAGCCGGAACGGGTCGGCGATCAGCCGCGACGACTGGTGGTCGTCGATCGTGATCGGCTTGGTCATCACGGCGTTGCCGTGCATGCCCGCGTGCTCCCGGGTGGACACCGCGATCTCGGCGAACTGGCGCGACGTGGTGCCGTAGAGCTCCATGTGCCGCCGCGCCATCGGCGCGTAGAGCTGGGCCGGCGCGATCGCCCCGGCGGGCTTCTCGAACTCGGTGACCAACCGGAACTGCGGCATCTGGTGGATCCGGACGCCGGCCTTGTCGCCGGAGGACACGTTGCGCCCCGACGGCACGAGGACGTGCTTCGCGATCCCCGCGTTCACCGCGGCCGCCGCGGCCTGCAGCGCCCCGATCCCGCTGGCGCCACCGTGCGGAACGACGGCGGAGAACCGCAGGTCGACCAGGCCGAAGTTGGCGATGTACTCCTCGGCCGGGGCGCCGGTGATCCCCACCGGGACGACGCCGTCGATGTCGCCGGGCTCGAGCCCGGCGTCGCGGATCGCGGTCAGCGAGGCCTGCAGCTGCAGGGCCAGCGCGCTGTCCTTCGAACCGCGCAGGTACGAGGTCTCGCCGACGCCGACGACGGCGGCGCGGTCGTGAAGACTCACTCCGTCACGGGTCACTGGGCACCGACCTGGGCACGTTCCTCGGGAACGGTCACCGGTATCGGTGCCCCACTGCGGTCGATCTCCTTCGCGATGCGCTTCTTGTACCGCGCGGGTTCGAGCTCCAGGCCGTAGCGCGGCGAGCCGGGGAAACGGCGCTGGTTGCGGGCGCGCTCGCGCCGGACGTCGGCGCGCATCCGCGACGGCGACGGCAGCGCCGAGCGCCCGCTGACCAGCGCGGCCATCCACGCCGACTGGGTGTCCATCATGGAGATGTTCGCTCCTCCGCTGACGTTGAAGAACCCGACGAAGTACAGGCCGGGACGGTCCGGATGCACCACCCGCTGGTAGGCCTCCAGGCGACGCTCGCGCACCGGAGAGACCTGCTCGGACAGGAACGGCAGGTCGATCTCGTAGCCGGTCGCGGCGATGATCGTGTCCACCTCACCCGTGCTGCCGTCGTCGAAACGCACGGTGCGTCCGTCCACGTCGGACACTCCCGGCCGCATCGTGATCCGCCGGTAGGACACGTGCGCCATGAACGTCGCGTTGCTGGCCGGGTGCGTGCGGGTGCGCGGCGTGCGCATGCCCCACTGCTCGGGCGTGCCGTGGAAGACCCGGCTGATCGTCCGCATGATCGTGCGTTGCACCGGCCAGGGCATCCACGGCTTGCTCAGCGCGCCGAGCACCCGCGCGGTCGGCACGCCGAGCACCATCCGCGGCATGATCAGCACCGGCGAGCGGGCCGCGACGAGCGTGTGCGCGGCGTCCGGGGCGACGTCGGCGGCGACGTCGAGGCCGCTGTTGCCGACCCCGACGACCAGCACCCGCTGCCCGCGGAACGGCTCCGGCTCGCGGTAGTCGTGCGAGTGCAGGTAGCGGCCGGCGAACTTCTTCGCCCAGCCCGGGTGCGACGGCACGCCCTGGTGTCCGCTCGCGACGACGACGGCGTCGAACAGCTCCCGCTCGGCCGTCGCCCCGCCGTCACCACTGTCGTCGGCGTCCTCGTGCTGTACCCACCACCGGCCGCCGGCGCCCGCCTCCGGCTCGACCGAGGTGACGCGGGTGCGGAACCGGATGCGGCGCCGGATGTCGTAGGTGTCGGCGAACGAGCCCAGGTACTCGGCGACGTCGCGGTGCGAGGGGAACAGCCCGACCCGCTCCGGGAACGGGAACCCCCGGTACGCGGTGACCCGAGGCTCGGAGTTGATGTGCAGCGAGCGGTAGGCGGCGGCCAGGCCGTTGTCGTTGTCGTAGACCCAGAGGCCGCCGATGTGCGAGCCCAGCTCGAACACCGTCACCTCCTGGCCCTCCTCGAGCAGGTGCCGGGCCGCGGACAGGCCGCCGGCGCCGGCGCCGATCACGGCCACGTGGCGCGGTGTGGGGGACGACATCAGCGGGCCTTCCGTTCGGGCGTGCGGCCGCGGAACAGCGCGCGGCCGATGAGGTGCTTCATCACCTCGGCGGACCCGCCGCCGACGCGGGTCATCCGGGCGTCGACGTAGGCGCGGGCGATCGGGTACTCGGTCATGTAGCCCCAGCCGCCGAACAGCTGCAGGCACTCGTCCATCACCCTGCCCTGCAGCCCGGTGGTGGTCAGCTTGACCGCGGCCGCGTCGACCGGGTCCAGTTCCCCGGCGACGTGCAGGGACATGGCCCGGTCGACGAACGCGCGCTGGGCCATCGTGTCGGCGTGGAGCTGGGCGAGCACGAACCGGGTGTTCTGCATGTCGGCGAGCGTGCCGCCGTACATGTCCCGGTCGGCGCAGTAGTCGATCGTCCACTCCAGCGCGGCCTCGGACGCCGACACCGCGCGCACGGCCTGCACCAGGCGTTCCTGCGCGAGCTCGCTCATCAGAACGCCGAACCCGCGCCCGGACTCGCCGAGCAGGTTCGACGCCGACACGCGCAGGTCGTCGAAGAACAGCTCGGAGGTGTCCTGGGCCTTGCAGCCGATCTTGTCCAGGGTGCGGCCGCGGTGGTAGCCGGGGCGGTCGGTCTCGACCAGCAGCAGGCTCACACCCTTCGCGCCCGGCGCCTCCCCGGTGCGCACGGCCAGGACCAACAGGTCCGCGGTGTGCCCGCCGGTGATGAACACCTTCTGCCCGTTGACGACGTAGGAGTCGCCGTCGAGACGGGCGGTGGTGCGCAGGTTGGCCAGGTCGCTCCCGCCGGAGGGCTCGGACATGCCGACCGCGGCGACGATCTCGCCGGAGGCCATCCCGGGCAGGAACCGCTGCTTCTGCGCGGTGGTCCCGTGGTGCACGAGGTAGGGCGCGACGATGTCGTTCTGCAGGTAGAACGTCGGGGCGACGGCACCGACGCGGGCCATCTCCTCGGTGACGACGGCGCCGTGCAGGAAGTCCCCGCCGGGCCCGCCGTCGGACTCGGGCACCATCGGGCACAGCAGACCGATCTTCCCGGCCGCGCGCCACACGTCCCGGGGCACCTCACCGGCAGACTCCCACTCCGCGTAGTGCGGCACGACCTCCTCGGCGACGAACCGGCGCACCGTGTCCCGGAACAAATCGTGCTCGGGGGAGAAGATTGTCCTCGGGATCACGTGGCTCCTTTGCCGAGGCAGTCGTCGGCGCACGGGAGGTGCGGCGCCTTGGCCCTGTCCCACACTAGGCCCGGTCGAACGAATCTCGAAAGTCTGATCGGGATCTCGAAGGATTGGCCGTATGATCGACGGCGACGTGGGTTCGGACGGGGAGGGGTCGAGTGCCGGAACAGAACGGGTCCGTGGCGAGCCGGGACCGCTACTCCCGGACCTTCGAGGTCCTGGAGCTGCTGGTCGGCCGCTCGGACGGGATGACGGTCACCGAGATCAGCAAGGGCCTCGGGCTGCCGATCAGCAGCAGCCACAACCTGCTCCAGCGCATGGTCGCGGCCGAGGTCGTGAACGTGACCGAGGACCTGCGCTACTCGCTCGGCCCGCGGGCGGTGCGGCTGGGCATCCGGATCTCGGACGGGCTGGAGGTGCGGGCGATCGCACGCCGGCACCTGCAGGACCTGGCCCGGTCCACCGGGGAGGACATCTACCTGGCGGTGCGGCTCGGGCACCGGGTCACCTACCTCGACCGCGTCCCCGGGTCGCGTCCGGTCACCGTCGACATCCGCCTGGGGCAGTCGCTGTCCCTGCACGCGACGTCGGTCGGCAAGCTGTTCGCCGCCGAGCAGGAGCCGTTGCGCCGCAGGCTGCTCGACGCCCCGCGCCCGGCGCTCACCGAGCACACGCTGACCGAGGTTCCGGACCTCGAACGTGAGCTCGACCGGATTCGGGAGCAGGGGTTCGCGATCAGCCGCGAGGAGGCGATCATCGGGGTCGTCGGGCTCGCGGTCCCGGTGCGCGACGCCTACGGCAGCGTCGTGGCCGCGCTGCACATCTCGGCGTTGCGGGCGCAGATCACCGAGGACTCCCAGCGCCGCCTGATCGAGGCGGCCTCGGCCACCGCGGCGGCCATGGAACGCGAGCTGGGCCGCCACCAGGACCAGCCGCCCGGCGTCGCCGCCGCCGGGAGCTGAGCACCCCGCCCGAACAACCGCGCACGACCACACCGAGGAGGCCGAATGGGTCCGCTGGCAGGAGTCCGGGTCGTCGAGTTCGCCGGGATCGGACCGGCACCGTTCTGCGGGATGGTGCTCAGCGACCTCGGGGCGGACGTGGTGCGGATCGACCGGATCCCCGGGCCGCCCTCCGCGGACCCGCCGACCGGGATGGCGACCCTGACCGAGGGGATCCTCGGCCGGGGACGACGGTCGGTCGGGATCGACCTCAAGTCTCCCGACGGGCACGCCGTGGCCGCGGAGCTCGCCTCCTCCGCCGACGCGCTGATCGAGGGGTTCCGCCCCGGCGTGATGGAGCGCCTCGGGTTCGGCCCGGACGAGTGTCTCGCGGCCAACCCGCGCCTGGTCTACGGCCGGCTCACCGGTTGGGGCCAGGACGGCCCGTACTCGCAGGCGGCCGGGCACGACCTCAACTACATCGCGCTGGCCGGCGCGCTGGCGCCGATCGGTCGCCGCGGCGAGCGCCCGGTGCCGCCGCTGAACGTCGTCGGCGACTTCGCCGGGGGCGGGATGCTGCTGGCCATGGGGATCGCCGCGGCACTGGTCGAGGCGGGCCGCTCCGGGCACGGCCAGGTCGTCGACGCCGCCATGGTGGACGGCTCGGCCTACCTGATGACGATGATGTTCGAGCTGCTCGGGCGCGGCGCGTGGACCGAGGAGCACGAGTCGAACCCGAACGACGGCGGCGCGCACTTCTACGACGTCTACGAGACCGCCGATGGCCGCCACGTCTCGGTCGCGCCGATGGAGCCGCAGTTCTACGCCGAGCTGCTGCGCCGGCTCGGCCCGGACGCCGACGGCCTGCCGCCGCAGTGGGACCGCGAGCGCTGGCCGGAGTCCACCGACCGTCTCGCGGCGGTGTTCCGCACCCGCACCCGTGACGAGTGGTGCGCCCTGTTCGACGGCACCGACGCCTGCGTCGCGCCGGTGCTGACGATGAGCGAGGCGCCCGCGCACCCGCAC
>NZ_JADQDD010000016.1 GCF_019263595.1 Pseudonocardia sp. KRD291 | reverse complement strand
TCGCGTCAGGGCTCCACAACGCGGATGGTGGGGTGGGGGTCAGTCCGGTGGCGGTGGGATCTGGCGGCGGACGTTCTGGTCCGGGAAGACGTAGCGGCGGAACGCCCACCAGCGGAACGCCATCCCGACCAGCGTGCCCAGGATCTGGCCGGACAGGAAGTCCGCGACCTCCTGGGTGAACAGGCTGACGAACGGCTCCTGCAGATCGAACAGGTAGCGCGATGCGGCGAGCGGCGCGGTGTAGGCGGCCACCCCGAGACCGCTGATCACGAAGAACAGCAGCGCCTCGTGATGGCGCTCGCGACCACCGCGGGTCCGGAACGACCACTCGCGGTTGAGCACATAGGACACCATGGTCGCCACCAGCACCGCGATGATCTTCGCGGTGAGCGGCTTGGTGTCCAGTACGGTCGTCTTGAGCAGCACGAACACGACGGTGTCGATGATCCACGTGGTGCCACCGACGAACAGGAACTTGACGAGCTCGCGGTGCTTGATCGCGACGTCGCGGTACGGCTGAGGGATGCGCGCGAGCGCCGTCTCCACCACCGTCACCCGATCGATCGTGCCAGAGCGCCGGGCGCCGACCTCGCCCGACCCGGGGTCGGCCGGGTGCGCAGAGCGTGCTCGGCGCGGCGCACTAGGCTGGCCGTCTTGTGAGCAGCGTGAGTGGCAGCAGCCCGACGCCCGAGGGCGTTCCCGAGCCCCCCGGCGCACCGGGAGCGGTGCGCGATCCCGGCTCGATGCCGGTCGTCGGCATGGTCGGCGGCGGGCAGCTGGCCCGGATGACGGCCCAGGCGGCCGTCGCGCTCGGGCAGACGTTGCGGGTGCTGGCCGCGGGCCCGGGCGACCCGGCCGCGCGGGTCACCCCGGACGTCGTGTCCGGGGACCCCGACGACGTCGCCGCGCTGCGCCGGCTGGCCCGCGGCTGCTCGGCCGTCACGTTCGACCACGAGGGCGTCCCGCAGGCCGCGCTCGCCGCGCTCGAGGCGGCCGGGGTGCCGCTGCGGCCGTCGCCGTCGGCGCTCGAGCACGCCCAGGACAAGCTCGTGATGCGACGGCGCCTGGCCGCGATGGGGGTGCCGGTGCCGGCGTTCGCACCGGTGCAGGACCCGGCCGACGTCGAGGCGTTCGCGGCCGAGCAGGGCTGGCCGGTGGTGCTCAAGGCCGCCCGCGGCGGCTACGACGGCCGCGGCGTCTGGTTCCTGCGCGAGCCGGACCCGGACCTGGTGACGCGGCTGGTCGAGGCCGGCACGCCGCTGCTGGTCGAGCAGGCCGTGCCGATGCGCCGCGAGCTGGCCGCGCAGGTCGCCCGCTCGCCGTTCGGGCAGGCTGCGGTGTGGCCGGTGGTCGAGACGGTGCAGGTCGAGGGCCAGTGCGCGACCGTCCTGGCCCCGGCGCCGGGGCTCGACGAGGACACCGCACTGCAGGCGCAGGCGCTGGCGCTGCGGGTGGCCCGGGAGCTGGACGTGACGGGGCTGCTGACGGTCGAGCTGTTCGAGACCGACAGCGGTCTCTCGGTCAACGAGCTGGCGATGCGCCCGCACAACTCCGGGCACTGGACGATCGAGGGCGCCCGGACCTCGCAGTTCGAGCAGCACCTGCGCGCGGTGCTGGACTACCCGTTGGGCTCGACCGCCCCGACCGCCCCGGCCGTGGTGATGGCCAACGTGCTCGGGGCCGCGGCGGCGCCGTCGATGTCGATGGACGAGCGGCTGCACCACTGCTTCGCCCGCTTCCCGGACGCCCGGGTGCACCTCTACGACAAGGGCGAGCGCCCGGCCCGCAAGATCGGGCACGTGACCGTGCTGGGGACCGACCCCGCCACCGTGCGCACCCGCGCGGAGCTGGCCGCGACCTGGCTGGCCACCGCGACCTGGGCCGACGGCTGGTCGGTGCACGACGGCGATCTGCCCGGTGGAGACCCCGAGGAGGCCGACCGTGGCTGAGCGGAGCGCACCCCGGGTCGGGGTGATCATGGGCAGCGACTCGGACTGGCCGGTGATGGGTGCCGCCGCCGAGGCGCTGGACGAGTTCGGGGTGGCCTACGAGGTGGGCGTCTACTCCGCGCACCGCACGCCGCAGCGGATGCTCGACTACGCGAGCACGGCCGTGGACCGGGGCCTGTCGGTGATCGTGGCCGGGGCAGGCGGGGCGGCGCACCTGCCCGGCATGGTCGCCGCGGCCACGCCGCTGCCGGTGATCGGCGTGCCGGTCCCGCTGAAGACCCTCGACGGCCTGGACTCGCTGCTCTCGATCGTGCAGATGCCGGCCGGGGTGCCGGTGGCGACGGTCGCGGTCGGCGGCGCGCGCAACGCCGGTCTGCTGGCGGTGCGGATCCTCGCCGCGACCGAGCCGGCCCTGCGCGAACGGATGACGGCGTTCCAGGCCGAGCTCGAACGGTCGGTCCTGGAGAAGGACGCGGCGTTGCGCGACAAGGCTTCCGGCGCCTGACGCGGTGAGCGGATCGGCCGTTCCGGTGATCTCCGATCGGCGCCGGATTTCTCGTGGCGCGCACGCCGGATCCGGTCGTAGGCTGGCCGTACACAGGAGAGGAGGTGGTCCCGCGTTGAATAGCTGCAGGACGTGTGAGGTGGCTGTCCGCTAGCACCACGTTTGCTCCGGGGCCCTGCCGACGTACTGCGCAGCCCCGGCGACGGTCGTGGAAACCGGTGTGGTGCCGGTGAGTTCCAGGCGGTCACCCGTGATCCCCGGGTCCGAGCCCGTCCAGCTCGGTGACGCACCGATGGTGCGGCCCGGGGATCACGCATGTCCGGACCCGGTTGATCGCTCAGCCGGTCCGTCGCTCCGACCGGCCGTCCTGCCGGCCCTCCAGGGCGTTCGCCGCGCGCTCGAGCCGTCGGGTCACGTCCTCGAGCCCGGCGTCGTCGGGCTCGAGGGGCAGCATCGGCGCGACCCGGCGGAAGTGCCCCCGGCAGGCGTCGACGTCGGCCAGCCGGCCGCCGTCGGCCAGCCAGCGGCGCAGCGCCTGGTTGTGCGCGGCGACGATCGCCGCGGCGCTGACCGCGGCGCGCAGCTCCCCGTCCGGCACCCCGGCCAGGCGGGCCGTCAGCTCCCGGGTGAACAGCCGCCGGTAGTGGTGCACCGACGCGGCCTCCCGGTCGCGCAGCGCCGGGACGTCGCGGACCAGCCGGAACCGGCTCCGGGCGACCTCGACGTCGTCGAGGTAGAGGTCGAACACCGTCTCCGCGGCGCGCAGCACCAGCGGCAGCAGCGGCTCGGTGGGGTGCGCGCCGGCGAACACCTCGGCGATCCGGGCCAGGCCGAGCTCGTGGTCCGGGGAGAGCGCGTCCTCCTTGCCGCGGAAGTAGCGGAAGAACGTGCGGCGCCCGACGCCGGCCGCGGTCGCGATGTCGTCGACCGTCGTCTCGTCGTAGCCGTGGTCGGCGAACAACCCGGCCGCCGCCGCGACGAGCTCACGGCGCACCTCGGCGCGGCCCTCGGCGGACCGTCCCCGTCGCGTACCGGCCGCATCGGACATGGCACGCAGGGTAGCAAGTCGTCTTGCTTGTGGCACGCAGTGCCGTTACGGTGAACGCAGACGGACTACACGAGGTCAGCACCGATGAAGGAACAGGGCAGATGAACAGCGAGTTCGACAGCTACCGGCTCAGCGACGAGCACGAGGCCCTGCGCGAGGCCGTGCGTGACCTGGCGGAGAAGGACATCGCACCGCACGCGGCCGAGGTCGACGAGGAGGCCCGCTACCCCGTCGAGGCCCGCACCGCCCTGGTCAAGGCCGGTTTCCACGCCATCACGATCCCGGAGGAGTACGGCGGCGAGGGTGCCGACGAGCTCGCCGGCTGCATCGTGATCGAGGAGGTCGCCCGCGTCTGCGCGTCGTCCTCGCTGATCCCCGGCGTCAACGGCCTCGGGCTCACCCCGATCCTGCTCTCGGCCTCCCCGGAGCTGAAGAAGCAGGTGTTCCCGTCGATCGCCTCCGGCGAGTCGATGATCAGCTACGCGCTCTCGGAGCGGGAGGCGGGCTCGGACGCCGCCTCGATGAAGACCCGCGCCCGCCGCGACGGCGACGAGTGGGTCCTCGACGGCACCAAGTGCTGGATCACCAACGCCGGCGAGTCGGACTGGTACACGGTGATGGCCGTGACCGACCCGGAGAAGAAGGCCAGCGGCATCTCGGCGTTCGTCGTGCACAAGGACGACCCGGGCTTCGAGGTCGGGCCGAAGGAGCGCAAGCTCGGCATCCACGGCTCGCCGACCCGCGAGATCTACTTCCAGGGCTGCCGCATCCCGGAGGACCGCATCATCGGCGCCGAGGGCACCGGTTTCAAGACCGCCCTCGCGACGCTCGACCACACCCGCCCGACGATCGGCGCGCAGGCCGTCGGCATCGCCCAGGGCGCCCTCGACGTGGCGATCGACTACGTCAAGGAGCGCTCGCAGTTCGGCAAGAAGATCGCCGAGTTCCAGGGCCTGCAGTTCATGCTCGCCGACATGGCGATGAAGGTCGAGGCCGCGCGCCAGCTCGTCTACGTCGCCACCTCGCGCGCCGAGCGTGGTGAGAAGGACCTGGGCTTCATCTCCTCTGCCGCGAAGTGCCTCGCCTCGGACACCGCGATGAGCGTGACCACCGACGCCGTCCAGCTGCTCGGCGGCGCCGGCTACACCCGCGACTTCCCGGTCGAGCGGATGATGCGCGACGCGAAGATCACCCAGATCTACGAGGGCACCAACCAGATCCAGCGCATGGTGATGGCCCGCAGCCTGCTGAAGTAGCACGCCGCCCGGCCCGCCCGGCCTCGCACCGCCGCCGCGAGGGGGCCCTTCGGGACGATATGCGCCCCCAAGGGCCCCCTCGCGTTCGTCCGGGTGTCCCGGGCTCAGAGCAGGAAGCCGAACAGGGGGCTGTCCGGGGGGATGGGCTCGATGTGCGGCGGGGCCTCGTGCATGCGCTTGAGCAGGGCCGGGAGGTCGTCCGGCGACCCGAGCTCCACCCCGACCAGGGCCGGGCCGGTCTCGCGGTTGCTGCGCTTGACGTACTCGAACAGCGTGATGTCGTCGTCCGGGCCGAGGACGTCGTCGAGGAAGCGGCGCAGGGCACCGGGCTCCTGGGGGAACTCGACCAGGAAGTAGTGCTTTCGGCCTTCGTGCACCAAGGCGCGCTCGACGATGTCGGCGTATCGGCTGACGTCGTTGTTGCCGCCGGAGAGCAGGCATACCGTCGTCGCGTCGCGGGGGATGTCGAGGGCGTCCGCGGCCGCGGGGGACAGGGCCCCCGCGGGCTCGGCGATGATCCCGTCGGACTGGTAGAGCTCGAGCATCTCCACGCAGATCCGGCCCTCGGGCACCGAGACGATCTCGATGCCGGAGCCGTTCACCACGTCGAACGTGGCCCGGCCGACCTTGCGCACCGCGGCGCCGTCGACGAACGGGTCCAGCTTCTCCAGCTCCACCGGCTCCCCGGCGACCAGCGCCGCGGCCATGCTCGCCGCGCCGGCCGGCTCCACCCCGATCACCCGGACGCCCGGGGCGTGCTCGCCGAAGTACGTCAGCGCCCCGGCGAGCAGCCCTCCGCCGCCGACCGGGACGACGAGCACGTCCGGCGGGTCGGCCAGCTGGGAGAGGATCTCGCGGGCGATGGTGCCCTGGCCGGCGACGGTGCGCGGGTCGTCGAACGCCGGGACCTGGGTCGCGCCGGAGGACGCGGCGTGCTCGCGGGCCGCGGCGGCGGCCTCGTCGTAGGTGTTGCCGACCACCCGGACCTCGACGGCGTCGCCACCCAGGCGGGCCACCCGGTCACGCTTCTGGCGCGGCGTCGTGCCCGGCAGGTAGACCCGCCCGCGCACACCCAGGCGCTGGCAGGCGAACGCGACGCCCTGCGCGTGGTTGCCGGCGCTCGCGCAGACCACCCCGGCGGCGCGGTCGGCGTCGCCGAGCTGGGCGATCAGGTTGTAGGCCCCGCGGATCTTGTAGGAGCGGACCGGCTGCAGGTCCTCGCGCTTGACCCAGACCTGCCCGCCCAGCCGGTCGGAGAGCCGGGGGTTGAGCTGCAGCGGCGTCGGGCCGATCACGGTGCGCAGACGGCCGGCGGCCTCGTCGACGTCGCGGGCGGTCACCGTGTGCGGAGCGGGTGTAGCGGTCACGACCACTTACGGTGCCACGCGGCCTCGCGATGGCCACGACCAGGGGCGTCAGGCCGACAGGCGGAGTGTGCAACGTTCGGTCTCGGCCCGGTGGTCCAGGCGTGCAGGGTCGGGGTGGCGGCACTGCACCAGCGACGCCCCGGCCACGAGCACGGCGAGCAGCCCCTCGCGCAGGCCCTCCGGGGTGTTCCACTCCCGCGTCGAGAGCACCCGGTCGCCCGCGCCGATGTCGAGCACGCCTGCGGCCTCCCGGGCGGCGGTCAGCACGTCGTCGCCGGTCGCGCCGTCCCACACGAGGGCGTCGGTGGGCACCGGCTCCCACGGCACGAACTCGTCGCCGTGCAGGCGCACCTCGGTCGCGAAGTCGATGACGCCCGAAGGCAGGCCGGACAGAGCCTTGCCGAACGCGTCCAGCGACAGCGCCACCACCCCGCCCTCGGCCCCGGCGCCCATCGCGGTGTCGAGGTGCTCGGCGTCGGTGAGCACCCACTGTGCGGTGGCCGGGTCGGTGACCAGCTCGGCGCCGCAGGACCACAGCGCGAGCAGCACGCTGGCGGTCTGCCAGTGCGCGGGCAGCAGCACCGCGACCCGGGTGCCGGGCTCGACGTCGCACTCGTCGCGCAGCAGGTTGGCGGCCTTGGCCGCCCAGTTCGCCGTCGTGGTGCCGGAGAGCTCCATCCGCTCGCCGGTCGCGTCGTCGTAGTGGGTGAGCAGCGGCTTGGCGGCGTTCGCGCCGAGCGCGGGGGCCAGCAGGGCGTCGGTCAGGGACACGCGCCGCAGGCTACGTGCCCGTGACCCCGCTCAGTCGATGCAGGGCACCCCGCCCGCGGTGATCGGCGGGGCGACCGGTGCGGCGGCGGGCGCCGACGCCGCGGACGCTCCGGCCGACCCGGACGGCCCGGACGACGAGGCAGCGGTGGCACCGGCGCCCCCGTCGTCGAAGTCGGTGCCGATCAGCACCTGCACCCGGCCGGGCGCGACCCCGTCGGACTGCTCCACACCGATCCCGCCGAGCGCGCCGGCCACCTGGCGGGCGGCCGCGTCGCCGTCGGCCCCGGCGTAGCGCACCACCGAGGTGACCCGGTCCGGGGCGTTGCCGACCGTGCCCGGGGTGATCCCGTTCTGGCTCAGCGTGCCCGCGACCTGCGCGGCCAGGCCGGTCGTCCCGGACCCGTTGCCGACGTCGGCGGTCACCGGGGCCGGTGCCGGGGCGTCCGCGGGCTCGGGTTCGGGCTCCGGCTCGGTCTGGCGGGCGACGAAGTCGCGGACCTCGTTCTCGTCGATCGCGAGGACGTCGCCGCGGGCGTTGTCCTCGGTACCGCCGGTGGGGATGGTCAGGAAGTCCATCTTGCCGGCCGCGATGTCCGAGGCCTGCCGGGCGAACGAGAGCACGTCCCACCCGGAGTCGATCACGACCGACTGCTGCACGACGCCGACCAGCGCGGAGAGCTTGTCCGAGTCGGTGAGCGTGCCGCCGGAGAGGATCTTGTTCGCGACCGCGGCCATGAACACCTGCTGGCGCTTGATCCGCGACAGGTCGCCGCCTGCCAGCCCGTGGCGCTGGCGGACGAACGCCAGCGCGTCGGCGCCGGCGATCGTCTGCGGACCCGCGGCGAAGTCGGCGCCGGAGAGCGGGTCGTTCGCCGGGGCCTTGAGGCAGACGTCGACGCCGCCGATCGCGTTGGTCAGGTTGTAGAAGCCGAGCAGGTTGACCTCGGCGTAGTGGTCGACGCTGAGCCCGGTGAGGTCCTGGACGGTCCGGATCAGGGCGCTGCGCCCGGTCGCCGACGACTGCTGGTCGATCTGCTTCGGGTCCTTCACCCCGTCGGCGACGAGCTTCGACGCGGCCTCGGCCTTCGTCGCCGGGTACGCGGCGTTGATCTTGTCCTGGCGGTAGCCGGGGATGTTCACGTAACTGTCGCGCGGGATCGAGAACGCGGTCGCGCTGCCGCCGTCGGCGGGCACGTGCACCAGGATGATCGTGTCCGAGTTCAGCACCCCGGAGTCGGCGCCGCTGCGCAGCTGGGCCAGGACCTCCGGGGGCAGCGGGTTGCCCTGGGCGTCGGTCCGGCTGTCCACCCCGACGAGCAGGATGTTCTGGTCCCCGCCGGAGGAGCCCCCGGTGATCACGTTCGTGGTGGTGATCCCGCTGGTCACGTCGTGGTAGAGCGACCACACGGCACCGGTCACGGCGACGACGACGGCGGAGAGCACGGCGACGGCCACCCGCAGCCGCTGCGACCAGCGGTCCCAGCCCCGCCCGGTGCCGGTCCGCGGCGGCACCGGGGTGCGGCCGCGCGCCTCGCGGCGGGCGGCGGCCCGCGCGGCGGCGGGCCCGGTGGAGGCCGAGCGCGACGGTGCGGTCGGCGCGGCCCGGGGCGGAGCCGGTGAGCGGTCGGTCCAGCGATCGGTGGAGCGCAACCACGGGTCGCGGATGTCGGTCACGGCGGCATCCGCCCCCTCTGCTGCGTCGTGGTCCGGCCGGTCGCGTCCTCAGGGTGCAGCATCGGTGCGTGCCCCGTGGGCCGTCCGGTCCGCGTGTCGGGGCCACTCGCCCGGTCGCGGGAGTGGCCCGGGACTTGAGAGTGATCATCGGCGCCGGGCCCGCCGGCCGGATCTGCCCTGGTCACGGCCGGTGCGCGGCCGGACGTTCGAAGAACCCGACACGGATCGGTGTCACCGTGTGTGATCTTCACGAAGGTGATCGGCCACGGCCGCGGGGGGCCGCACGGCCGGCGTCGCTAGGGTCCCCGGACGTGAACCCCTCAGCCGTCGACGGCCCGGTGCGGACCTACGGCGACGAGCTCGCCGTCGTCACCGTCACCTACTCCCCGGGCAGGACCCTGGACGCGTTCCTGGACTCGCTGCCCGCCGCGACCGGCCGTCCGGTACGGGTCGTGCTGGCCGACAACGGTTCCGTCGACGGCGCCCCGGAACGCGCCGCGGAGTCCCGGGAGAACGTGACGCTGCTGCGGATCGGGGAGAACGTCGGCTACGGCGCCGGGGCCAACCGGGGCGTGGCCGAGCTCGGCCCGGAGGTCGGCTGGGTCGTCGTGGCCAACCCGGACCTGGAGTGGGGCCCCGGCTCGATCGACGCCCTGCTCGCCGCCGCCGCGCGGCACCCGCGGGCCGGTGCACTGGGCCCGCTGATCCGCGAGCCCTCCGGTGAGGTCTACCCGTCGGCCCGCGCGCTGCCCTCGCTCGGTGCCGGGGCCGGACACGCGGTGATCGGCGCGGTGTGGCCGGGCAACCCGTTCACCCGCGCCTACCGCCGGGCCGACGACGAGCCGACCGAGCGCACCGCCGGCTGGCTGTCCGGGTCCTGCCTGCTGCTGCGCCGCGCCGCGTTCGACTCGGTCGACGGGTTCGACCCGCGCTACTTCATGTACTTCGAGGACGTCGATCTGGGCGAACGGATCGCCACGGCCGGCTGGCACAACGTCTACGTGCCCTCGGCCGAGGTCGTGCACCTGGGCGGGGTCTCCACCGGCAAGCCGGAGGTGTCGGCGCGGATGCTGGCCGAGCACCACCGCAGCGCCTACCGCTACCTGGCCGACCGGCACCCCGGCCCGCGGTGGGCCCCGCTGCGGGCGGCACTGCGCGCGGGCCTCGAGGTGCGGTCCCGGCTGGCCACACGCTCGGCCGCCTGACACACCCGTCCGGGCGGGTAGGACAATCTGGGCACGAACACGTCACGGCCTGGAGCAGCCGGGCCGCCGGGAGGGGAACCGCGTGCAGGACGTCGAAGCGGTCGTGCTGGTCGGGGGCAAGGGAACGCGGCTACGGCCGCTGACGCTGTCCGCGCCGAAGCCGATGCTGCCCACCGCCGGGGTGCCGTTCCTGGCCCATCTGCTGTCCCGGATCCGGGAGGCCGGCATCCGCCGTGCGGTGCTGGGCACCTCCTACCTGGCCGAGACGTTCGAGAAGCACTTCGGGGACGGCTCCGCGCTCGGCCTGGAGCTGACCTACGTGGTCGAGGACGAGCCACTGGGCACCGGCGGCGGCATCCGCAACGTCGCCGAGCACCTGACCACCGAACACGTGATGATCTTCAACGGTGACGTGCTGGCGGGCACCGACCTGCGCGCGGTCGCCGACACCCACCGCGCGGCCGAGGCGGACGTGACGCTGCACCTGGTGCGGGTGCAGAACCCGCGCGCGTTCGGCTGTGTCCCGACCGACCGCGACGGCCGGGTGACGGAGTTCCTGGAGAAGACCGAGGATCCTCCCACGGACCAGATCAACGCCGGTTGCTACGTGTTCCGCCGCTCGGTGCTCGACACCATCCCGGCCGGTCGTCCGGTGTCGGTGGAACGGGAGACGTTCCCCGGCCTGCTCGAGGCCGGGGCCCGGGTGCAGGGCCACGTCGACGTCGCCTACTGGCGCGACATGGGCACCCCGGCCGATCTGGTGCACGGGTCGGCGGACCTGGTCCGCGGGGTGGCCCCGTCCGCGGCGCTGCCCGGGCCCTCGGGTGAGTACCTGCAGCTCGACGGGGCCGAGGTGGCGCACGACGCGTTCGTGTTCGGCGGCTCGACGGTCGGGGCCGGTGCGAAGGTCGGCTCCGGGGCCAAGATCGAGGGCTCGATGCTGTTCGACGGCGCGGTCGTGGCCGACGGCGCGGTCGTGGAGGACTCGGTGATCGGTGCGGGTGCGGTGGTCGAGGAGGGCGCACACGTGCGCGACGCCGTCGTCGGGGACCGCGCGGTGGTCGGCGCGCACTGCGAGCTGCGGCACGGCATGCGGATCTGGCCGGACGTGGCGCTGCCCCCGCACGGCGTGCGGTTCTCGCCGGACGTCTAGTGGCCGCGGTCGCCCACGGGCCGCCCTCGCCCGGCCCGGTCGAGCGCGAGTGGCTCCCGCCGTTCACCCTCGACCTGTACGGGGTGCTGTCCCCGCTGCGTCGCGGTCGCGGCGACCCGACCTGGCGCACGGTCGCCGACGGCGCCGCGATCTGGCGGGTCTGCACCACGCCCGAGGGTCCGGCGACGCTGGCGATCCGCCGCCGCGCCGACGGCACCGTGCGGGCCACCGGGTGGGGCCCCGGCGCGGCCCGGGAGATCGACGGCCTGCCGTCGCTGCTCGGCGCCGACGACGACCCGTCGGCGTTCACCGCGCACCACCCGCTGGTCGCCGACGCCCGGCGGCGGATGCCCGGCCTGCGGCTGGGCTCGACGCGGCGGGTCTGGGACACCCTGCTGCCCGCGATCCTGGAGCAGAAGGTCACCGGCACCGAGGCGCACCGCTCGTTCCGGGAGCTGTGCCGGCGCTTCGGTGCCCCGGCCCCCGGCCCCGAGGGTGTCGTCCCGGCGGGGATGCGGGTCCCGCCGACCCCCGCCCGGATCCGGGCGGTGCCGGAGTGGGAGTGGCACCGCGCCGGCGTCGACCACGCGCGGCGGCGCGCGATCCTGCACTGCGCCGTCGTCGCGCACCGCCTGGAACGGGCCGCGGAGCTGCGCGGCGAGGAGGGACGGCAGCTGCTGCGCCGGGTCCCGGGCATCGGGGTCTGGACCGCGGCCGAGGTCGCGCAGCGTGCCTGGGGCGACCCGGACGCCGTCAGCTTCGGCGACTTCCACGTCCCGAACACGGTCGGGCACGCCCTTCTCGGGCACGACCTCGACGACGTCGGGATGCTGGAGGTCCTCGCCCCCTACGCCGGGCAGCGCCAGCGCGCCGTGCGCTACATCGAGGCGTCCGGATTCCGGCGCCCGCGGTTCGGGCCGCGCTTGTCCCCGCGCGACTACCGCGACATGTGACCTGCACCGATGCCCTGCACGATGGCCTGCGGGGGATCGACGTAGGGTGCTGCGGGTGAAGGTCACCGTACTGGTCGGCGGGGTCGGCGGGGCCCGCTTCCTGATGGGCGTCAAGTCCGCGCTCGGCCTGCCCCCTGTGGGTGCCGGGCCCGCGGACCACCCGCACTCGGTCGACGCCGTGGTCAACGTCGGCGACGACATCTGGCTGCACGGCCTCCGGGTCTGCCCCGACCTCGACACCTGCATGTACACCCTCGGCGGCGGCATCGACACCGAGAAGGGCTGGGGCCGGTCGGGCGAGACGTGGTCGGTGAGCGAGGAGCTCGCCGCCTACGGCGCCGACCCGCAGTGGTTCGGGCTCGGCGACCGCGACGTCGCCACGCACCTGGTGCGGACCCGGATGCTGCGCGCCGGCTACCCGCTCTCCCAGGTCACCGAGGCCCTGTGTCACCGCTGGGAGCCCGGCGTGCGGCTGCTGCCGGCCACCGACGACCGGGTCGAGACGCACGTGGTGATCGACAACCCGGCGCCCGAGGATCCGGAGGCACCGCCGCAGGTCGCAATCCACTTCCAGGAGTGGTGGATCCGGCACAAGGCCGGCCCGCCCGCGCACCGGTTCGCCTCGGTCGGCGCGGACGCCGCGAACATCCTCCCGGATGCCCGCGCCGCCATCACCGACGCCGACGTCGTGCTCGTCGCGCCGTCCAACCCGGTCGTGTCGATCGGCACGATCATCGCCGTGCCGGGCGTGGCGCAGGCACTGGTCGCGACGCCCGCGAAGATCGTCGGGCTGTCGCCGATCGTCGGCGGGCGTCCGGTCCGCGGGATGGCCGACGCGTGCCTGTCCGCACTCGGTGTGGAGACCAGTGCGCAGGGCGTCGGGCGGCACTACGGCGGGCGCGGCGAGGGCGGCCTGCTCGACGGCTGGCTCGTGCACACCGGTGACACCGCCGAGGTCCCGGGCGCGCAGGTCCGCGAGGTGCCGCTGCTGATGACCGACACCGACGCGACCGCCGAGATGGCGCGACGCGCGTTCGAGCTGGCCGGGGTATCGGTGTGACCGAGCCGCCGGCTCCCGCCCCGCTCGACATCCCCGATCACGCCAGCACCGGCGGGTTGACGATCCTGCCCGTCCCCGGGCTGCCCGAGTTCCGCCCCGGCGACGACCTGGCCGCCGCCCTGGCCGAGGCGGCGCCCTGGCTCGCCGACGGTGACGTCCTCGTCGTCACCAGCAAGATCGTGTCCAAGGTGGAGGACCGTCTGGTCGTCGCGCCGGAGGACCCGGAGGAACGCGACGTCCTGCGCCGCAAGCTGGTCGACTCCGAGACCGAGCGGATCCTGGCCCGGCGGGGCAAGACGCTGATCGTGGCCGGCAAGCTCGGCATCGTGCAGGCCGCGGCCGGCATCGACGGCTCCAACGTGCGCCGCGACGAGTTGGCCCTGCTCCCCGAGAACCCCGACGCCAGCGCGTCGGCCCTGCGCGGGGCGCTGCGCGACCGGCTCGGGATCGACGTCGCGGTCGTCGTCACCGACACCATGGGCCGGACCTGGCGGATCGGGCAGACCGACATGGCGATCGGCTCGTCCGGCGTGCCGGTGCTGCACCGATACGGCGGTGCCGTCGACGCCCAGGGCAACGACCTGCTCGTCACCGAGATCGCCCTGGCCGACGAGCTGGCCGCGGCCGCGGACCTGGTCAAGGGCAAGCTCGGCGGCGTGCCGGTGGCCGTGGTGCGCGGCATGAACCCCGCCGACGACGGCTCCGGCGCGCGCGAGCTGGTCCGCCCGGTCGACGAGGACATGTTCTGGCTCGGGACCGAGGAGGCGATCGGGCGCGGCCGCCGGGAGGCGGTGCTGCTGCGCCGCAGCACCCGCGACTTCGACGCCGGGACCCCGGTCGACCCGGACGCGCTGCGCCGCGCCGTCGGCGTCGCGCTGACCGCGCCGGCTCCGCACCACTCGACGCCGTTCCGCTTCGTCTGGCTGCGCGACCCCGCGCGGCGAGCGGTGTTGCTGGACGCCATGCGCGAACGCTGGACGGCGGACCTGACCGCCGACGGTCGCCCCGCCGACGAGATCGAGCGCCGGCTGGCCCGCGGTGACCTCCTGCGCCGGGCCCCCGAGCTGGTGCTCGCGTTCCGCACCGGCGACGGCACCCACAACTACCCGGACGCGGCCCGCTCGGCCGCCGAGCGGGACATGTTCACCGTCGCCGGGGGAGCGGCCGTGCAGTCGCTGCTGGTCGCGCTCGCCGCGGAGGGCCTGGCGTCGTGCTGGGTCGGGTCGACGATCTTCGCCCCGGACCTCGTCCGGGAGGCGCTCGGCGTCGGCGACGACTGGCAGCCGCTCGGCGCCGTCGCCGTCGGGACGCCGGTGGATCCGCTCGTGCCCCGTCCGGCGCGGGATCCCGGCGACGGGCTGCTGGAGTGGTGACCGCAGAGGTGGCGTCGCCGTGGTAGCCCCGGGCACCGCGGCGGCCGAGCTGTCCGCCTGGCAGCCCGCCGGGGAGGCCCAGCTCGCCCTGCGCGAGGCGCTGCTCGCGTTCCTGGCCGCCCGCCCGGACGACGGCTGCGACCGCTCGTGCGTGCCCGGGCACCTGACCGCGTCGGCACTCGTGCTCGACGCGACCGGCGAGCACACACTGCTGACCCTGCACCCGCGCGTCGGGCGCTGGATCCAGCTCGGTGGGCACTGCGAGACCGGCGACGCGACGCTGCGCGACGCGGCCCTGCGCGAGGCCCGTGAGGAGTCCGGGATCCACGACCTGACGATCTCCGAGCACCCGCTGCACGTCGACGTGCACCCGGTGACGTGCTCGCTCGGAGTCCCGACCCGCCACCTCGACGTCCGGTACATGGTGCGGGCCCCGGCCGGGGCGCAGGCGACGATCAGCGACGAGTCGCTGGACCTGGCCTGGTGGCCCGTGGACGCCCTGCCCACCGACAGCGACACCGTCGCCGCCATGGTCGCCGCTGCCGGCGCATGAGTCAGCGCCAGAAGAACAGGGCGCTGTAGCCGGTCCCGGCGGACAGGGTGTCGCCGCCGACCGCGCCGAACACGCTCAGCGCTCCGGAGAAGAACGCCGAGCCCACGCCCGGCACCACCAGGATCAGCAGGAGCAACACGATCGGGGCCCACGGACGCACCTGCTGGCCCAGCTTCTGCGCTGCGGGTGGCAGGTAGGGCTCCAGCGCGCCGTACCCGTCGAGGCCGGGGATCGGCAGGATGTTCAACACGAACGCGATCACCTGGAACAGGGCCAGCGCGGAGAGCCCGGCCGCGAGCGCGATCGGCATCGGCACGGCGCCGACCAGGACCGTCAGCACGATCCCGAGCGCCAGGTTCATCGCCGGTCCGGCCACCGACATCGCCGAGCGCCAGGCCCGCGACCGGATCGCCCAGTGATTGATCCACACCGCGCCACCGGGCAGCGGGATGCCGCCGATCAGCAGGATGACCAACGGGAGCACGAACGAGTAGCCCACGTCGGTGTAGCGCCGGAAGTCGAGGGTGAGATATCCCTTCGCCGCGACCGAGGTGTCCCCACCCCGGTAGGCGACGATCGCGTGGCCGAACTCGTGCAGGCACAGCGACACGGCCCACCCGCCCAGCACCAGCAACACGATCCCGGTGATCGCCAGCGCCTCCGAGGTCAGGCTCGTGGCGACTACGCAGAGCACGCCGCCGATCACCGCAATGCCGACTAGCAGGAAGAACCAGGGGCTGACGCGACGTGTGAGGGCGGGCATGTACCCAGTCTGCCGAACGCCCTAAACACGTCGCGCCACCCCGTCACTCGTTCGGCAGAGCCGGCTTGCTTTCAGGGAACCTCAGCGCTGTACTTACAGCGGTGTCATTCGCCGGTGCGTTGCGGGGAGGTGGGCGAGTGGACGACGTCGAGCTGTTCATGCGGGGGCTCGGGCCGAGTGGGTCCGTCGGTCCGGCCGTCATGGACGAAGCGGCCCGGGACCAGGACGCGCAGGTGCTGCAGCTGCGCGATCTCCTGGACGACGCGTCGGGGGAGGAGATCCCGGACTGGCAGGAGCGTGCGCTCTGCGCCCAGACCGACCCCGAGGCGTTCTTCCCGGAGAAGGGTGGTTCCACCCGGGAGGCCAAGCGCATCTGCTCCGGTTGCGAGGTCCGGGCCGAGTGCCTGGAGTACGCGCTGGCGCAGGACGAGCGCTTCGGGATCTGGGGCGGGCTGTCCGAGCGGGAACGCCGCCGCCTGCGCCGCGCCGCCGTCTGAGCGGAGCGGGAGAAGAGAATCAGGTCCGGGCCGCCGTGCGGTCCGGACCTCGCCGTATCCGGCGGCGCCGGACGTCGCGGACCGTCCTGCGGGGCGGACGGGCTAGTCGCCGCCGCCGTCGACGGCGTCCGGCTCGATGTTGAGGTACTCGGCGACCTGCTCGACGAGCACCTCGTGCACCAGGTCGGCGAGGTCCTCGCCGTCGCGCGCCCGGGCCTCGAGCGGGCGGCGGTAGAGCACGATCCGGGCCCGCGTCGGCATCCCGGCGTGGTCCACGCCCGCCGGCACGAGATGCGCCAGTGGCACGCCGACGTCGGCCAGCACGCCCGAGCCCCACACGACCTCGTCCGGGGAGGTGTTCTCCACCGCGGGCACGTCGTCCACGGCGAGGTCGAGCTCGGTGAGCTCCGGGCCCCAGCGCGACTCGATCGGTTCGAGTGCCTCGAGCACCTTCGCGTCGAACCGCTCGGCCCTGGTCCGGAACGCCGGCGTGGTCACCGGGAACATCATTCCGCGGAGCCCCCGGCCGCGGCGATCCCGGCGACGAGGGGCACGGCGGAGCACGCGGTGCGCAGTGGACACCGGTCCAGTCTAGAGCGGTCCCCCGCGTGGTGGGTCGGCGCGCGCGGAACCACAGCGAGTCGCAGTGCGGTCCCGCGCCGTGCAGGGACTATCGTCGGGCGCGTGCTGAGTGTGCGGAGATGTTCACGGACGGGCTGCACCGAGCTCGCCGTCGCCACGCTCACCTATGTCTACGCCGACTCCACGGCCGTGGTCGGGCCTCTCGCCACGCAGGCCGAGCCGCACTCCTACGACCTCTGCACCCCGCACGCGCACAACCTGACCGCGCCGCGCGGCTGGGAGGTCGTCCGGTTCGAGGGCGAGTTCGCGCCGCCGCAGCACGCGGCCGAGGACCTCACCGCGCTCGCCGACGCCGTGCGCGAGGCGGGACGGGTGGACCGGCCGGTGGAGATCGTCGCCGGCGCCGGGGCGACCGGCCGGCGCGGGCACCTGCGGGTCCTGCCCACCCCGGCCGACGACCAGTAGCCCTCACCCGCCCGGGGTACGGCTACCGGTAGGGTTCGGCGCCGTGCCTGACCTGTCGGCGATCGTGAAGGCCTACGACATCCGTGGTGTCGTGGGCGAGCAGCTCGACGAGGCCACCGTGCGTGCGCTGGGTGGTGCGATGGCCCGCCTGGTGGCCGAGGACGACCCGGCCCCCCGGGCGGTCGTCGTCGGACGGGACATGCGCGACTCGTCCCCGTCGCTGGCCGCCGCGTTCTCCGAGGGCGTCACCGGGCAGGGTCTCGACGTCGTCGACATCGGCCTGGCCAGCACGGACATGCTCTACTACGCGGCCGGGTCGCTCGACCTGCCCGGCGCGATGTTCACCGCCAGCCACAACCCGGCGAAGTACAACGGGATCAAGCTCTGCCGCGCGGGCGCGACCCCGATCGGGCAGGACACCGGCCTGGTGACGATCCGGGAGGCCTGCGAGCGGGGCGTGCCGCAGGGCGCGGGCGGCGGCTCGGTCGAGAGCCGCGACATGCTCGCCGGTTACGCGGGGTACCTGCGGTCGCTGGTCGACCTGTCCGGGCTGCGCGACCTCACGGTCGTCGTCGACGCGGGCAACGGGATGGGCGGGCACACCGTGCCGACCGTGTTCGAGGGCCTACCGGTGCGCGTGGTCCCGCTGTACTTCGAGCTGGACGGCAACTTCCCGAACCACGAGGCCAACCCGCTGGACCCGGCGAACCTGGTGGACCTGCAGAAGGCCGTCGTGGCCGAGGGGGCCGACCTGGGTCTGGCCTTCGACGGCGACGCCGACCGCTGCTTCGTCGTCGACGAGCGCGGCGAGGCGGTGAGCCCGAGCGCGATCACCGGGCTGGTCGCCGCCCGTGAGCTGGCCCGGGTGGCCTCCGACGGCGAGCGCGACGTCGCGGTGATCCACAACCTGATCACCTCGCGGGCCGTGCCGGAGATCGTCGCCGAGCGCGGCGGGCGCGCGGTGCGCACCCGGGTCGGGCACTCGTTCATCAAGGCGACGATGGCCGAGACCGGCGCCGTGTTCGGCGGCGAGCACTCCGCGCACTACTACTTCCGCGACTTCTGGAAGGCCGACTCCGGGATGCTGGCCGCACTGCACGTGCTGGCCGCCCTGGGCGAGCACCGGGCCGACGACGCGTCGGCGCCGCTGTCGGGCCTGATGGCCGCCTACGAGCGCTACGCGGCCTCCGGCGAGATCAACTCGACGGTGGCCGACCAGGCGGGCCGGGTGGTCGAGATCGAGCGGGTGTTCGGTGCCCGCGACGGCGTCACCCTGGACACCCTGGACGGGCTGACGGTCTCGATGCCGGACGGCTCGTGGTTCAACCTGCGCGCCTCGAACACCGAGCCGCTGCTGCGGCTGAACGTGGAGGCACCCGACGCCGACGCCGTCGCCGCGCTGCGCGACGAGGTCCTGGCCGTCGTCCGGGCGTGAACCCACGCGCGAGTGAGCCCGCCCGGCGGTGCGCCGTGGTGCGCGGGATCCCCGAGCGCGGGTAGACAGGGCCGTACCCGGTCGGCTGCCGCGCGCCCGCGCGTGGCGGTGGCAGCATCGGGTGGAGCAACGAACGAGGAGAACCGTGGCCGTACAGCTCGACCCCCAGCTGCTCGAGATCCTGGCGTGTCCGTGTGACGAGCACGCCCCGCTGCGGGTGGGCAGTCCGGACGACCCGTCGGCGGACGTGCTGACCTGCACCTCGTGCGGGCTCCGCTTCCCGGTGGTGGACGGCATCCCGGTGCTGTTGCTCGAGGAGGCCCTGCCGGCAGGCGGCACGGCCTCCGGGAACCTCGGGTGAGCCCGGTGCTCGACGACACCCTGCTGGCCGATCCCGGAGAGCTGGCCTCGCGCGACACCACCGGTGTGCTGCGCGCCGCCGCGACGGCCGGGGCGCAGGTCCGCTCGACGGTGCACGCCGCCGCCGAGGCGGGGCTCGACGCGCTGCGCGGGCACCGTCCGCGCGCGCTGGTGCTGCTGCGCCGTCCGGGCGTCTCCGGTGCGGTCGCCGACCTGGTGACGGCGCTGCTCGGCCCGCGCTGCCCGGTGCCGGTCGTGCTGGCCGACGCCGTCCCGGGCTGGGTCGGCCCGCTGGACGTGGTCATCGCCCACACCGCATCCGACAGCGACCCCGAGCTCGCCGAGTCCGTCGCCGTGGCCGTGCGCCGGGGCGCCGAGGTGGTGCTCTCCGCGCCGGACACCGGCCCGGTCGCCGCGGCCGGGGCCGGGCGGGCCCGTCTGGTGCAGCCGCGGATCCCGGTGCCCGACGGGCTGGGGTTCGCCCACGTGCTGACCACGATGCTGGTCGCGGTGACCGAGATGGAGCTGCTGGAGCCGTCCCCGGCGGCCGGGCTGGAGGCCCTGGCCGACGCGATGGACGCCGAGGCGGAGCGCTGCCAGCCCGGGTACGAGCCGTTCGTGAACCCGGCGAAGTCGCTGGCCCTGCGGCTGGGCGAGCACACCCCTCTGCTGTGGGGCACCGACCCGGTGGCCACCGCGGTGGCGCGGCACGGCGCGGTCGCGCTGAGCACCCAGGCCGGCGTCGTCGCGCACGCGGCGGACCTGGTCCAGGCCGGTACGGAGAGCGGCCTGTGCCGTGCGGTCGACCTGGGCGAGGCCGGGCACGACGTGTTCCGCGACCCGTTCGACGACCCGGCGGGCGGCGAGGCCCCGCCCCCGCGGCTGGTGCTGCTGGGCACCGGCGAGGAGGACCCGCAGCAGGTCAGCACGCGTCGTCTGGGCCGGGGATGGCCCGGAGCCGATCTCGCGCACCCGATCGAGGAGGTGCCGCGCGGCACCCGGGACGCCCCGCTGCTGCGCGCCGCCGTGCTCGCGGCGCGCTTCGACATCGCCGCGGTGTATCTCGGCCTCGCCACGAACGCGACCGAACGGACCTGAGCCGTGGAACTGTTGGACAACCCGGTGCGGACCTACGCGTGGGGGTCGCGGACGGTGATCGCCGAGCTGCTCGGGCAGCCGGTGCCCTCGCCGCACCCGCAGGCCGAGCTGTGGCTCGGGGCGCACCCGGCCGCCTCGTCGACGGTGCGGCGGGACTCCGGGGACGGCGAACGGCTCAGTGACCTGGTCTCCGCCGACCCGGCCGGGGTGCTCGGCGCCGACCGCGACCGGCGCTGGTCGGGAAAGCTCCCGTTCCTGCTCAAGGTGCTGGCCGCGGAGGAGCCGTTGAGCCTGCAGGCCCATCCCAGCCTGGCCCAGGCCGTCGACGGCTACGCCCGCGAGGACGCCGCCGGGATCGCGGTCGACGCCGCCGACCGCAACTACCGCGACGCCAACCACAAGCCGGAGCTGATCTGCGCGCTCACCGAGTTCGCGGCGCTGGTCGGGTTCCGGGAGCCGGAGCGGACGCTGGAGCTGCTGCGCGCACTCGACGTGCCGGAACTGGCCGGTTACGCCGAGCTGCTGGACGGGCAGCCCTGCCCGGACGGGTTGCGGGCGTTGTTCACCACCTGGATCACCCTGCCGCAGTCGTTGCTGGACACGCTGGTTCCGGCGCTGCAGGACGGCGCGGTGCGCCTGGCGTCGTCGGACACGCCGTTCCGGGACGAGGCCCGGACCCTTCTCGAGCTCTCCGAGCGCTACCCGGGCGACGCAGGGGTGCTCGCCGCGCTGCTGCTCAACCGGGTGACCCTCGCCCCGGGCGAGGCGATGTACCTGCCGGCCGGGAACCTGCACGCCTACCTGTCCGGCGCCGGTATCGAGGTGATGGCGAACTCGGACAACGTGCTGCGCGGTGGGCTGACCCCCAAGCACGTCGACGTCCCGGAGCTCCTGCGGGTGCTGGACTTCGCGGCGCCCCCGCCCCCGGTCCGCTCCGGCGAGCCGGAGGGTGACTGGGTCCGCTACGACACCCCGGCCGAGGAGTTCCTGCTGCGCCGCTGGGAGGTGGGGGAGCGGGCGAAGGTCCCGGTGCCCGGCCGCGGGGCCCGGATCATGCTGTGCACGGCCGGCAGCGCCGTCGCGACGTCGCCGTCGGGCTCGCTGGCCCTGGACCGCGGGGGCGCGGTGTTCCTGGGCGACGCCGACACCGGCGTCGAGATCAGCGCGGGCGAGACCGGCGCGCACGTCTTCCTGGCCGGCGACGGGCTGTAGCCGCTGCGCCCGTCGGGCGTCACCCGGGCCGGTTCGGCGATAGTGTCACCGCGAAATCGGACGACGCGGGGAGATTCGGGTGTCGGCAGGCGGCGGAACCAAGGCGATCATCGCGGCGTTGCTGGCCAACGCCGGCATCGCGGTCGCGAAGTTCATCGGGTACCTGATCACCGGGGCCTCGTCGATGCTGGCCGAGGCGGTGCACTCGGTCGCCGACACGGCGAACCAGGGCCTGCTGCTGCTCGGTGGCAAGCGCGCCCGGCGGGAGGCCACCGAGGAGCACCCGTTCGGCTACGGTCGCGACCGCTACTTCTACTCGTTCGTCGTCGCGCTGATGCTGTTCACGCTCGGGTCGGCGTTCGCGATCTACGAGGGCATTCACAAGCTGGAGGAGCCCGAGCCGCTGACCAGCCCGATCGTCGCGGTCGTCATCCTGCTGGTGGCGATCGTGCTGGAGGGTTTCTCGTTCCGCACCGCGGTCGGCGAGTCGCGCCCGCTCAAGGGCTCGCGGAGCTGGTGGCAGTTCATCCGCCAGTCCAAGGTGCCGGAGCTGCCGGTGGTGCTGCTGGAGGACTTCGGCGCGCTGATCGGCCTGGTGCTCGCCCTCGGCGGCGTCGGCCTGACCGTACTCACCGACGACCCGGTCTGGGACGCGATCGGGACCCTGTGCATCGGCACCCTGCTCGGGATCATCGCGGTCATCCTGGTGGTCGAGATGAAGTCCCTGCTGATCGGCGAGGGCGCGCTGCGTCCGGTGATCGGCCGGATCGTCTCCGAGCTGGAGGCGGGCGACGACGTCGTGCGCTGCATCCACCTCAAGACCCAGTACCTGGGCCCGGAGGAGCTGCTGGTCGCGGCCAAGATCGCGTTCCGTCCGGCGCTGCCGCTGGAGCGCGTCGCGGTCGCGATCGACGAGGCCGAGGCCCGCGTCCGGGCCGCCGTCCCCGAGGCCCGAGTCATCTACCTGGAACCCGACCTGGACCGCACCCCCGTGGGCTGAGCCCGCTCCCGTCGCACGAGCGGAGCTCTGGTCCACCCCGGGCGCACGAGCGGAGCTCTCGTGCACCCCGCTCAGTAGGTGTGCGGCGGGCGATGGTGTTCGAAGATCAGGCTGGTGCGGGTGCCCGCGACGTCGCGGTGCTCGTTCAGGGTCGTGACCAGGTCGCGCAGGGATCCGGTGTCGGCCGTCGCCACACGGAGCAGGTAGTCGTCCTCGCCGGCCAGGAAGTAGACGTCGCGCACCTCGGGCAGCCGTCCCACCCGTTCCACGAACTCGCCGAGACGGCTGCGCGCGTCGGCCTGCAGCCGGACCGAGATCATCGCCTGCAGCGGGTGTCCGGTGGCCGCCGGCTCGACATCGGCGTGGTAGCCGCGGATCACCCCGCTCTCGCGCAGGGCCCGGACCCGGCCCGAGCAGGTCGACGGTGCGATGCCGACCTGCTCGGCCAGGGCGCTGTTCGGGGTGCGGGCGTCGCGTTCGAGCAGCCGCAGCAGGGCGCGGTCGGTGACGTCGAGGGGCGGTCGCACATCCTTCGGATCGACACCTCGTCGCTGCGTGGATCTCGCATCATCGTCGACCAATGCCGGTCTCCTGAGAATTTTCGACGGATCGGTTGGCTCAGACCGAGCATATCTTCATTCTGATAGGGCGGGAGAAGGTCGACGCGTCGCGAGAGTGGGGAGCGGTCATGCGGGTCTCGGTGCCGAAGGAGATCAAGGACAACGAGTTCCGGGTGGCGATCACCCCGGCCGGTGTCCACGAGCTGGTCGAGCGCGGTCACGAGGTCCTCGTCGAGCACGACGCCGGTGCCGGTTCGGCGATCTCCGACGCCGACTTCAAGGCCGCCGGTGCGCAGGTGCTCGGCGACCCGGCCGAGGTCTGGGCCTCGGCCGAGCTGCTGCTCAAGGTCAAGGAGCCGGTCGAGGCCGAGTACGGCTACCAGCGGCCCGACCTGACGCTGTTCACCTACCTGCACCTCGCGGCATCGCGGCCCTGCACCGACGCGCTGCTCGCCGGCGGCACCACCGCGATCGCCTACGAGACCGTGCGCACCGCGGACGGGCGTCTGCCGCTGCTGGCGCCGATGAGCGAGGTCGCCGGTCGGCTGGCCCCGCAGGCCGGCGCCTACCATCTGATGCGCAACGCCGGTGGGCGCGGGGTGCTGATGGGCGGGGTGCCCGGGACGCCGGGGGCCGACGTCGTCGTGCTGGGTGCCGGGGTCGCGGGACAGAACGCCGTCGCGATCGCGGCCGGGATGGCGGCCCAGGTCACGGTGCTCGACATCGACGTGGACAAGCTGCGGGCGATCGACGACCGCTACGCGGGCCGGGTCCGGACCGTCTACTCCACGACGCTCGCGGTGCGCGAGGCCGTCGAGCAGGCCGACCTGGTGGTCGGCGCCGTCCTGGTACCCGGTGCGAAGGCGCCGACGCTGGTCGGCAACGACCTGGTGGCGCGGATGCGCCCGGGCGCGGTGCTCGTCGACGTCGCGATCGACCAGGGCGGGTGCTTCGCCGACTCGCGCCCGACCACGCACGCCGACCCGACCTACCGGGTGCACGACACGGTCTTCTACTGCGTGGCCAACATGCCCGGCGCCGTACCGCACACCTCCACCCGTGCCCTGACCAACGCGACGCTGCCCTACGTGCTGCGCCTGGCCGACGCCGGCTGGCGCGACGCCCTGGCCGCCGACCCGGCCCTGGCGCACGGCCTCAACGCGCACCGCGGGGAGTTGTACTCGGCCGAGGTGGGCGCGGCGCACGGCCTGCCGCACACCGGGACCGCGACCACGGAGGGCTGAGAACGCGGTCCCGCGAGACCGAAACCTTATCGTTGGCTCAGTTCCGGCTCTGTGTCCTTCCGCACCGCCGGCGGGGGCCGTAGGTTTCCGAGCCATGACGGACACGCGCCGCAACAGCGGCATCTTCCGCACCAAGTCGGTGGAGCAGGCGATCCGGGACACCGAAGAACCGGAGTTCCAGCTCAAGAAAGCTCTCGGCCCGGTCCAGCTGACGGTGATGGGCATCGGTGTGCTCATCGGCACCGGCGTGTTCGTCCTGGCCGGTGAGGCCGCCGCCCTGTACTCGGGGCCCGCGGTCTCGCTGTCGTTCCTGATCAGCGGCGTGGTGTGTGCGCTCGCGGCGCTCTGCTACGCCGAGTTCGCCTCGACGGTCCCGGTCGCCGGTAGCGCCTACACGTTCTCCTACGCCTCGATGGGCGAGATCGTGGCCTGGATGATCGGCTGGGACCTGATCCTGGAGTTCACCCTGGGCGCCGCGACGGTGGCCAAGGGCTGGAGCGGCTACTTCGACAGCGTGCTGGGCAGCCTCGGGGTCACCGTCCCGGAGGCGATCTCCGGCGGTCCCGGCAGCGGCGGCATCATCGACCTGCCGGCGGTGTTCGTCTCGCTGCTGATGATGGTCGTCCTGATCATCGGGATCCGGCTCAGTGCCTGGGTGAACGCCACCATCACCTCGCTCAAGCTGCTGATCGTCGCGGCCATCATCGTGATCGGTGCGTTCTACGTGTCCGGGTCGAACTGGACGCCGTTCATCCCGCCGTCGCAGCCCGCCGACTACAGCACCGACGCCGGCGTGCCGCTGCTGCTGCAGATCTTCGGCATCGACACCGGGTTCGGGCTCACCGGCGTGTTCACCGGCGCGGCGATCGTGTTCTTCGCCTACCTCGGCTTCGACATCGTGGCGACGCTGTCCGAGGAGGTGAAGAACCCGCAGAAGACGATGCCGATCGGCATCCTGGCGTCGCTGACGATCGCCACCGTGCTCTACATCGTCGTCTCGCTGATCTACACCGGGATCCTGCCCTACGACCAGCTCGGCGTGGAGGCGCCCGCGGCCGCGGCGATGGCGGCCACCGGCATCCCGGCGGCCGAGCTCATCATCTCGTTCGGCATCCTGATCGGGCTCACCGTGGTGATCATGACGCTGATGCTGGGCCAGACCCGGGTCGCGTTCGCGATGAGCCGCGACCACCTGCTCCCGCCGGGACTGGCGAAGGTGCACCCGAAGTTCCGTACGCCCTACCGGCTCACGATCATCACCGGTGTGGTGGCCGCGGTGCTGGGTGGCTTCCTGGAGCTGACCGAGCTCAGCGCGCTGGTCAACATCGGCACGCTGGCCGCGTTCGTGCTCGTCTCGATCGGCGTGATCGTGCTGCGCCGTACCCGGCCGGACCTGCCCCGGGCGTTCCGGACCCCGTTCGTCCCGGTCCTGCCGATCGTCTCGGCGATCCTGTGCTTCGGGGTGGCCCTGTTCCTGCCCGCAGGCACCTGGATCCGGTTCATCGTCTGGATGCTGATCGGCGCCGTCGTCTACTACTTCTACGGTCGCCACCGCAGCCGTCTGGTGACCGGCGAGTCGGCCGGTGGCGTGGTCGGCGGCAGCGGTCAGACCACCGCGCGCCACCGCAGCGACGACACCGACGGCTGAGCAGCACCTCCGACGACGACAGGGCCCGGCGGGAGATCCGCCGGGCCCTGTCGTCGTGTGCTCTCAGCCGCCGTCGGGTGCGGCGACCTGGTAGCCGCCGAACTTCTCGCGCAGGGTCTTCTTGGAGAACTTGCCGACGCTGGTCTTGGGGACCTCGTCGATGAACTCCACGGCGTCGGGCAGCCACCACTTCGCGACCCGGGGCTCGAGGAAGTCCAGGATGTCCTGCGCGGTGACGCTGTGACCCTCCTTGACCACCACGCAGGCGATCGGGCGCTCCACCCACTTCTCGTGCGGGATCGCGATCACCGCGGCCTCGGCGACGGCCGGGTGCGCCATGATCTCGTTCTCCAGCTCCACCGAGCTGATCCACTCTCCGCCGGACTTCACCAGGTCCTTCGTGCGGTCCACCAGCCGGAACGAGCCGTACCGGTCGACCGTGGCGACGTCGCCGGTGCGCAGCCAGCCGTCGGCGGTGTACTGCTCGCCGCCGCCCTCGCCGCGGTAGTACTCCTTCGCGATCCACGGCCCGGCGGCCTGGATCTCGCCGGTCGCGGTGTCGTCCCAGGGCTGCTCCTGCCCGGTCTCCGGATCGGCGATGCGCAGCTCCACCAGCGGCGACGGGAAGCCCTGCCGTGCACGGGCGTCGGCCGTGGCGTCGTCGGACCAGTCGTCCATGTGCGAGTTGATCGACGAGACGGTCGCGATCGGCGAGGTCTCGGTCATGCCCCACGCCTGCAGCATCGGGACGCCGAGCTTCTCCCGGTAGGCCTCGGACAGCGACCTCGGGACCGCCGACCCGCCGCAGAGCACGGAGCGGATCGACGAGAGGTCGGTTCCCTCCGGGAAGGGCCCGTCCAGCAGCGGGATCATTCCCATCCAGATCGTCGGCACGCCGCCGGTGACGGTCACCCTGTGCTCGGCGAGCAGGTCCACGATCGCCTGCGGGGTCATGTTCGGGCCGGGGAACACGACGTCGGCCCCGGCCAGCAGGCAGCCGTAGGGCAGGCCCCAGGCGTTCGCGTGGAACATCGGCACCACCGGCAGCACCACGTCGCGCTCGGAGAGCCCGATCCCGTCGGTGACCAGCGTGATCAGCGAGTGCAGCAGCGCCGAGCGGTGGCTGTAGACCACGCCCTTCGGGTTCCCGGTGGTCCCGGACGTGTAGCACATGGCGGCGGCGCGGTTCTCGTCGTCGACGGAGAAACGCCCGGTGAACGGCTCGGCCGCGGCGAGGAGCTCCTCGTAGTCGTGGATCCGGGGGTCGTCCGGGATCTCGGCGGTGGCGCCGTCGTCGATCACGATGAAGTGCCGGACGGTCTCCATCTTCGCCACGTTCGGCCACAGCAGCGGCAGCAGCGAACGGTCGACGAACACGACCTCGTCCTCGGCGTGGTTGGCGATGTAGACGAGCTGCTCGGGGAAGAGCCGGATGTTGAGCGTGTGCAGCACCCGCCCGGTGCACGGTGCGGCGAGGTAGAGCTCGAGGTGGCGCGAGGTGTTCCAGCAGAACGTCGCGACGCGGCCCTCGGCGCCCACCCCGAGCGTGTCGAGCACGGTGGCCAGCCGGCGTACCCGGACCGCCCAGTCGGCGATCGTGATCGTGTCCTGACCGGTCGCGGTGGCGGTCACGATCTTCTTGTGCCCGAACAGCTGCTCGGCGCGGTGGAAGACGTGGGGCAGCGTGAGCGGCCGGTCCTGCATGAGGCCCAGCATGGGAGTACCTCCGAGCGAAGCGTGCGTGGCGAGGGTCGAGACCGGAGCGGGTCCACGACGTGTCGTGGATCACCGCGAAACTACCGTCTCGGGGCCCCGGAATCACCGCCCGAATCGCCCAGTTTGCGGCTCCCGGGCCTCCGTTGCGCTCCCGAGGCACCCGGGTGTGTCGCAGAACTGGCCGGCTCGGCTACTCACGGCGACGGCCCGGCGGCAGTACGCTCGCTGCCCATGACCGATCCGCGTCCGGCCGACCCGAGCGCCCCCGCGGTGTGCGTGGACGTCGGCTCGTGCTGGACGAAGGCCGTGCTGGTGCACCCGGACGGCTCCCTGGCCGGTTCCGCCGAACACCCGACGACCGCCGAGGACGTCCTGGCCGGCGTCGACGCCGCGGTGGCCGGGGCCGCCGCGGCGTCCGGGCGACCCGGGGCGCCCGCGCCGGAGGTGCTGGCCTGCTCGTCGGCAGGCGGCTCGCTGCGCCTGGCGGTGGTCGGGGTGGAGCGCCTGGCCGCGGTCGAGGCCGCGCACCAGGTCTGCCGTTCGGCCGGGGCGCGGGTCGTGCACGTGCACGCCGGACCGCTGGAGGGCGGCGCGGTGCGCGAGCTGCGCAGCAACCGCCCGGGCGTCGTGCTGCTCCTCGGCGGCTCGGACGGCGACGACCCCGAGGTGCTGCTGCACAACGCGAGCCGCCTGGCCCGGGCCCGGGGCCGCTACCCGGTCGTGCTGGCCGGCAACGCCGAGGCCCGCGACGACGCGCTGGGCCTGCTGCGCTCCACCGGTCGCACCGTCACCGCCTGCCCCAACGTGGCCCCGCGACCCGGCGAGATCGCCCCGGACGCGGCCCGCGCGGCGGTCGCCGAGCTGTACTCGAACCACGTGCTGGGCCTCGCCGTCGGTCCGGGCGGGCCCCGGTTCCGGCGGCTGGTGAGCACCCGTACCCCGGTCGCCGTCGGCGACGGTGTCGTGGCTCTGGCCCGTGCGGCCGGGACCCGGGTGGTCGTGGTCGACGTCGGGTCGGCCACCACCGACGTGCACTCCGCGGGGCCCTACGACGCGGTCGCGCTGGCGACCGTGGAGGGCGACCTCGGCGTGCGCTCGAGCGCCACCGGGGTGCTCGTGGAGGCCCAGACCGAGGGGGTGGTCGACCCGGTGGAGGCCGACCTGCTCGCCCCGTCGGTCGAGGCACTGGCCGCGTCCGGGCCGTCGGCGCCCGCGGACCGCGGCAGCGCGGCCGAGGACCGGCGCCTGGCCGCGCTCGCGTCGGTGGTGGCGCTGCGCAGGCACCTGCGCAGGCGGGACGCCGACGCCGGCTCCGGCAGCGGAAGGCCCTCCGGCGGGGGCTCCGGCGGGGGTGAGATCGGTCTCGTCGTGCTCACCGGCGGGGTGTTCCGTCAGCGCGATGCGGCGGGGCTGGCCGCCGTCGCCGAGACGGTCCGGCACGACCCGGTGCTGATGGGCCCGCTGGCCGGGGTACCGGTCCGGGTCGACAGCGGGTCCGTGCTGGCCCCGGCGGGGTTGCTGGCAGCACACGGGCGGGCCCCGGCGGCCGAGACGCTCCTGCGCGACCACCTGCTGGACTGAGCCCCGGCCCCGGTTGACAGCACCCGGCGCGTCTCGCGATCCTGGAGTGGCAATCGCGTAGTCGACGGTCGAGAGGCGCTGCAGCGGGCATCAGGTCCGCCACGCTCGACCGATGGCCATTGCACAAGGGCGCCTGACTCGAAGGAGGAGGCTGCCCTGTTCGTCCCGGGACCGTCGCCGGAGGCGATGACGGACGTGCGGCACCGCCGCGCGGACCCGCTCGCCGCGACGCTCTCCCGATCGATGTCCCGGCCGGCCGGTCCGCACCGGCCGCCGCCGCGGAACCAGGTACCGCCCCGGGGCACGCCCCCGGAGAGCGGGCCCGCTTCAGGGCCGGACGGGCACCGCACACGGTGCCGCCGGCCGACGTTTGCCCTACGAGGAGGCGCACCAACCCCATGACCGCATCCGAGACGACCACCCATCCGAAGCTGCAGCACGCGGGTGGTCTGGACTTCGCCGTCGCCGACCTGCTCGGCCACGAGGCCGGGCGCAAGGACATCCGCCTGGCCGAGAACGAGATGCCGGGCCTGATGGACCTGCGCCGCGAGTACGCCGAGGCCAAGCCGCTGCACGGCGCCCGGATCGCCGGTTCGCTGCACATGACCACGCAGACCGCCGTGCTGATCGAGACCCTGGTCAGCCTGGGCGCCCAGGTCCGCTGGGTCTCCTGCAACATCTTCTCGACGCAGGACGACTCGGCCGCCGCGGCCGTCGTCGGCCCGCACGGGACGCCCGAGGACCCGAAGGGCGTCCCGGTCTTCGCCTGGAAGGGCGAGACCCTCGAGGACTACTGGTGGTGCACCGAGCAGCTGTTCAAGTTCACCGACGACGCGGGCAACATCGTCGGGCCGAACATGATCCTCGACGACGGCGGTGACGCCACCCTGCTCGTGCACAAGGGTGTCGAGTTCGAGAAGGCCGGCGTCGTGCCGACCGTCGACGACGACGACCTGACCGTCCCGGACGAGGAGCGGGTCATCCTGGCCACGCTGCGCCGCAGCCTGGCCGAGGACCCCCGGCGCTGGACGACGATCAACTCCGACATCCGCGGTGTCACCGAGGAGACCACCACCGGCGTGAACCGCCTCTACCAGCTGGCCGAGCAGGGCAAGCTGCTGTTCCCGGCGATCAACGTCAACGACTCGGTCACCAAGTCGAAGTTCGACAACAAGTACGGCATCCGGCACTCGCTGCTCGACGGGCTCAACCGCGCCACCGACGTCCTGATCGGCGGCAAGGTCGCGGTCGTGGCCGGCTACGGCGACGTCGGCAAGGGCTGCGCCGAGGCGCTGGCCGGTCAGGGCGCCCGCGTCCTGGTCTCCGAGGTGGACCCGATCTGCGCCCTGCAGGCCATGCTCGAGGGCTTCCAGATCGCGCGGGTCGAGGATGTCATCGGTCAGGCGGACGTGGTCATCACCACGACCGGCAACAAGGACATCATCACCACCGAGCTGATGCAGAAGATGAAGCACCAGGCGATCCTGGCCAACGTCGGTCACTTCGACAACGAGATCGACATGGCCGGCCTGGGCCGCATCCAGGGCATCAAGAAGATCAACATCAAGCCGCAGGTCGACGAGTGGATCTTCCCGGACGGGCACACCATCCTGGTGCTCTCCGAGGGCCGCCTGATGAACCTGGGCAACGCGACCGGCCACCCGTCGTTCGTGATGAGCAACAGCTTCGCGAACCAGACGATCGCGCAGATCGAGCTGTTCACCAAGCACGACGAGTACAACAACGAGGTCTACCGCCTGCCCAAGCACCTCGACGAGAAGGTCGCGCGCGTGCACGTCCTCGCGCTCGGCGGCGAGCTGACCAAGCTCACGAAGGACCAGGCCGAGTACATCGGCGTGGACGTCGAGGGCCCGTACAAGCCGGAGCACTACCGCTACTGAGGTAGTTCCCGGCAGCAGTCCCCCGTCCGGAGCGGCGGTCGCGATCCGCGGCCGCCGCTCCGGCGTGTCCGGGGTCAGACGATCGGCGCGACGACCCGGATGTCGCGCTCGGCGCCGTTGTCGAAGGCGTCCAGGGCCTCGCGGTAGCCCGGGCTCGCGTAGGCGGCGACGGCCGCGTCCACGTCGTCGAACTCGACGACCACGACGCGGTCGCGCAGCCCGGCCTCGTACGCCGCGGACGCCGTCGCGCGGGCCACGAACCGCCCGCCCGCGGCCTGCAGCGCCGGCCCGGCGAGCTCCCGGTACGCGGCGAGCTTGTCCTCGTCGTGCGTGGCCCGGTAGATCGACAGGAAGTGCGCGGCGCCCGGCGTCGCGGACGTGCCCTCGATCGCCTCGACGATCCGGAGGTCGCGCTCGGCGCCGTCGCCCAGCGCGGCGAGGGCGGCCTGGTAGTCCGCGCTGTCGTGCGCGGCGACGGCCGCGTCCACGTCGTCGAACTCGATCAGCGTGGTGCGCTCGCGCAGTCCGGCCTCGTAGGCGGCGGCCGCCGGCCCGCGGGCCAGGAACCGTCCCCCGGCGGACTCCATCGCCGGTCCGCCGAGCGCCACGTAGGCCGCCAGCTTCTCCTCGTCGTGCACCGCGCGGAACGCGTTCACCCAGTACGCCCTGGTCATTCGTGCATCCTCTCGTCGACGTGCGTCACCCTCACTCCGAGATGATCGTCGCACCCGCGGTTCTCGGCCGTCGTCGGCGAGCCGGTCCAGTGCGTCGCGGTGCGGTGCACCCGGTCGGCGAGCTCGCCGAACGTCCAGCCGCCGTCGGCGTGGGTCAGGGCCGTGCGGTCGTGGTGGCGGGCGTACTGCTCCAGCGTCACCGCGATCGCGGTGCGGTCCCCGGTCGCCGTCATGATCTCCATGCCGGTACCCGACCGCGAGCCGTGCGCCGGGTTACGGTGGCCTGTGTGAACGGCTCGGGGGACGGCTGGGTCCGGTGCGACCTCGGGCACAAGCACTGGGGGCTCTTCGGCGCGGCCGGGCTGCTGGTGCGCCACCGCGACCCGGACTCCGGCAGCGAGTGGGTGCTGCTGCAGCACCGCGCGAGCTGGAGCCACCACGGCAGCACCTGGGGAGTGCCCGGCGGCGCCCGCGATGCCGGCGAGACCGCCCGCGAGGCGGCGCTGCGCGAGGGCGCCGAGGAGAGCGACCTCGACCTCGACGTGCTGCGCGAGGCGGACACGTTCGTCGACGACCACGGCGGCTGGAGCTACACGACGGTCGTGCTGCGCGCGTCCGCCGCACCACCGGTGTCGGTGCGGGGGCTGGAGAGCACCGAGCTGCGCTGGGTGCGCGCCGACCGTCTGGACGAGCTCGAGCTGCACCCGGGCTTCGCGGTGACCTGGCCCCGGGTGCGCGAGCTGGGAACGCGTCCATGATCGGCGTGCCGGCAGCGGAGGGCGCCGGATCCGGTGCGGATCGCTGCCCGGACGACGATCACCGGGGCGGGGCGGTCAGCCCGCAACACGTGCCCGGGCTCGGGTAGTTTCCCGCCCGTGGGGCGGCTGGTCGTGATCGAGGGTCTGGACGGGGCCGGCAAACGCACGTTCGCGGGTGCGCTGACCGGCGAGCTCGAGGGCCTCGGCGCGCGCACGGCGTCGCTCGCGTTCCCCCGCTACGACGACGACGTGCACGCCGAGCTGGCCCGCGACGCCCTCTACGGCCGGATGGGCGACCTCGGCTCCTCGGTGCACGCCATGGCCGTGCTGTTCGCCCTGGACCGCCGGGCCGCGGCCCCCGCGCTGCGCGCCGCGCTCGCCGAGCACGACGTGGTGCTGGTGGACCGCTACGTCGCCTCGAACGCCGCCTACAACGCCGCCCGGCTCGGCCAGGACGCCGGCGGCGAGGTGGTGGCGTGGGTGCGGGCGCTGGAGATCGACCGGTTCGACGTCCCGATGCCGGACCACCAGCTGCTGCTCGCGGTGCCGCGGGAGCTCGCCGCGCAGCGCGCCCGCTCGCGCGAGCTCGCCGAGCCGGGGCGGGCGCGCGACGCCTACGAGAGCGACGACGCCCTGCAGGAGCGCACCGACGCCGTCTACCGGCAGCTGGCCGGCGCGTCCTGGCTGAGCCCGTGGACCGTGCTGGACGGTGCCGGGGATCCGGACACGGCGGCCCTGGCCGGGCGTCTGCTGGCCTGAGCGCGGAGGGTGGGATGCTTGTCGGCATGAAGTCGCGCGTGCTGGTGGTCGACGACGACCCGGCCCTGGCCGAGATGCTCACCATCGTGCTGCGGGGCGAGGGTTTCGAGACGGCGGTCGTCGCCGACGGCACCCGGGCCCTGCCCGCGGTGCGCGAGGTCGACCCGGACGTCGTCCTGCTCGACCTGATGCTGCCCGGGATGAACGGGATCGACGTCTGCCGGGCCATCCGCGCCGAGTCCGGCGTCCCGATCGTCATGCTGACCGCGAAGAGCGACACCGTGGACGTCGTCCTCGGGCTCGAGTCCGGCGCCGACGACTACGTGGTCAAGCCGTTCAAGCCCAAGGAGCTCGTCGCGCGGATCCGCGCGCGGGTCCGGCGCAACGAGTCCGAGCCCGCCGAGCAGCTGACGATCGGCGAGATCTCGATCGACGTGCCGGCCCACCAGGTGATCCGCGAGGGCCACCCGATCGCGCTGACCCCGCTGGAGTTCGACCTGCTGGTCGCGCTCGCCCGCAAGCCGCGCCAGGTGTTCACCCGCGAGGTGCTGCTCGAACAGGTCTGGGGCTACCGGCACGCGGCCGACACCCGGCTGGTGAACGTGCACGTGCAGCGCCTGCGGTCGAAGGTGGAGCGCGACCCGGAGCGCCCCGAGGTGGTGCTCACCGTGCGCGGGGTGGGGTACAAGGCCGGCCCGCCGTGACCGGGTCGGCGCGTCGGTGATGCGCCGGCTGCTCCGCCGGCTGGCGCGGCTCCCGGTGCTGCGCCGGCTGGTCCGTGCGCTGGCCCCGGTGCGGGTGCAGGCACTCGAGCTGGGAGCGGTGCTCTCGGCGTCCTGGCGGCGCTCGCTGCAGCTGCGCGTCGTCGTGTCCACGCTGGCGCTGTCCTCGGCCGTGGTCCTCGTGCTGGGCCTGGTGCTGCAGAGCGAGATCGCCGAGCGGCTGCTGCAGGGCAAGCTGGCCGGCGCGCTGGCGCAGGCCGAGGCCGGCCGCGTGGTGCTCGACAGCGACCTGTCCGGGGTCGACCCGGACCGGGAGGGCGCCCAGGACACGCTGGCCAACGCGCTGCAGCGGCTGACCAACTCCGACGGGGCCAACCCCGGCTCGGCCGGGGCGGGGGAGTTCCGGGCCACGCTGACCACCGGCGCGGGCAACGGGCCGGAGGTCTCCGCGGGCCCGATCGGCGACGTCACCCGCGAGCAGCGCGAGACCGTCGCCGAGGGCGGGGTGAGCCGCCAGTACACGACCGTCAACGGCGTCCCCACCCTGGTGATCGGTCAGCCGGTCGGCACCGCGGGCCGGGAGCTGCAGTTCTACCTGCTGTTCCCGCTGGACGCCGAGCAGAACACCCTGAACCTGGTCAAGTCCACGCTGATCGTCGGCGGGCTGGTGCTGATGGTGCTCCTGGCCGCGATCGCCAGCCTGGTCACCCGCCAGGTGGTGCGCCCGGTCCGGCAGGCCGCGGAGGTCGCCGAACGCTTCGCCGGCGGGCATCTGGACGAACGTATGCCCACCCGCGGAGAGGACGAGGTCGCGCGGCTGGCCGAGTCCTACAACGAGATGGCCGGCAGCCTGGCCGCCCAGATCAAGCAGCTGGAGGACTTCGGCGCGCTGCAGCGCCGGTTCACCTCCGACGTCAGCCACGAGCTGCGCACGCCGCTGACCACCGTCCGGATGGCCGCCGACGTCCTCTACGCCTCCCGGGACGAGCTCCTCCCGGCACTGCGCCGCAGCTCCGAGCTGCTGGTCACCGAGCTGGACCGGTTCGAGGCGCTGCTCGCCGACCTGCTCGAGATCAGCCGCCTGGACGCCGGCGTCGCCGAGCTCGGCGCCGAGCGGGTGGACCTGGCCGGGGTCGTCGACAACGCCGTGGACACGGTGCGCGGGCTGGCCGACGAGACCGGGACGCCGCTGGTGCTGATGCTGCCGGTCGGGCAGTACGTGGAGGCCGACCCCCGGCGGGTGGAGCGGATCGTGCGCAACCTGGTGGCCAACGCCGTCGACCACGGCGAGGGGTACCCGGTCGAGGTCACGGTGGCCGGGGACGCGTCGGCGGTCGCGGTCCTGGTGCGCGACCACGGCGTGGGCCTGCGCCCGGGCGAGGCAGACCTGGTGTTCAACCGGTTCTGGCGGGCCGAGGAGAGCCGGGCCCGGCGCAGCGGTGGCACCGGGCTGGGGCTGTCGATCAGCATCGAGGACGCCCGCCTGCACGGGGGCTGGCTGCAGGCGTGGGGCGAGCCCGGGCGCGGGTCGGCGTTCCGGCTGACGCTGCCGCGCCACGTGGGCGCGCACATCTCGGCCAGCCCGTTGCCGCTGGGCCCACCGGACTCCGAGGACGGGATGCCGCTCACCGACCCCGGCGCGGTCTCCTCGGTCCCGACGCCGCCGTGGGGGACGCCCATCCCGGATCGGGATCGGGACCGGGACCGCCTCCGCGACGACGACCGGCTGCAACCCGCCGAGCGCGCGATCATGGACCCGGGGGAGGACCGATGAGGCGCAGGGTCGTGGGCGCGGTCGCCGCCGTGCTGGCCGCGGGGATGCTGGCCGGCTGCGCGAGCGTGCCCGGACACTCCTCGGTGCAGGTGCTGCGCCAGATCGGCGACAACGGCGCCGCGGCCGTGCCGGCCGGCCCGATCGACGACCGGGACCCGCTGGGACTTGTCCGCGGCTTCGTCTACGCCTCCGGGCAACCGGACGACCGCCACGCCTCCGCGCGGCGCTTCCTGGCCCCGCAGGCGTCGAACTGGGACGACGGCGCGTCCCTGACCATCCTCGACGAGCGCTTCGACACGGTGTTCTCCCCGGACGGGGTCACCGGCGACCCGAACCGGGCCACCGTCCGGATCCGCGGCACCCGGCTGGGCACGCTGGACCCGTTCGGCGCGTTCGAGGCCTCCCCGGCACCGGTCGACCTGGACGTCGGGGTGGTCAACCGGGACGGGCAGTGGCGGATCGACGGGCTGCCCCCGGGCGCGCTGGTGCGCGGCTCGGACTTCCGGGCCAACTACCGCTCGCTCAAGGCATGGTTCGTCGACCCGGTGCACCGCACGGTGCTGGCCGACCCGCACTACATCCCCGGCGCCCGGACCACGGCGCTGGCGACCCGCGCGGTCGAGGTGCTGCTGCACGGGCCCTCGGCCGGTCTGCAGGGCGCGGCGACGACCGCGTTCCCGCCCGGTGCGAAGCTGCGGTCCAACCTCACCGAGTCCGCGGACGGGGTGGTCGTGCTCGACCTGGCCGGCGTGGACGGGCTCGCCGACGCCGACCGGCGGCTGCTGGCCGCCCAGCTCGCGCTCACCCTGGCCGAGGTCAGCATCCCGCGGGTGCGGATCCTCTCCGACGGCGAACCGCTGCTGCCCGGGCGCCCGGACGTCGGCCGCGAGGACGTCGTCGACCTGGTGGCCGGGCCGCCGGCCAGCGCGCCGCTGGCCGCGATGGTGATCGAGAACGGGCGGGTGCGCGCGCTCGGGGAGGCCGGGCAGGACACGCCGCTGTCGGGTCAGGCGGGGAACGGGTCGTTCTTCGTGACCGACGCCGCGAGCTCGTCGCGGACGAACCGGATCGCCGTGGTGTCCCGCGAGGAGAGCGGCACCCAGCGCCTGCTGACCGGCCCGGTCGACGGGCAGCTGACCGCCACCCCGGTCTCCGGGGGCTCGTTGACCTCGACCACCTGGAACGCGGCCGGCGACGAGGTCTGGGTCCTCGCCGACGGCGTCCCGCAGCGGGTCGTCGTGCCGGGCGCGGGCCCGGCCCGGCAGGCGCCGCTCGACGCCGGGGAGATCACTTCGCGGGGCCCGGTCCGTGATCTGGTGCTCTCCCGCGACGGGACCCGGGTCGCGGCCGTGGCGGGGGGACGGGCGCTGGTCGGTGCGGTGGTCACGTTGCCCGGTGGCGCGGTGTCGGTGCGCCAGGTGCGCGAGCTGCGCCCGGCCGAGCTGGACGGCGTGGTGGCGATCGACTGGCGGGCGGGCGACCAGCTGGTGGTGGCCGCGAACTCGGACCGCCCGGTGTCGCTGGTGTCGGTGGACGGCCTGACCCTGGACCCGATGCCGAGCGTCAACCTGACCTCGCCGCTGCGCACCGTGGCCGCCGCGCCCGGCCGGGCGATGTACGTGGCCGACCGGACCGGGGTGTGGAGCTTCGCGGGCGGCGACCTCGACGCCTGGCGGCAGGCGCTGGGGGCGACCTCGGACGCGCGGCCCTTCTACCCCAGCTGAGGTTACCGGCGGGTTGTGGACAACTCGCCGGTCGGCGCGCCCGGTCCGCCGGGAACGGTCGGACCGCGCGCGCATGCTCTCCCGCATGACCGCACGTGAGCTCCTCTCCGGGCTGGCCGACCTCGTCCTGCCCAGTTCCTGCGGCGGATGCGGCGGACCCGGCGGCGGATGGTGCCCGGCCTGTGCCGACGCCACCGGCGGGCCGCTGCCGGTGACCCTGCCCCGGGCCGGCCCGACGGCGGCGGCCGGGCGCTACCGGGGCCCGTTGCGCCGGGCGCTGCTCGGCTACAAGGAACGGGGCCGCCGCGATCTCGCGCCGGCCCTGGCCGGGCTGCTCGTGCCGCCCGTCGCGGCGGTGCTGCCGGTGTCGCCGCCGGGCCCGGTGTGGCTGGTGCCGGCGCCGTCGCGTCCCGGGGCGGCGCGGATGCGCGGCGGCGACCACGTGGCCCGGCTGGCCCGCGGCCTGGCGGCGCGCCTCGGCGCCGCCGGGCTGCCGGCGCGGGTCGCCCCGGTGCTCGCGCTCGACCGCCGGGCCCGGGACTCGGTCGGGCTGGACCCGGCGCAGCGGGCGGCGAACCTCGCCGGGGCGATGACGATCCGGGCGCCGGGGCCCGGCGGCGGCCCCGAGCCGGACGCGGTCGTCGTGCTGGTCGACGACGTCGTCACCACCGGCGCCACGCTGCGGACCTGCCGGAACATACTGCGCCGCAACGAGATCAGTGTGTCCGCAGCGGTCGTGTTGTGCGACGCGACCGGAGGGTCGAGGGACGGCCCACGGTGATCACCCGGGTGCCGGGTGCCGCTCACCGTGTGCGTTCACACCCATCCCGGGATCCCCCCAGCGGGTCGGTGACCGGTATGTCCCGCGGGCGGACGAACCGCTAACGTCGTCTGAACTTCGAGCCCATAGCACATGAGGAGGAGTCGCCGATCGCGCGCCCCGGGCAGCCGGGTCCCCGGCCCCCGACCGACCGACAAGATCTAGAACGACCAGACCTGCGACCGACGCACGAGAGCGAGGGATGTCCGAATGGAGATCACCGTAACCGGCCGGAACGTTGAGGTACCGGATCACTTCCGGGGTCACGTCGAGGAGAAGCTCAGCCGCCTCGAACGCTACGACCACAAGATCGTCGGGATGGAGGTCGAGCTCTTCCACGAGCCGAACCCCCGTCAACAGAAGAGCTGCCAGCGCCTGGAGATCACCGGCCGCGGCGGATGCGGGGCGGTGGCCCGTGCAGAGGCCGCCGCCGGGGACTTCTACGCCGCGCTCGACCTCGCGGCCAGCAAACTGGCGAGCCGGCTGAGCCGCTCGCACGACCGGCGCAAGCCCAGCCGTCGGGACAAGGTGGTCGCCGGTCGCGCCGCGGCCCAGCCCGGCGGGGTGGCCCTGCTCGAGGAGGCGCCCCCGGCCGAGGACCTGGTGCCCGGTCCCCGCGGGCACGACGAGCATCTCGACGACGACGAGCCGCGCCCCGGCCGGATCGTCCGGGACAAGGTGCACGACGCCCGGCCGATGTCGGTGGACGAGGCGCTGTCGCGGATGGAGCTCGTCGGGCACGACTTCTACCTGTTCGCCGATATCGAGTCCGGCCACCCGTCCGTGGTCTACCGGCGGAAGGGCTACGACTACGGCGTCATCCGGCTGAACGGCTGACCCCGTGCGGTGGGGGGTCGGTGACGGCCGCCCCCCACCGCCCGCGGGGTGTCGCGACCGCCCCCGGGGTGACGTTCCGGCCGGTCCCGGTGTGGGGGCTGCGTACGATGGAGGCTTGGCGGTGTCGTGGTGTCGCGTCGAGCGGTGTCCGGCGGTGCTGCCTGCGATGACCTGACCGCGATCGTGAATGAGGTCGTGCAGTGCCCTTCCTGAGTCGTCTCCTCCGAGCCGGCGAGACCAAGCTGGTGAAACGGCTCGGCAAGATCGCCGCCCACATCGACGAGCTCGAGCCGGAGGTCCAGGCGCTCTCGGACGCCGAGCTGCAGGCCAAGACGGCCGAGTTCCGCTCCCGCTACGCCGAGGGCGAGTCGCTCGACGACCTGCTCCCCGAGGCGTTCGCCGTCGTCCGCGAGGCGTCGCAACGCACGCTCGGTCAGCGCCCCTTCACCGTGCAGCTGATGGGTGGCGCGGCCCTGCACCTGGGCAACGTCGCCGAGATGCGCACCGGTGAGGGCAAGACGCTGACGTCGGTGCTCCCGTGCTACCTCAACGCGATCGCGGGCAAGGGCGTCCACGTCGTCACGACGAACGACTACCTGGCCAAGCGCGACTCCGAGACCATGGGCCGGATCCACCGCTGGCTCGGTCTCACGGTCGGGGTGATCCTGGCCGAGATGCCGCCGGCCACCCGGCGCGAGCAGTACGCCGCGGACATCACCTACGGCACGAACAACGAGTTCGGCTTCGACTACCTGCGCGACAACATGGCGTGGAACGCCACCGACATGGTCCAGCGCGGGCACAACTTCGCCATCGTCGACGAGGCGGACTCGATCCTGATCGACGAGGCCCGGACCCCGCTGATCATCTCCGGGCCGGCCGAGCAGAGCGCCCGCTGGTACCAGGAGTTCGCCCGGCTCGCCCCGATGCTGACCAAGGACATCCACTACGAGGTGGACGAGCGCAAGCGCATGGTCGGCATCACCGAGGAGGGCGTCACGCTGGTCGAGGACCAGCTGGGCATCGACAACCTCTACGAGTCCGCGAACACGCCCCTGGTCGGCTACCTGAACAACGCGGTCAAGGCCAAGGAGCTGTTCAAGAAGGACAAGGACTACATCGTCAACGACGGTGAGGTCCTGATCGTCGACGAGTTCACCGGCCGCGTGCTGGCCGGGCGCCGCTACAACGAGGGCATGCACCAGGCCATCGAGGCCAAGGAGGACGTCGAGGTCAAGGCGGAGAACCAGACGCTGGCCACGATCACCCTGCAGAACTTCTTCCGGCTCTACGACAAGCTCGCCGGCATGACCGGTACGGCCCAGACCGAGGCCTCCGAGCTGAACGAGATCTACAAGATGTCCGTGGTCACGATCCCCACGAACAAGGACATGATCCGCGCCGACCAGCCGGACCTGATCTACAAGACCGAGCCGGCCAAGTTCGACGCCCTCGCCGACGAGATCGCCGAGAAGCACCGCGCGGGCCAGCCGGTGCTGGTCGGCACGACGAGCGTCGAGAAGTCCGAGTACCTGGCCCAGCTGCTGCTCAAGCGCAGCATCCCGCACGAGGTCCTGAACGCGAAGAACCACGCGCGCGAGGCGACGATCATCGCGCAGGCCGGGCACGCCGGGTCGGTCACGGTGGCCACGAACATGGCAGGCCGCGGTACCGACATCATGCTCGGCGGCAACCCGGAGTTCCTGGCCGACCTGGAGCTGCGCAGCCAGGGCCTGGACCCGGTGGAGACCCGCGAGGAGTACGAGCTGGCCTGGGACGCGGTGCTGTCCCGGATGCGCAAGCAGGTCCAGGCCGAGGCCGAAGAGGTCAAGAACGCCGGTGGGCTCTACGTCCTGGGTACCGAGCGTCACGAGTCGCGGCGGATCGACAACCAGCTGCGCGGCCGTTCGGGGCGTCAGGGCGACCCGGGCGAGTCCCGGTTCTACCTCTCGCTCGGTGACGACCTGATGCGCCGGTTCAACGGCCAGGTCGTCGAGTCGATCATGAACCGGTTCAACCTGCCGGACGACGTGCCGATCGAGGCGGGCATGGTCACCCGCGCCATCCGCAGCGCGCAGACCCAGGTCGAGCAGCAGAACTTCGAGATCCGCAAGAACGTCCTCAAGTACGACGAGGTGCTCAACCAGCAGCGCAAGATCATCTACGACGAGCGGCGCCGGGTCCTCGACGGCGAGGACGTGCAGAGCCAGACCCGCAACATGCTCGCCGACGTCGTGCACGACTACGTGAAGGCCGCGACGTCCGAGGGCTACTCCGAGGACTGGGACCTGGACAAGCTCTGGACCGCGATCGGCGGGCTCTACCCGGTCTCGACGAGCTGGCGCGAGATCGCCGACTCCGAGGACGGGCTCGAGGACCTCTCCGCGGAGGCGTTGGAGACGGCGATCCTGGCCGACGCCGAGGCCGCCTACGCCCGGCGCGAGGCCGAGATGGACGCGCTGATCGGCGCCCAGGGCGGCATGCGTGAGCTGGAACGCCAGGTCCTGATGCAGGTCATCGACCGCAAGTGGCGCGAGCACCTCTACGAGATGGACTACCTCAAGGAGGGCATCGGGCTGCGCGCGATGGCCCAGCGCGACCCGGTGATCGAGTACCAGCGCGAGGGTTTCGACATGTTCTCCGCGATGCTCGAGGGCATCAAGGAGGAGACGATCGGGCACCTGTTCAACGTCACCGTGCAGGTGGCCGAGCAGCCGCCGGTCGAGGCCGAGGCCGAGGGGACCGCCGCCGTGGCCGAGGCTCCCGGGCCGCCCCGGGAGGACGACACCACCGAGATCCCGGTCGTCCCGGCTCGGCCGGCGATGGGCGGTGTCCGCCGCCAGGTGCCCGACGAGGACCCGAACGAGCAGACGGCCGTTCTGCCGAACCTGTTCCGCTCCGCGCCGCAGAACCTGCAGTACAGCGGCCCGACCGAGGACGGCGAGGTGGCCCGGCGGGGCGGTGCCGCGAACGGGAACGGCCGCGCGTCCGGAAACGGGGCCCCGGGTAACGGCGCAGGGGCCAACGGTGCTGCGGGTAACCGCGCCGGGGGCAACGGCGCCGGGGGCAACGGCGCCGGAAACAACGCTGCAGGCGGCGACGGCGCCGGAGGCAACGGTGCGGGCGCCGACGGCGACGCGGGCGTCAACCGCGCCGAGCGCCGCCGGCAGCAGCGTGCCGCCGAGAAGGCGAACCGCCGCCGGCGCTGACCCGCCACGATCCACGACGCCCCCGGCCGGCCACGGCTGCCGGGGTCGTCGTCGTGGTCGGGGCCGGGGACGGACGGGTGTCGGGGCTCAGAGC
>NZ_JADQDD010000159.1 GCF_019263595.1 Pseudonocardia sp. KRD291 | reverse complement strand
GGGACGGACGGGCCCAGGAGCGCGCCGACGGCCGTCGAGCCGATCAGCACCGCCACCCCGCCTGCCGAGGACAGCACCCCGAAGTAGGCGCCCAGGCGCCGTTCCCCGGCCAGCTGCGGGACCAGGTCCTGCGCGACCGGGACGGCCAGCATCTCGCCGAGGGTGAGCAGCACGACCATCGCCACCGCCGGGGCCAGCACCGCCCAGGACGGTGGGTCGGGCAGCAACCGCGCTACCCCGACCGCGGCGAACGAGAGCGCCATCAGCGAGAAGCCGAGAACGATCGCCCGTCCGCGCCCGATGCTGCGCGCCCAGCCGGTGATCCGCAGCTGCCCACCGATGACCATCACCGAGGACAGCACGAACAGCCATCCCAGCGCGGACTGCTCACCGGTCGCGCGGCGCAGCTCGTCGGGCAGGGCCAGGTAGAGCTGGTTGTAGCAGAGCAGCCAGCCCGAGTAGCCCGCCGCGAACGCCAGGAAGCGGCGGTTGGCCAGCACCTCGGTCCAGCCCGCGAGCAGCGGCTCGCCGGCGTGCGCGGCCGGGCGACGCGGCAGCCATCGCAGGTGCGCGAGCCCGACCAGCACGAACGCGAACGCCGCGACCATGCAGGCCAGGCGGAAGTCCACCAGCAGCAGCGCCGTCCCGACCAGCGGCCCGGTCACGGTCCCGACCTGCCCGCTCACCGCGAACAGGGCGAACACCTCGGACCGGGCAGGCCCCTCGCCGGAGCGCTCCCGCTCCCCGGCCTCCCGGGCCAGCGACGACTCCACCGCCGGGGAGAACAGCGCCGCCGCGAACCCGGTGAGCAGCGCCCCGGCAATCACCCCGGTCGCCGACCCGGCCAACCCGAGCAGCACGAACCCCAGCACCCGCAGCGCGCAGCCGGCCAGCACGACCGGCTTCGGCCCGTACCGGTCGGCCAGCGCGCCGCCGACGACGAACAGCCCCTGCTGGCTGAACGTCCGCAGTCCCAGCACCAGCCCGACCATCGCCGCGGCGAGCCCCAGGTCCTCGGCGAGGTGCGTGGCCAGGTAGGGCAGCACCATGTAGAAGCCGACGTTGAACGCGAGCTGGGTGAGCACCAGCAACCGCATGACCGGCGGCAGGGCAGCGAGCTGGGTGAGCTGACGAGGCCGCCACCTGTGGGAACGGGTCCGGTCGAGGTCCGGCGACGCGGCCGTCCGAGGGCTGGTCTTCACCACCGTCTATTACTAGCAGGCGTATCCGACAGGTGCGATTGTGTGGCAGCAACAACATATGCGCGTTGATGCACATCTATTGACGGCCTGCGCAGCCTTGCAGACGATCTCTCGGGCGGTCGGAGACACCGGCGCCCCTGCCCGATCCGCCGGTTCCCGCGAGAGGTCCCCGATGCCTGGCGCCCCGTCCACCCGACGACGTATCGGCCTCGCCCTGGCCTGCGCCGCCCTGGGCCTCGCGACGGCCTGCGGGGGCGCAGAGGCCGGATCCGGCGTCGTCGTCCCGGACGCGCAGCTGACGATCGCCATGCAGTTCTCCCCGGACGCGGGCTACGCCGTCGACACCGACGACGCGTTCGTGGTGTCCCAGCTCGGTGTCAGCGAGTCGCTGGTCGCCTCCGGTGCGGACGGCATCGCACGGCCGTCGCTGGCCACCGCGTGGACGCAGACCGACCCGCGGACGTGGCGCTTCACGCTCCGCCCGGGCGTGCGGTTCCAGGACGGGACGCCGCTGAACCCGGCCGCGGTGGTGAAGGCCCTGACCTGGGTGGCCGGCGTCAGCGCCCCGCCGCGCGCGGTCAAGGGGATCGGGCTGACCGCCGTCGCCGACGGCGCGGACGCGGTGAAGGTGAGCACCACCGCCCCGGACCCGATCCTGCCGCTGCGCCTGAGCAGCGCGAACACCGCGATCCTGGCGCCGGCCGCCTACGCGTCGAACCCGCCGAGGATCCAGGACACCGGCACCGGGCCGATGCGGGTCACCGCGACCAACGGGACCCAGAGCGCCACCCTCGCCCGCTTCGACGGCTACTGGGGCGGGCGCCCGCAGCTCGCCGGTGTCACCGCGAACTACGTCTCCGACCCGGCGGCCCGTGCCCTGTCACTGCGTGCCGGTGACGTCGACATCGCCCAGGAGCTGCCCGAGTCGGCGGCGCTGGAGTTCACCGAGTCCAACGGGTACGTCAACCAGACGGTCGCCGCGCCGCGTACCGACTCGTTGATGCTCAACCAGTCCGCGCCGCCGTTCCGTGACGTCCGGGTCCGCCAGGCGATCACCAAGGCGATCGACCGGACCGCACTCGGCGAGCAGGCGCTGGCCGGGTCCGCCGTCCCGGCATCGGAGCTGTTCGGCCCGGCCGTCGCCTGGGGCTCGCAGGAGCCCCCGCCCGCGCCGGACGTCGAGGGGGCGAAGGCGCTGCTGGCGCAGGCCGGGTTCGGGCCGCAGAACCCGCTACGGGTGGACCTGGGCACCTACGCCAACCGCGCCGAGCTGCCGACCCTGGCCACCGCGGTGCAGGGGATGCTGCGTGCCGTCGGGGTCGAGGCGACGATCCAGGTCGCCGACTACGACGCGAAGGAGCCGGACCTGCTGGCCGGGCGCTACCAGATGTACCTGCTCTCGCGCAGCTACCTGCTCGACGTCCCGGACGCCGGGGCCACGCTGAGCAGCGACTACTCCTGCCAGGGCTCCTACAACATCAACCGCTACTGCTCGCCCGCGTTCGACGCCCTGATCGCCCCGCTCGGTGCGACCTCCGATCCGGCCGCCCGCCAGGAGATCTTCACGCGCGCCGCCGCCCGGCTCGACGCCGACGCGGTCGGGGTCCCGCTGGTGCACACCCAGGCCAACGGCGTCGGCTCGAAGGTCACCGGCTACACCGTCGACCCGCTGGCGAAGACGCTGGTGACGGCCGGGCTGGCCAAGACCGGATGAGTACGGCGTGAGCGCCGTGCTCGCCCGTCGCCTGCTGGCACTGCCTGCTGTGCTGTTCCTGGCCTCGGTCCTGATCTTCCTACTGCCCCGGGCGGCCGGGGTGGACACCGCCCGCGCCGTGCTGCGCAGCCGGCTCGGGGAGGCCGAGCCGGACCCGGACGTGCTGGCCGCGATCCGGCTGGAGTTCGGCCTCGACGCCTCGCTCGCCGAGCAGTACCTGCTCTGGCTCTCGCACGCCGTCGTCGGGGACCTCGGCAACTCCTTCGTGACGCGGACGCCGGTCTCCGGGTTGCTGTTCCCGGCACTCGGGGTCTCGCTGGTGCTCACGGCGGCGGCGCTGGTGCTGGCCGCGGTGGCCGGGATCCCGGCCGGGGTCTGGTCGGCGCGGCGTCCCGGTGGGCGGCTGGACCGGGCGGTGACCGCGACGTCGGTGCTCGGCGTGGCGACCCCCGAGTTCGTGCTCGGCACCGTGCTGGTCCTGGTGTTCGCCGTCGTGCTGCCGTTGCTGCCGGCCACCGGGTGGGGCTCGGTCGCGCAGGCGGTGCTTCCGGTCATCACCCTGGCCGCGTTCCCGGCGGCGTTGGCCGCGCAGCTCACCCGCGCCGAGACCGTCGACGCGCTGGCGCGCCCGCACGTGGTGGTCGCGCGGTCCAAGGGCATCGCCGAACGGGCGGTGCTCTGGCGCCACGGCGGGCGGCTGGCGCTGACGTCGGTGGCGTCGCTGTCCGGCCTGTTCTTCGGGGGCCTGCTCGGCGGCGCGGTCGTGGTCGAGGTGGTGTTCGCGGTGCCGGGCCTGGGCGGGTTGCTCTACGACTCGGTCGTCGGCCAGGACCTGCCGGTCGTGCAGTCCGCGCTGCTCGTGATCGTCGCGGCGGCGGGCGTGGCGAGCATCGCGGCGGAGGGGCTGCAGCTCGCGCTGGACCCGGTGAGCCGGAGTGCGGCGGTATGAGCACCCTCGCGGACAGGGCGACGCCGACCTGGCGGTCCGCGCGGGTGGCGGTGGCCGCGGCGGTCGTGGTGCTCGTGGTGCTCGCCGTCCTCCCGTTGGACGCGATCACCACGGACCTGTCCGGGCGCTTCGCCGGGCCGTCGCTCGCACACCCGCTGGGGACCGACCAGCTCGGACGCGACGTGCTCGCCCGGCTCGCGGCCGGGACCCGGCTCTCGGTCGGCTTCACCCTGGTCGCGCTCGCGATCTGCACGGGACTCGGGACGCTGCTCGGCGTGCTCGCAGCCTGGGCCGGGCGCGCGGCCGGGCAGGCGTTCCAACGGCTGATCGACGTGCTGGTGTCGGTCCCGGCGATCGTCGTCGGCCTGGTCGTGGTCGCCGCGAGCGAGGGACCGCCCGGGCTGGACACGCTCCTGCTGGCCGTCGTGCTCACCGGCTGGACACCGTTCGCCCGGCTGACCTATCAGCTGACCGTGCGCGAGCGCGCCCGCGAGTACGTCGAGGGCGCCGTCGCGGTGGGGGCGGGCCCGCTGCGGATCGCGTTCCGCCACGTCCTGCCGAACCTGCTGCGACCGCTGACCGCGCACGCCTGCCTGCGCTTCTCCAACGTCCTGCTCTCGCTGGCCGGGCTGTCGTTCCTCGGGCTCGGTGTGCAGCCGCCCACGCCGGAGTGGGGGGCGATGCTCGACGAGGGCCGCCAGTACATGTTCGCCGCGCCGCAGCTCGTGCTGCTGCCGGCCGCCGCGATCGTCGGGACGGCGCTGCTCGTCACCGTCCTCGGGCGCCTGGTCGAAAGGCGGTGGAACAGTGCCTGATGCTGGTACCGGACACTAAGCTGCTCCTGCGAGTGATGTGCGACAGGCTCGCGTGACGACGACGTCAGGAGGCGAAGTGGCGGAGACCGACGCGGGCGGGCGGCGCAGCGGCACGGTGCGACCGGAGCTCAAGGAGATGCTCGACGGGGTGGGCGTGGTCCCGGTGCGCAGCGGCATCGACGGCGCCCGGGCGGCGCTGCACACCGAGGGCGCGGTCATCGTCCGCGGGCTCCCGGACGACCCGGAGCAGCTGGTCACCACGGCGGCGGTGACGCTCGGCGGCAACCTGCGGGAGCTGTTCGGCATCCGTCCGCAGGGCGGTGTGGACTCCCCGCCGCTGGGCCTGCACTCCGACGGCGCCTACCTGCAGGTCGACGTGCACGGCCGGACCACCCGGCTGCGCGACCCGGACGAGGACTACCTGTACATGCACTGCGGCGACCCGGCCGCCTCCGGCGGGGACTCGGTGCTGATCGACGGGTACGCGCTCGTCGAGGCGATCAGGAGCCACCTCCCGGACCTGCACACGTTCCTGACCGGGGTCGACGTGGACTTCTTCGGCAGCCGGACCGACCCGCCGCGCGGGGTCCCGCACACGCCGCTGGTACGGCGGATGGTCGAGTTCACCCGCGGTGGACGACGGGTCGTCCGCGCCAGCGACTACGCGATGCCGGTGCCACGGGTGCCCGGCTGGGACACCCACCTGGCCCACATCGAGACCTACGCCGACGTGCTGGCGACCGCGTTCGAGGTGGCGCCGCGGTTCCGTCTCGAGGGCGGGGACCTGTTCGCGCTGGACAACTACCGCTTCCTGCACGGCCGCGACGGCTTCCGCGGCGAGCGCCGCCTGCACGTCCTCTCGGTCCGCAGCACCGAGGCGTTCTGACCCGAGGGTCAGTCCATCGTGAACGGGTCGTAGGTGATCCGGTCCAGGGGGGTGCCCGCGACGAGCATGCGGGAGACCGTGGAGCGGATCATCGACGGCGAACCGCAGACCAGGACGTCGTGGTCGCTCCACGCGCCGTAGCGGGTGACGACGTCGGCCAGGGTGCCGGTCTCGGCGCCTGCGGCGTCGTCCTCGGACTCGACGACCGGGATCACGTCCAGCCACGGCTCGCTGTAGGACAGCTTGCGCAGCGCCGTGAAGTCGTAGAGGTCCTCCCACGTCCGGCCACCGACGAACACCTGGGTACGCGGCGGGTTCCGGCGCTGGCGCACCTCGTCGAGCAGCGCCTTCATCGGGGCCACGCCGGTACCGCCGGCGATCATGAGCAGCTCGCGGTCGGTGTGCTCCGGGACGGCCATCCGGCCCATCGGCGGTCCGATCCGCCAGGTCTCCCCGACCTGCGAGTGGGCGACGACGGCCCGGCTGACCCAGCCGTTCTCGACCGCGCGCACGTGGAACTCGATGGTGCCGTCGCGGCGCGGGGCGTTCGCCGGGGACAGGTAGCGCCACAGCCGCGGGCGGTGTGGCGTCTCGACGCTGACGTACTGGCCGGCCTGGTAGGGCACCGGCTCGCTGGTCTCGACCGTCACCACGGCCAGGTCCCAGCCGATGCGACGGTGGTCGACGACCCGTCCCATCCAGGACGCCGGGCCGCGCTCGGCCGCGGCCGCGCGCTGCATCGCGTCGGCCACGATGTCGTAGGCGTTGTTCCACGCCTTGTCGACCTCCGGGGTCCACGCCGTGCCGGAGTGGGTCGCGATCGCCGAGATCAGTGCCTCGCCGACGGCGTCGTAGTGCTGCGAGAGCACCCCGAACTTGCGGTGGTCGCGACCGAGCTGCTGCAGGAACGGCTGCAGGTCGTCGGGCTGGTCCACCATCTGCACGACGTGCACGAGGGCGCGCAGCAGGCGGCTGCGCTGGACCTCCATGTTGACCGGGAACAGGTCGCGGGTCTCCGGCGCGCGGCTGAACAGCGTCGAGTAGAAGTGCTTGCCGAGCTCCTCGGCCTGCGGCTCGACGGCCGCGAAACTGGACCGGATCAGCTCGACCCACCGCTCGGCCTCGGTGGCCGGACGGTTCGACGGGGCGACGTCCCTGGCGATCAGCTGATCAGCGGTCATGCCTGGCCGACACTCTCCTCGGTCGTGCTCGTCCCCGTCCCCGGGCCATCAGCGATCACAGGGATACCCGCGCGGTAGGCTACGCGAAATCCGCCGTTCGCCGGTACGGCGAGCAGCAGCCGGAGGAAAGATCCGGCGGTGATCGAACACATGGTCACGTCTTCATCCGTTCGGGGACGGGGTCACTCGTCATGGCGTGGGTGCGCCGGGTACAGACTAGCGCTCGCGCCGTGGAGCGCCGACGTCCCGGTGCCGGTGAGTCATGTCCCTACGCCGTTTGGTGATCGCCCGTCGGGATGGCACCGTGGAAGGGTGCCGTTGCGAACTCCCGCTCTGGTGGTCGGCCCGCGCAGGCGGCCGGTCGTCTCCGTCCCGGTCCGTCCGTCGGCGACGCCAGTCACCCGCCCGGCCCCCGCGCCCGAGCCGGTCCTCCCGCCGGGATCGGCGGGGGAGCACTCGTTGCAGCAGGAGTTCGGCAGTGTCGCCCGTGCCGGGCGGTTCTACGACGACCAGGTCCGCGACCGGCTGCTGCCGCGGATGGTCGAGTTCATCGGGCGGATGGAGATGGCGTTCGTCGCCACCTCGGACGCGCACGGCGAGTGCGACAACTCGCTGCGCGCCGGGCCGCCCGGGTTCCTGCGGGTGCTCGACGACTACACGCTGGCCTACCCCGAGTACCGCGGAAACGGCGTGTTCGCCAGCCTCGGCAACCTCGCCGAGAACGGCCACGTGGGGATCCTGATGGTCGACTTCGTCGAGTCGTTGATCGGCCTGCACGTCAACGGCCGGACGCGGATCGTCGACGACGGGGCGTTCCGCGCCGAGTTCCCCGAGCACGCGCACGACCAGGCGGCCGGTCGTCGGGCCGAGCGGTGGGTGGTGGTCGACGTCGAGGAGGCCTACATCCACTGCCGCAAGCACATCCCGCGGATGGAGCGGGTGACCCAGAAGCGCGACTGGGGTACCGACGACCCGGCCCGCAAGGGCGGGGACTTCTTCGGGGCCAAGGGCACACCGGCCCGGGTGACGCGTCCGCCGCGGCGCCGGTTCCCGAGCACCACGCACCTCTCCGGCGGGGCCACCAAGGCGCTGCGACGCCGCTGACGGGCCGCCGCTGACGGCCGGTCAGCGCCTCGAACGGTCGCGGCGGCTCGCCCCGACGATCACCGCGAGCAGGGCCAGGCCCAGCAGCACGACCCACACCGCCCCGGCCAGCGCCGCGATCCCGGTGACCGCGACCGCGACGTAGAGCGCGACGCACAGTCCCAGCGCCACCCAGGTCAGGGCCAGCGGCCGGTCCGCGCGCACCGCAGCGAGGATCACCGGCCACGTCCCGCGGGGCAGCTCACGCGTCTCGTGGCGGGCGAGCAGTGCCCCGACCAGCAGCACCGCGACGGCCCCGACCCGGGTGGACACCGCGGCACCGTCCGGGCGGGCGGACAGCGCGAGCACCACGAACACCGAGACCAGCAGCATCAGCCGCAGTCGCCAGGACAGCTGCCAGAGCACCGCGGCGACGGTGCGCAGCACCCCGGACTCCCCCGGCGCGAGCCGACCGGCGTCGACCAGCCCGCCCAGCGCCCGTCCGGGGCGGTGCGACCGGGCGTCCAGGACGGCCAGGTCGTGCCGGGCGCCGGCGTGCGCGGGGTCGATCCGGAGCGTCTCGGTGTAGGCGGCGCGTGCGGTGGTCCGGTCACCGAGGTCGCTCGTGACGTCGGCGAGCAGGAAGTGCGACCCGGCCTCCAGCGGCGCCAGCTCGACCACCCGCCGGGCGACCTGCGCGGCATCGGCCAGGCGTCCGGCCCGCTGCAGCACCCGGGCGTAGCCGGTGGCGGCGAAACGGTCGTCCGGGGCCAGGGTGACGGCCCGGTGGCCGGCCTCGAGCGCCTCGCCGTGGCGGCCGAGCATGGACAGGTGCAGGGCGCGCAGGCGGTGCGGGTGCTCGGTGTCCGGTTCGGCCGCGCACGCCGCCTCGGCCGCCGCCAGTCCCTCGACGTGCCGGTCCGGCCGGTCGCGGTCGGAGGCCAGCAGAAGCACGGCGAGCCCGCGCAACAGCCCGGGATCCTGTGGGTTCTCGGTCAGCCCCTCGCGGACGGTGCGCTCGGCGTCGTCCAGACGCCCGACGGCCCGCAGGTGCTCGGCCCGCTCCACGACGACGTGCGGATCGGCGCTCATGCTCGTTCCGCTCCGCTGCTCCGCGCGGATACTGGTTCCGCTCCGCTCCTCCGCGCGGATACTCGTTCCGCTCCGCTCCTCTCGGTGCTCATGCCCTGCGGTTCTTCTTCAGGTACTCCGCCAGCTCGTCGTAGCTGCCGTCGGTGTTGCCGAACAGGGCGACGTTGCGGGCGGTGGAGAACCACGGCCCGGTGCTCGGGGTGACCTCCCGGGCGGCGCCGACGAGGTCCTTCGTCGTCAGCGAGCGGATCTTCCCGCTGCGCATCGACTCGGCCAGCGCGCGCTCGGTCGCGGTGTCGACCAGGTGCGCCAGGTCCGCGCCGGAGTAGTGCTCGGTCGCGCGGACGACGCGGTCGAGGTCCAGGTCGGTGACCGGGCGGTCGCGCAGGTGGTGGCGCAGGATCGCGGCCCGGGCCGGCGCGTCCGGGGGCAGGACCAGCAGCATCCGGTCGAACCGCCCGGGACGGCGCAGGGCCGGGTCCATGTCCCACGGGTGGTTCGTCGCGGCCAGGACGAACACGCCGTCGTTGCGCCCGGACAGCGAGTCCATCTCCGAGAGCAGCGTGTTGACGGTGTTGCGCAGGCTCCCGGAGTGCGCCAGGTTCGAGCGCTTCTGCCCGAGCGCGTCCACCTCGTCGAGGAACAGCACGCACGGGGCGTTGCGGCGGGCGGTCCGGAAGATCTCCGCGAGGTTGCGCTCGCTGCGCCCGGTCCACATGTCCAGCACGTCCGCGATCCCGATCTCGGAGAACCGCGCTCCGAGCTCGCCGGCCACGGCCCGGGCCAGGAACGTCTTCCCGCAGCCGGGCGGGCCGTAGAGCAGCAGGCCCCCGCCCGGACGCTTGCCGAACGCCCTCGCCATCTCCGGGTCGCGCATCGGCCCCAGGAACGACAGCTCCAGACGCGACTTGACGTGCTCCATCCCGCCCACGTCGTCGAGCCGGACGTCCGGGCGCTCGGCCCACTCGACGTCGGAGGTGTCGCTGCCGCCGCTGCCCCCGCCGTCGTCGAACGCCGACACCGGCTCGGCGATGTCGGAGACCTGCTCCTCGGCGCGGGCCCAGTCGAAGCCGACCGGCTCGCGGGGGCCGCCGGGTTCCTGCCGGGCCGGCGGGGGATCGTCCGGGGCGTCCGCGACCGGAAGGGCCGGCTCCTCGGGGGCGTTCGAGACGGCGGGTGGCTCCGGGGCCGGACCCGAGGTGAGCGCGGCGGTCAGGCGTTGCAGCAGGGCGATCGCCCCGGCGTGGCCCGGCGCGGTGGCCAGGACGGTCGTGGCGTGCTGCAGCGCCTCCGGCACCCGTCCCGCGTCGGCCAGCCGTTCGGCGACGTGCAGCCGCAACGGGACGTCGTCGGGGGCGGCGGCGACGGCCGCGAGCAGGCTGGTCAGCAGCGGGTCCTCGCTCATCGGGAGCCAGTATCGCCGTTGCGGCGAGATTCGGTCAGTTGAGCGGAACAGGCTCAACTTTCCTGACGTTGTCGGTAGTGACGGGCACACTGGGGAGGTCTCCCACGAGGGGGCCGACCGGCTGCCATCCACAGACTCATGACGACCCAGGAGGACGCGGGGGCATGGATTCCTTCAACCCCACCACCAAGACCCAGCAGGCGATCTCGGCGGCCGTGCAGGCCGCGACGCTGGCGGGCAACCCCGACGTCGGCCCCACCCACCTGCTCGGCGCACTGCTCGCCCAGGGGGACGGGATCGCCGCGCCGCTGCTCGCGGCCGTCGGCGCGGACGCCGACAAGATCCGCACCGAGCTGACGCAGCTCGGGCAGCGGCTGCCGTCCGCGGCCGGTTCCTCGGTCAGCGCACCGCAGCTCTCGCGCGACGCGCTGGGTGCCATCACCGCGGCCCAGCAGCTCGCCACCGAGATGGGCGACGAGTACGTCTCCACCGAGCACCTGCTGGTCGGGCTCGCCCGCTCCGGCGGCGGGGTCGCCGACCTGCTCGCCCGCCACGGCGCGGGCCCGGACGCGCTGCGCGAGGCCTTCTCGAAGGTCCGCGGCTCGGCCCGGGTGACCAGCCCCGACCCGGAGGGCAGCTACCAGGCGCTGGAGAAGTACGGCGTCGACCTCACCGAGCGCGCCCGCTCCGGCGACCTGGACCCGGTGATCGGCCGCGACACCGAGATCCGGCGTGTGGTGCAGGTGCTCTCCCGGCGCACCAAGAACAACCCGGTGCTGATCGGCGAGCCCGGCGTCGGCAAGACCGCGATCGTCGAGGGCCTCGCCCAGCGCGTCGTCGCCGGCGACGTGCCGGAGTCGCTGCGCGGCAAGCGCGTGATCTCACTCGACCTCGGCTCGATGGTCGCCGGGGCGAAGTACCGCGGCGAATTCGAGGAGCGGCTCAAGTCGGTCCTCAAGGAGATCACCGACTCGGCCGGTGAGGTGATCACCTTCATCGACGAGCTGCACACGATCGTCGGCGCCGGCGCGACCGGCGACGGCTCGATGGACGCCGGCAACATGATCAAGCCGATGCTCGCCCGCGGCGAGCTGCGCCTGGTCGGGGCCACCACGCTGGACGAGTACCGCCAGCACATCGAGAAGGACGCCGCGCTGGAGCGCCGGTTCCAGCAGGTGCTCGTCGGCGAGCCCTCCCCGGAGGACACGGTCGGCATCCTGCGCGGGCTCAAGGAGCGCTACGAGGTGCACCACGGCGTCCGGATCACCGACGCCGCACTGGTCGCCGCCGCGACCCTGTCGGACCGCTACATCACCGCCCGGTTCCTGCCGGACAAGGCCATCGACCTGGTCGACGAGGCCGCGTCCCGGCTCCGGATGGAGATCGACTCGCGGCCGGTGGAGATCGACACGGTGGAGCGCGCCGTACGCCGCCTCGAGATCGAGGAGATGGCACTGGACAACGAGTCCGACGCCGCCTCCAAGGAGCGTCTGGTCGCGCTGCGCGCCGAGCTGGCCGAGAAGCGGGAGACGCTGTCCGCACTCACCGCGCGCTGGCAGAACGAGAAGAGCGCCATCGACGTCACCCGGGACCTCAAGGAGCAGCTCGAGCAGCTGCGCGGCGAGTCCGACCGGGCCGAGCGCGACGGCGACCTGGGCCGGGCCGCGGAGCTGCGCTACGGGCGCATCCCGGCGCTGGAGAAGGAGCTCGCCGAGAAGGCCGCGGCCGTCGAGGACAGCGCCGAGACGGTGATGCTCAAGGAGGAGGTCGGCCCGGACGACGTCGCCGACGTCGTGTCCGCGTGGACCGGGATCCCGGCCGGTCGGATGCTCGAGGGCGAGACCGCGAAGCTGCTGCGGATGGAGGACGAGCTGGGCCGGCGCGTGGTCGGCCAGGCCGAGGCCGTCCGCGCGGTGTCCGACGCGGTGCGCCGCGCGCGGACCGGGATCTCCGACGAGAACCGGCCGACCGGGTCGTTCCTGTTCCTCGGACCGACCGGCGTCGGCAAGACCGAGCTGGCCAAGGCGCTGGCGGAGTTCCTGTTCGACGACGAGCGGGCGATGGTCCGGATCGACATGAGCGAGTACTCCGAGAAGCACTCGGTGGCCCGCCTGGTCGGTGCCCCTCCCGGCTACGTCGGCTACGACCAGGGCGGCCAGCTCACCGAGGCGGTGCGCCGCCGTCCGTACACGGTGGTGCTGTTCGACGAGGTCGAGAAGGCGCACCCGGACGTGTTCGACACGCTGCTGCAGGTGCTCGACGACGGACGTCTGACCGACGGCCAGGGCCACACGGTCGACTTCAGGAACACGATCCTGGTACTCACCTCGAACCTGGGCGGCGGCGTGATCGCCGACCAGAACCTCGACGAGCAGCAGCGCAACGACGCCGTGATGTCGGTGGTCCGGACGCACTTCAAGCCGGAGTTCCTCAACCGGCTCGACGACGTCGTGGTGTTCCACGCGCTGTCCACCGACGAGCTCACGCACATCGTCGACATCCAGGTCGACGTCCTGCGCGGGCGGCTGTCCAAGCGGCGGCTGACCCTCGAGGTCACCGACCCGGCGCGGGAGTGGCTGGCCATGAACGGGTTCGACCCGGTCTACGGCGCGCGCCCGCTGCGGCGGCTGGTGCAGTCCTCGATCGGCGACCAGCTCGCCCGCGAGCTGCTCTCCGGCGGCGTCCGCGAGGGCGACACGGTGCGGGTCGACCTGGACCCGTCCGCGTCCGGCGGGACCGGCGGGCTGATCGTCGGCAAGGGGCTCGGCACGGGCCCGGAGCCGGTCGCGATCGCGAACTGACCCGGCCGAACGGCCGTGCGCCGGGGCGGCGGCTCCTACCGTCCCGGCGCATGGACCCACGACCGTCCCGCCACCTCACGGGCCTCCCGTCCGCGCCCTCGTCCTCCGGCGCGGACCCGTCCGACACGCGAGCCTGGCTCGCCGACTACCGCGGCCGCATGGAGGAGCTGCGCGGTCGCGCCGAGCGGGCCCAGGCCCAGCTCGAGGGCCTGACCGCCACCGCGGCCAGCCGCGACGGCGCCGTCACCGTGACGGTGAACGGCTCCGGTGCCCTGCTCGAGCTGCGGTTCGGGTCGCGCGCCGAGGACGTGCCCCGCAACCGCCTGGCCGAGCTGGTGCTGAGCCTGTCCCGCGAGGCCGCGGCCGACGCGTCGCGGCAGGTCCGCGAGGTGGTGGAGCCGGTCACCGCGGCCGGGAGGGCCGCGCGGTGACCGATGACGTGTTCCGCGTGGTTCCCGGGGACGTGCGGGCGCACGCGACGGGTGTCGGGAACGTCGAGCACGCGGTCGCGGCGAAGATCCCGGCGCAGAACACGCTCTCCACGGACGCCTACGGGCTGATCGGTCAGGTCTTCTCCGGCGCGGCGACGTCGGCGATGGGGTCCGGTGCGGTCGCCGTAGAGAAGCTGTGCCGTGCCCTGAGCGACGCGGCCGACGGTCTCCGCGGCTGCGCGGCCGACTACGAGAACGCCGACCGGCGGGTCGCCGAGCTGTTCGGCGGTGACGGGTGACCACGGTCGAGCCGGAGCGGGACTGGGCCGAGGGCTCGGGGGCCCTGTCCAGCTACAAGGATCTCGGCGAGTCCTTCGGCGAGCAGGACGCCGGCGGGATCGCCGCAGCGGGGAGCGCCGCGGGCCTGGACACGCTCGGGCTGGCGATGGATCCGGTGGGCACCATCCTGGGTGGTGTCGCCGGCTGGGCCATCGAACACATCTCGTTCCTGCGTGAACCCCTCGACGCGATGCTCGGGGACCCGCCGGAGATCGAGGCCCGGGCGAAGGCCTGGCATCTGCTGTCGCTGGAGCTCGCCGCCCAGGCCACAGCATTCGACGGCGCGATGGCCCGCGAGGTGGCGGGCTGGGAGGGCGAGGCGGCCGATGCCTACCGGGTCGCGGCAGGCCGCATGCAGGATGCGTTGTCCGCGACGTCGCAGGACACGGCCGGGATCTCGGAGACGGTCCTGACCTCGGCCGCGATGGTCGGGACGGTGCGGTCGCTGATCCGGGACATGATCGCCGACTGGCTCGGCAAGCTCGTCGCCTGGCTGGCGGCGACCGTGATCAGCGCGGGTCTGGCCGCCGCGGCGGCCGTCCCGTCGATGGTCCTGGAGGCCACGACGCTGGCCCTGCAGGCGGCCGAGAGGATCAGCAAGGTCGTCGCGCAGCTGGACGAGGCCGCGGCCGCGCTGGCGAAGCTGGTCGCGAACATGGACAGCACGGCCGACGCCGTCGCCAGGGCCGGCGCGGCGATC
>NZ_JADQDD010000158.1 GCF_019263595.1 Pseudonocardia sp. KRD291 | reverse complement strand
TTGGCGTATCCGCCCGCCGTGGCGACCAGGAGGAACGTGTCCGGCCGGATCACGCTGAGCGCGAGCAGCCGGTCCCCGGTGTTGAACCGCATGCCCAGCACGCCGGACGTCGCCCGGCCCATCGGGCGCAGCGCGTCGTCGGTCGCGGTGAACCGGATCGACTGCCCCTCCGCCGAGACCAGCAGCAGGTCGTCGTCCCCGGAGCAGAGCACGGCACCGACCAGCTCGTCGTCGTCGCGCAGGTTGATGCCGATCAGGCCGCCGGTGCGGTTGGAGTCGAAGTCGGTGAGCTTGGACTTCTTCACCAGACCCGTTCTCGTCGCGAGGACGAGGTAGGGCCGCGCCGTGTAGTCCTTGATCTGCATGACCTGGGCGACGTGCTCGTCGGGCTGGAACGCGAGCAGGTTGGCCAGGTGCTGGCCGCGGGCGCTCCGGTTGGCCTCGGGGAGCTCGTAGGCCTTGAGCCGGTAGACCCGGCCCTTGTTGGTGAAGAACAGCATCCAGTCGTGGGTGGAGCAGACGAAGAAGTGGGCGACGATGTCGTCCTGCTTCAGCGTCGCGCCCTGCACGCCCTTGCCGCCGCGCTTCTGCGCCCGGTAGAGGTCGGTCTTCGTGCGCTTGGCGTAGCCGGTCTCGGTGATCGTGACGACGACGTCCTCGACCGCGATCAGGTCCTCGTCGGCGACCTCGCCGTCGTCGGCGACCAGGCGGGTGCGCCGCTCGTCGCCGTGCTTCTCGACGATCTCCATGAGCTCGTCGCGGACGATCTGACGCTGACGCTCCGGCCGGGCCAGGATGTCCTGGTAGTCCGCGATCTCCAGCTCGATCTCGGCGAGCTCGTCGACGATCTTCTGGCGCTCCAGCGCGGCGAGGCGCCGCAGCTGCATGTCCAGGATCGCCTGGGCCTGCTCGCCGTCGATCTCCAGCAGGTCGATCAGGCCGGTCCGGGCGACGTCGACCGTCTCCGAGCGGCGGATCAGGGCGATCACCTCGTCCAGCGCGTCGAGCGCCTTGACCAGGCCGCGCAGGATGTGGGCGCGCTCCTCGGCCTTGCGCAGCCGGTAGCGGGTCCGCCGGACGATCACGTCGATCTGGTGCCGGACGTAGTTCCGGACGACCTGGTCGAGCCGCAGCGTGCGCGGGACGCCGTCGACGATGGCCAGCATGTTGACGCCGAAGCTGTACTGCAGCTGGCTGTGCTTGTAGAGGTTGTTCAGCACGACCTTGGCGACGGCGTCGCGCTTGAGCGTGAACACGATCCGCATGCCGATGCGGTCCGAGGACTCGTCGTTGATCTCGGAGATCCCGGACATCTTGCCGTCCCGGACCATCGCCGCGACCGACTCGACGAGGTTGTCCGGGTTGACCTGGTAGGGCAGCTCGGTGACGACGATCGTGGTGCGCCCCTTGGCGTCCTCCTCGACCTCGACGACCGCGCGCATCCGGACCGAGCCGCGGCCGGTCCGGTAGGCGGACTCGATGCCGTCGCGGCCCACGATCAGGCCGGCGGTCGGGAAGTCCGGGCCCTTGATCCGGGCCATCAGCGCCTCGAGCAGCTCCTCGTCGGAGCACTCGAAGTTGTCCAGCGCCCAGACGACGCCCTCGCCGACCTCGCGCAGGTTGTGCGGCGGGATGTTGGTCGCCATCCCGACCGCGATCCCGGAGCTGCCGTTGATCAGCAGGTTCGGTACCCGCGACGGCAGGACGTCGGGTTCCTGGGTCTTGCCGTCATAGTTGTCGGTGAACCCGACGGTGTCTTCCTCGATGTCCTGCAGCATCGCCATCGCCAGCGGCGACAGGCGGCACTCGGTGTAGCGCATCGCCGCGGCCGGGTCGTTGCCCCGGGAGCCGAAGTTGCCCTGCCCGTCGATCAGCGGGTAGCGCATCGCCCACGGCTGGGCCAGACGCACCAGCGCGTCGTAGATCGAGCTGTCGCCGTGCGGGTGGTAGTTACCCATCACCTCGCCGACGACGCGGGCGCACTTGACGTAGGAGCGGTCGGGGCGGAAGTTGTTCTCCCCCATCGAGTACAGGACCCGCCGGTGCACCGGCTTGAGTCCGTCCTCGACGAGCGGCAGCGCGCGACCGACGATCACGCTCATCGCGTAGTCGATGTAGGAGCGCTGCATCTCCTGCTGGATGTCGACCGGTTCGATCCGGTCGCCGCCGCCCTCACCCGTGGTGGTGCCGGGTGGGTCCATGGTGTCGGTCACGAGGTTCTTCTCCTGCTCGCGCGGTTCATACGTACGTCTGGATCAGCTGTCCGGATCGGGGGATCAGACGTCCAGGAACCGCACGTCCTTGGCGTTACGGGTGATGAAGGACCGGCGGGACTCCACGTCCTCGCCCATCAGGACCGAGAACAGCTCGTCGGCCTGCGCGGCGTCGTCGAGGGTGACCCGCTGCAGCACCCGGAACGCCGGGTCCATCGTGGTCTCCCACAGCTCCTTGGCGTTCATCTCGCCGAGGCCCTTGTAGCGCTGCACGCCCTCGTCCCGGGGGAGCTTCTTACCGGCCGCGCGGCCGGCCTCGATCAGGCCGTCCCGCTCGGCGTCGGAGTAGGCGAACTCCGGCTCCGAGCTCCGGCCACCCCACTTGATCTTGTAGAGCGGCGGGCAGGCCAGGAACACGTGACCGGCCTCGACCAGCGGGCGCATGAACCGGAACAGCAGCGTGAGCAGCAGCGTCCGGATGTGCTGGCCGTCGACGTCGGCGTCGGCCATCAGCACGATCTTGTGGTAGCGCAGCTTCTCCACGTCGAACTCGTCGTGGATGCCGGTGCCCAACGCCGTGATGATGGCCTGGACCTCGGTGTTCTTGAGGACCCGGTCGATCCGCGCCTTCTCCACGTTGATGATCTTGCCGCGGATCGGGAGGATCGCCTGGAACATCGAGTCCCGGCCGGACTTGGCCGAGCCGCCCGCGGAGTCGCCCTCCACGATGTAGACCTCGGACTTGACCGGGTCCGTGGACCGGCAGTCGGCGAGCTTGCCGGGCAGGCCCCCGATGTCGCCGGCGCTCTTGCGTCGGACCAGCTCACGGGCACGACGTGCGGCCAGGCGGGCCTGGGCCGAGGAGACGGCCTTGGTGACGATCGTCTTGGCCTCGTTGGGATTGCGCTCGAACCAGTCCGCCAGCCACTCGTTACTGATCCGCTGGACGAACGACTTGACCTCGGTGTTGCCGAGCTTGGTCTTGGTCTGGCCCTCGAACTGGGGCTCGGAGACCTTCACCGAGACGATCGCGGCCAGTCCCTCGCGGATGTCGTCGCCCGACAGCGCGGCGTCCTTCTCCTTGATCAGCTTCTTGTCGCGCGCGTACTTGTTGACCGTCGCGGTCAGCGCGTGCCGGAAGCCCTCCTCGTGCGTGCCGCCCTCGTGCGTGTTGATCGTGTTGGCGAACGTGTAGACCGACTCGGAGTAGCCCGAGTTCCACTGCATCGCCACCTCGATCTGGTGGCCGGGGCCCTCGCCGGTGTAGGAGACGATCTTCTTGTGGATCGGGTCCTTGCTCCGGTTCAGGTGCGCGACGAAGTCCTCCAGCCCGCCCGGGTAGCAGAAGACGTGCTCGGTCACCTTCGCGACGTAGCCCTCGGCGTCCGGCTCGTCGTCGGCGACGATCGCCGGGCCCTCGTCCTCGGCGTCGCCGACGGAGCCGCCGTCGCGGCTGGTGCGCTCGTCGCGCAGCACGATGGTCAGCCCCTTGTTCAGGAACGCCATCTCCTGCAGCCGGCGCCGGATCGTCTCCAGCGTGTAGGTCGTCGACTCGAAGATCGACCCGTCGGCCCAGAACGTGATCGTGGTCCCGGTCTTCTTCGTCGGCCCGGCCTCGATCAGCTCCCCGGGCACCGCCAGCTCGTAGCGCTGCTTCCAGATCTGGCCGTCGACGTGCACCTCGGCCTCGAGCGCGGTGGACAGCGCGTTCACCACCGAGACGCCGACGCCGTGCAGGCCACCGGAGACCGCGTAGGACTTGTCGTCGAACTTGCCGCCCGCGTGCAGGCTGGTGAGGACGACCTCGAGGGTCGGCTTCTTCTCCACCGGGTGCATCCCGACCGGGATGCCGCGGCCGTCGTCGACGACCCGGACCCCTCCGTCGGCCAGCAGCGTGACCTCGATCCGGGTGGCGTAGCCGGCCATCGCCTCGTCGACCGAGTTGTCCACCACCTCCTGGATCAGGTGGTGCAGACCGCGTTCACCGGTCGAGCCGATGTACATGCCGGGGCGCTTGCGGACCGCCTCCAGCCCCTTGAGCACGGTGATCGACGACGCGCCGTACGAGTTCTTCTGCGCTGCCTTGTCCTGGGCTGCCACGAGTCCTGGGATCTCCTCGCCTTGTGAGCCGGCACGACCCGCCGCGTTCTGCGGGGCCGCGCACGCCGGCGCAACGACCCGACCGGCCGAGAGGCCACCCGGGAACACTGAGACCAGTCTACTTGTAGACCCCGACAGAACTGCGGCTAGGACCCGCCCAGAATCGCCACAGACGGGCGAACGGGAGTCGAACCGGGTCGCGACGCCGGTGGGCGGATCGTCTCGCAGCTCCGACGGCGTCATCTCGCCCTCATCTCGATTCTACGGAACCCGGGCCGCGTCGTCGGTCACCGACAGCGGCTCGCGGGCCTCGATCCGACGGGCGGACCGTCAGCGCAGATGTTCGCTCCGCAAGCTCCGCTCAGCCGTACGTGTCACGAGGGCCGCGGCCGCGCACGTGCCGTGGACCGTGCCGCCAGCTCGGCCCGCTCGGGGCCACCACCCGGATCCGGCGCACGACGTTCGGGCCGACCGCGGCGGCGAGGCGGGTGAGCAGCTGCCGCTGCAGGGTGCGCAGCTGGGTGGCCCACGCGGTGGACTCGGCCTGCAGGGTCAGCTCCCCGTCGCGCAACGACACCGGGGTGCAGTGGTCGGACACGTCCGGCCCGACGAGCTGCGGCCAGCGCCCGATCACCGTGGCGTCGGTCAGCCGCGGCGACCATCCGCGGTCCATCGACACCCGGGAGACGATCCGGCCGAACGGCTGCGGGTCCCGGTCGTCGGGCCCGGAGCCCGACCACCGGCGCCGGCGTCCCCTGCCGGAGACCACCCGCAGCTTCGGCAGCGGATCGGCGGAACGCTCCGCGGCCTTCTTGGCCGACTGCTCGCGTGCCGCCTTCAGCGCGTCCCGCGCCAGGTCGGCCCCGCGCTTACCGCCCGGTCCACCGCCCGATGCCGTGTCCTCGCCGTGACCTCCGGCGCCGGATCCGCCGTCCCCAGGGGTGGGGACAGGATCGCGCTGTCCACCGCCGTCGGGGTGCCGTTCACGGCCCGTTCGCGGAGCCGGCCCCCGACGATCACCAGGCGAGGCGGAGTTATCCACAATATCCACAGACTTGTCCCCAGGTCGGTGTTACTCGGCCGTGACCTCCCGGGCCCGGCGGACGGTCGTTGCCGACCCGCGAGCGGGGCCGGGTCACGACGCCGGGCGGGCGGCCTCGCGGTCCACCCGTCCCTCCCCCACGACGAACCGGGTCCCGTCCAGTTCCGGCGGGACGTCCTCGGGCACGGCCGCGGTCACCAGCACCTGCTCGGCCTGGGCCGCCAGCCCGGCCAGGGCCCGGCGCCGGGCGGAGTCCAGCTCGGCGAACACGTCGTCGAGCACCAGCACCGGTTCGACGTCGTCGGCGCGCAGCAGGCGGTAGGAGGCCAGCCGGAGGGCGAGTGCGAACGCCCAGGACTCGCCGTGGCTCGCGTACCCCTTGGCCGGGCCCTCGCCGAGCGTGAGCTCCAGGTCGTCGCGGTGCGGGCCGACCAGGCACACCCCGCGCTCGACCTCCTGCCTGCGCACGGTCGCGAGCTGCTCGATCAGCCGGGCCTCGATCTCCTCGGTCGTGCCCGGCATCTCCGAGACCGTCGCGGTCCCGATGCTGCTGCGGTAGTCCAGGGTGATCGGGTCCGACGACGGCGCGATCTCGGCGAACGACTCGGCCGCGTAGGGCCCGAGCGCGACGACGAGCTCGCGGCGCCCGGCCAGCAGCGCGGCACCGTGCCGGGCCAGGTGGCCGTCCCAGATCTCGAGCGTGGCGAGGTCGTCCGGCGCGTCCGGGTCCGAGGATCGGGAGCGGGACCCGCCACGCAGCCCGCCACGGGCGGACTTGAGCAGGGCCGAGCGCTGCTTGAGCACCCGGTCGTAGTCCGACCGCACCCCGGCGTAGCGCGGGAAGCGGGCCACCAGCAGCTCGTCGAGGAACCGCCGGCGCTCACCCGGGTCGCCGCGCACCAGCGCCAGGTCCTCCGGCGCGAACAGCACGGTGCGCAGGATGCCCAGCACGTCGCGCGGGCGGGTGACCGGCGAGCGGTTCACCCGCGCCCGGTTCGGCCGACCGTTGTTGATCTCCAGCTCGACCCCGAGCTTGCGGCCCTGGTGGTGCACCTCGCCGCGCACCAGTGCCTGCTCCGCGCCCCGCCGGATCAGCGGGGCGTCCGAGGCGACCCGGTGCGAGCCGAGCGTGGCCAGGTACCCCATGCCCTCGACGAGGTTGGTCTTGCCGACCCCGTTCGGGCCGACGAGCACCGTCACGCCGGGATCGAGCTCGAGCTCCGCATCGGGCCAGGACCGGAAGTCGGTGACCGAGAAACGCCGCAGGTACACGCCAGGCCGGTCAGTCCGACGACGGCGCGGTCGAGCCGGTGCCCGAGGACGGGCCGGCCTTGTCGCCGGGAGCGCCGGTCGGGCCGGCGGACTTCACCGCGTGCCCGCCGAACTGGTGGCGCAGCGCGGCCACCGCCTTCATCGCAGGCGACTCGTCCTGGCGGGAGGAGAACCGCGCGAACAGCGCCGCGGAGATCACCGGCAGCGGGACGGCGTGCCGGATCGCCTCCTCGATCGTCCACCGGCCCTCGCCGGAGTCGTCGACCCAGCCCTCCAGCTCGGTCAGGTCCGGGTCCTGCTTCAGCGCGTTGACCAGCAGGTCCAGCAGCCAGGACCGGACCACGGTGCCGCGCGACCAGGCCTGCACGACACCGGGCACGTCGGTCACCAGCTCGCTGGCCTGCATCAGCTCGAAGCCCTCGGCGTAGGCCTGCATCAGGCCGTACTCGATGCCGTTGTGGACCATCTTCGAGAAGTGCCCGGCGCCGACCGGGCCGGCGTGGGCGAAGCCCTCCTCGCGCGGGCCCTCCGGGCGCAGCGCGTCGAAGATCGGCATGGCCAGGGCGATGTGCTCGTCGGAGCCCCCGGCCATCAGGCCGTAACCGTTGTCCTTGCCCCAGATGCCGCCGGAGACGCCGCAGTCGACGTAGCCGATGCCCTTCGCGTCGAGCAACTCGGCGTTCGGGCCGTCGTCGGTGTACCGGGAGTTGCCTCCGTCGATCACCAGGTCACCGGCGGACAGGGTCTCGGACAGCGTCGTCACGGTGCTGCGGGTCGGGTCGCCCGAGGGGACCATCACCCAGACCACGCGGGGCGTGGTCAGTGCCGCGGCCAGCTCGCCGAGCGAGCCGACGTCGCTGACCTCGGGCCGCGGGTCGTAGCCGACGACCTCGTGACCCGCCGCGCGCAACCGGTCCCGCATGTTGCCGCCCATGCGGCCGAGACCGATCAGTCCGATCTGCACGAGAAGACCCCTTTCCCACGCTCGTCCGGCCTACGCCGAGGGGGTCGGCGGGCCGCGTCCGGGGCACAGTCTGGTCCCGGACGGACGGGCCCGCTCAGCCGGGATGTTCGTTTCGTCAGCCGGGCAGGCGGACCGGCATCAGCAGATGCAGGTACCCGGACTTCTCCGGGGGCGTGGCCTCCGCGTCGTCCGCGGCCGGGGGCGGCACCGGGCGGACCAGGGCCGGACGGTTGGGCGTGGTGAACGTGAGCTGCGCGCGGTCGGTGTGCAGCTGCCCCAGTGCGTCGAGCAGGTAGCCCGGGTTGAACGCGATGGTCAGCGGGTTGCCGTCGAGCGCGCAGGGAACCTCCTCCTCGGCGCTGCCGACGTCGTCGCCGCCGGCGGCCAGGCGCAGGCCGTCCTCGCCGAACTCCAGGCGGATCTGGGCGACCCGGTCGGCCACCAGCGACACCCGCTTGATCGCCTCCACCAGCGCGGACACCTCGAGCTCGGCGGCCGTGGTGTGCTCGGCCGGGATCAGCTGGCGGAAGCGGGGGAACTCCGCGTCCAGCAGCCGGCTGGTCGAGCGGCGGCCGCCGCCGGTGAGCCCGAGCATCCCGTCGCCCGCCGAGAGCGCGATCTCCACCGTGCCCGAGCCGGAGAGCGTCTTGGCCACCTCGGCCAGGGTCTTCGCAGGGATCAGCACCGCGGTCGAGATCGAGTCGTCCTCGGGGACCCACTCCAGCTCGCGGACCGCGAGCCGGAACCGGTCGGTCGCCGCCAGGGTCAGCTGGGTGCCCTCGATCTCGAGCCGGATGCCGGTGAGCATCGGCAGCGTGTCGTCGCGTCCGGCGGCGACGGCGACCTGGGCCACCGCGGCCGCGAGCTGCCCGGCGTCGACCGAGCCGGCGCGCTGGGGCATGGCCGGCAGCTGCGGGTAGTCCTCGACCGGCATCGTCGGGAGGCTGAACCGGCTGTTCCCGCAGTTGATCGTCGCGCGGGACCCGTCGACCACCAGGTCGACCGGCTTGGACGGCAGGGCGCGGGTGATGTCGGCCAGCAGCCGGCCCGAGACGAGCATCCGGCCGGGCTCGCCGACCGTGGCATCGAGCTCGACCCGCGCCGAGGTCTCGTAGTCGAAGCCGGAGACGGTCAGGCGCTCGTCGGACTCGCCCTCGCCGGACTGGATCAGCACGCCACCGAGCACCGGCACCGGTGGACGGGCCGGGAGGCTGCGGGCCACCCAGGCGGCCGCGTCCGCTAGGACGTCGCGTTCGACCCGGAACTTCATGGCAGCGGGAACCCTTCCCCGGTGGAGCGTCGAACACCGGCCGGGAGGCCGGTCCGCGACGAGTGGACAGGTAACGCCGGTGCGCCGAGGCACCGCTGAACGACACGACTGCCGGCGACCGGTCCCCGATGTCGGGACCCCGGTTCGCCGGAGGCCTCACCGTAGAGGCTCCGGCCGACACTTTCCACGCCGCCCTGACCGTCGTCGTGGCTGACCCTGCGTGCCCGTTCGGGGTGCTCGACGTTCACCTGTCCACGTGCTTGTTCTTCTTCAAGAGATCTCTAGAGGGAGAAACAGTAGTAGTAGTAAGTCCTGTGCACGGTGTGGATGGAGGTCGTCCGCGCTGGTCAGCAGGCCGCGTCGGCTGGGGACCCGACCCTGGGACGGACGGTGGGCAGCTTCGCCGGGCGGTGGACCGACGCCGATCCGCCCGACCTGTCCCGGATCTGTCCCCGGGATGGACCCGAGTTGTCCACCGATTCACGCCCGTCCGTCCACCGGTCCCTGCGCAACAATCCACAGAGTTGTCCCCAGATGTGGGTGGAAGCGTGTCGGATCTTCCACCGAGGGTGATGGGGATCCGGTGTCGATCGGGAGGTCGCCCGACCCCTGGGACTCACAATGGCCACACCCGTCACAGACATGTCGACGCAGGGTGACCGGGCGCTGGGAGAAGTCGATCACCTCGATCACCGACTGTGCGCCGAACGCCCTCTACCGGACGTCGAGTGGGCGGTGTGGGACCGACACGCGGCAGCGATCGGCCCGTCCCCGATGGAGATCGTGATCACGGCCCGGCAACGGCCCGGGCGCCCCTCCGGATCCGCGATGGGACGGCCCAGGAGCGCCGCAGAGGGCCGTTGAGGGCCTGTCTGCCTGGTGTCCGTGTGGGTGGGGCCGGCGGCCGGGGATCGCGGCCGGTGACCGGCCGGAAACGGACGAACGGGCGCCGTGACCTGTGGATGTATCCGTGCGGCCGGTGGATAACCCGCTCCGGAGGCGGGGGCGGCGTGCCGGGGAGAGGAGGAGCCGGGCTCAGTGCCGGGCGCGGAGCTTGATCCGCGCGGTGAGCTCCTGGACCTGTTCGAAGGTCTTGCGACGGAGCGAGATCTCGTTGCGGATCTTCTTGTCCGCGTGCATGACGGTCGTGTGGTCGCGGCCGCCGAACGTCTGGCCGATCCGCGGCAACGACAGGTCGGTCAGCTCGCGGCACAGGTACATCGAGATCTGGCGTGCCTGCGCGAGCGCCTTCGTCTTGCCCGGGCCGGACAGGTCGTCGAGCGTCACGCCGAAGAACTCGGCGGTGACCGCCATGATCGTCGGCGCGGTGATCTCGGAGGCGGCCGAGTCCGGGATGAGGTCGCGCAGCACGATCTCGGCGAGCTGGGTGTCGACCGGCTGGCGGTTCAGCGAGGCGAACGCGGTGACCCGGATCAGCGCACCCTCGAGCTCGCGGATGTTGCGCTCGATCCGCTCGGCGATGAACTCCAGGACGTCGCCGGGGACGGCGAGCCGGTCCTGGGCGGCCTTCTTGCGCAGGATCGCGATCCGGGTCTCCAGCTCGGGCGGCTGGATGTCGGTGATCAGGCCCCACTCGAAGCGGGTCCGCATCCGGTCCTCGAGCGTCTCCAGGCGCTTGGGCGGCCGGTCCGAGGAGACGACGATCTGCTTGTTCGCGTTGTGCAGCGTGTTGAAGGTGTGGAAGAACTCCTCCTGGGTTCCTTCCTTGCCCTCCAGGAACTGGATGTCGTCGACCAGCAGGACGTCGACGTCGCGGTAGCGGCGCTGGAACGCGACCTTGCGGTCGTCGCGCAGCGAGTTGATGAAGTCGTTGGTGAACTCCTCGGTACTGACGTACCGGACCCGCATCCCGGGGAACAGCCGCTGTGCGTAGTGCCCGACGGCGTGCAGCAGGTGGGTCTTGCCCAACCCGGACTCGCCCCAGATGAACAACGGGTTGTAGGCGCGCGCCGGCGCCTCGGACACCGCGACCGCGGCGGCGTGGCTGAACCGGTTCGACGCGCCGATGACGAATGTGTCAAAGGTGTAGCGCTCGTTGAGCCGGGTCTGCGAACGCGGTGCGACCGGGTCCCCCGCCTGTGGCGCGGTGTAGGCGGGCCATGCGGTGCCCTGCTCGGCGCGGGCCGACTCGCCGCGGCCGTCCGGGGACCAGCCGCCGCCCCCGTTGGTGGGCGCGGGTTCGGTGGTGAGCTGCTCACCGCTCCCGCCGCCGTCGGCGCTCGCGCCGTCGTACTCGGCCGGTCCGCTCTCGCGCACCTCGACGCCGCCGGGGTACCCGGTGTCTGCAGCGCCGTCCCGGTCCGGGGTGTGGCGCGGTCCGTGGTCGCCGGACGGGTCGGACGACCGGTCGCCGGAGCCGACCGGGATCGGAGACAGCAGACCGGTGCCGGGCTGGGGGCGCCCGAAGCCCGGAGGGTCGGGCACCTCGGTGCCGCCGGACGCGGCGGAGGCGTCGACCACGACCGCGAGGTTCACGGTGACACCGAGATGCCGGCCCAGGGCGTCACTGATCGGGCGGCGCAGGATCCGCTCGATGGCGTCCTTGGCGAACTCGCTCGGCGCGGCGAGCAGAGCGGTGCCGTCGAGCAGCCCGAGCGGCCGGGTCAGGCGCAGGAAGGCGCGCTGCTGGGGGGACAGGCTCGGGGCACCGGACTCGGCCGAGGCTCCGGAGAGGTCGGCGATGACCCGGTTCCAGACCCGTCCGAGATCTCCAGGCTGGTCGGTCATCCGCGGTGTCCCCCTCCCGCCTCGACTCGTTCCCCGTTGCGGCGATCATCCCCCGTGCGCGGTGCCCCGTGCGCTGAACACGGTGGCGCTGCATCCCCAGGGTTATCCACACTTGTGCGTAAGAAGGTACGCAGGCGTCGGGGCCCGGCGCGCAGCGGGGCGCCGGGGTGGACATCGGGTCGTGCGGGGACGCACGAGCGGAGCCGGAACGCTAGCAGTGTCCGCGCAGGCCGTTCGACGGGTGGGTGCGGGTACGGCTCCGGTGCAGGTCGCAGGGGGTGCCAGCGGCGGAGCGGGGCTGGTTTGACCCCCTTCGAGACGGCTGCGTACCCTTGACAGGAGAAAGCTGGACAGTGGTCGGTCTCTGCCGACCTGTCGTGGAGTGCCTCGGTTCGTCGTGGTGGCCCTGCGCACTGGCCGGCGACGACCATGAGTACATCCAGCTGAGCAACCGGCGGTCGGGCTCGCGCCCGTCCAACCCGCCGTCCAGGAGAGTCGACCGTGACCAAGGGCAAGCGCACCTTCCAGCCGAACAACCGCCGTCGGGCGCGTGTGCACGGTTTCCGCCTGCGCATGCGCACCCGCGCCGGCCGCGCGATCCTCGCGACGCGTCGTCGCAAGGGGCGCGAGAAGCTCTCGGCCTGACGGCCGGTCACGCAGACCCGGGTAGCGCCAGTGTTGCCGGCCCGAGCCCGGCTCACACGCCGGCCCGACTTCGCCTCGACGATCCGTCGTGGTCGTCGGGCCGGGCGTACCCGGCTCGTCGTCCATCTCGACCAGACCCGCCCCGCCGCCGTGCCCGCGCACGACGGGCCGAGGGCGGGTTTCGTCGTGAGCAAGGCCGTCGGCAACGCGGTCGTCCGGCACCGGGTGGCCCGGCGCCTGCGGCACCTGGTGGCGGACCGGCTGGACCGGCTCCCTCCGGGGGCGATGCTCGTCGTGCGCGCGCTGCCGCCGTCGTCGGACGCGTCGTCGTCCGAGCTCGGTGTCGATCTCGACTCGGCGTTGCGGTCGGCACAGCGTCCGCGAACCGCCGGGCGTCCGGCCCCGAACCAGCGTCCGGCCCCGAACCAGGGTGTGTCCTCGTGAGCATCGGTGCGAGGGCCGCGGCGTCGGTGGTGCGTGGGTACCAGCGTTGGATCTCGCCGGCGCTGCCGCCGACCTGCCGCTTCTACCCCAGCTGCAGCGCGTACGCGGTCGAGGCGCTGGAGGTGCACGGCCTTCTCCGTGGCATCTGGCTCACCGTTCGACGGCTGCTGCGCTGCGGCCCGTGGCACCCTGGCGGGGTAGACATGGTTCCGCCGCGTCGTGAGACGACTTCTTCCCGATCGAGAGGCCCCTCGGCCGAGGACCGCACCACGGGCCACGCCCGAGACCGCGAGGAGCAAGCGCCGTGCTGAACTTCATCTACTACCCGATCAGCTTCATCATGTGGCTGTGGCACGAGGTGTTCAGCTTCGTCTTCGGGGACACGAGCGGCCTCGCCTGGGCCCTGTCGGTGGTGTTCCTCGTCGTCACCCTGCGCGCTCTTCTGTACAAGCCGTTCGTCGGCCAGGTCCGGTCGATGCGCAAGATGCAGCAGATGGCCCCGGAGATGCAGAAGCTCCGGAAGAAGTACGCCAACGACCGGCAGAAGCTCGCCACCGAGATGCAGAAGCTGCAGTCCGAGAACGGGGCGAACCCGCTCGGCGGCTGCCTGCCGGTGCTGGTCCAGGTCCCGGTGTTCATCGGCCTGTTCCACGTGCTGCGCGAGTTCAAGCCGGGTAAGACCGAGAACTACTTCTTCGGCGCGGACGAGGTCCGCTCGTTCGTCGACTCCAACCTGCTCGGGTCCAAGCTCGGTGCGGCGGTGTTCCCCCTCGGCGGGTTCGGCGGCCAGGGCGTCCCCAGCGTGGAGATGCTCGGCGGGAACCTCGTCTACCAGTGGATGGTGATGATCCCGCTGATGATCGCGGCGGGCGTCTTCACCCACATCACCGCGCGGCACTCGGTGGCCCGCCAGGCCGAGGCGCAGGCCGGCAACGCGCAGGCCGCGATCATGAACAAGCTGATGCTGTACGTGTTCCCGATCGGTGTCGTGGTCGGTGCGCCGTTCCTGCCGCTCGCGGTGCTGTTCTACTGGGTCACGAACAACCTCTGGACGCTCGGCCAGCAGTACGTCGTCTACAAGCGGATCGACGTCGAGGAGACGGAGAAGCGCGAGAAGACGGCGGAGGCGGCCAAGTCGCTGGCCCCCAAGCCCGGGCAGAAGCCGGTCCGGCCCCAGGACCGCAACGGCTCGGACGCCGACGTGGAGCCGGAGTCGGTGGAGCACGACGACGTGGACGCGTCCACGACCGGATCCGCCTCCTCGGCCGGAAACGGTTCGAACGGAAACGGTTCGAACGGGAACGGCTCCTCCGCGAACGGCAGCGGCTCGCGCCCGTCGGGTGGGCAGAAGAAGCCCGGCGCCAAGCCGGTGAAGACCTCCGGTGGCTCGTCCGGGAAGCGCCCGTCCCAGGGCGGCAAGTCCGGCGGGTCCCGTCCCGGAGCCGGCAAGCGCAACAAGCGCCGCTAGGCCCCGACCCGCGCAGCACGGCCCCGACGGGCCCGGACAGACCGGCCGTCGCGTGGGCCGGCCGCGCCCCATGCGTTCACGTGGAGAGGAGACACACCGTGCCGAAGACCGCACAGGACGGTGACGTGCAGACCCCGGAGCCGACCAAGCCCAGTGGCGAGGACGTCCTGATCCAGGAGGGGGACATCGCCGGGGACTACCTGGAGAAGTTGCTCGACGTCCTGGATTTCGACGGCGACATCGACCTCGACGTCGAGGGCGGGCGCGCGATCGTCAGCATCGACGGCGGCGAGGACCTGAACAAGCTCGTCGGCGACAAGGGCTCGGTGCTCGAGAGCCTGCAGGAGCTGACCCGCCTGGCCGTGCAGCAGGCCTCGGGCAACCGCAGCCGGCTGATGCTCGACATCGCGGGCTGGCGGCAGGGCCGCCGCGACGAGCTGACCGAGCTCGGCAAGCAGACGGCCGACGACGTCAAGGCCTCCGGCGAGCCGGTCCGGCTGCGGCCGATGACGCCGTTCGAGCGCAAGGTGGTGCACGATGCCGTCGCCACGGTGAAGGGCGTCGTCAGCGAGAGCGAGGGCGAGGAGCCGCGCCGCCAGGTGGTCGTCCTCCCGGACAACTAGACCGTG
>NZ_JADQDD010000157.1 GCF_019263595.1 Pseudonocardia sp. KRD291 | reverse complement strand
GCCCCGGCGCCCACCGACCCGGTCAGTGTATCGAACATGTGTTCTATATTAGCGCCTGGACGAGCGGATATCCAGTCCTCGAGCTGAAAGGGCTATCGCACGTCGATCATCGTCTGGGCGGGCGGCGCCCCGGTCCGCCGACTGCTCGGTCCGTGGCTCAGCCGGTGAACTCGCTGACGCCGAGGGCGAAGTCCCCGTGGCCGACCCCGTTGCCGGCGAGGCCCACGGTGACCACGCCCATTCCTTCCAGCCAGTGCGCCATCGTCAGGCCGCCGACGTCCAGCGGGCGCAGTCCGAGGCTCTCGATGAATGCCGCCACGGCGGCCTTGGCCTGCGCATCGTCGCCGGCGATGAAAACGTCCGGCCGACCGTTCTCCAGGACGTTACGGAAGATGGTGTTGAAGGCCTTCACCACGCCGGTGCCGGCCGGGGCCACCTTGGCGACCTCTTGTGCGATCGAGGTCTCCTCGCTGTGGGTCAGCCCGTCGAACGTGGCGTTGAAGGGGTTGCTGATGTCGACGACGACCTTGCCCGCGAGGGCGTCCCCGTACTCGGCGACCACCGGGACGACACCGTCGTGCAGCAGGGCCGTGATGACGATGTCCCCGGCCGGGACGGCGCCCCACTCGCCCGTCGTCGCGCTACCGCCCAGGTCCTTGGCCAGGTCGTCGGCCTTGGACTGATCGCGTCCCATGACCTCGACGGTGTTGCCGCCCACCACCGCGAGCGTGCCGATGGTGCGGGCCATGTTCCCCGTGCCGATGAGGGTGATGCTGCCCATGAGGTGTGCTCTCTTCCCGTTCCCGCGGCGTCGATCCGTCGTCGACGAACCACTCTTGGGTAAACCGAACTGTGTATTTAACGTAGGCGACGTCTGGTCGGAGGGCAAGCTATGTAGACCGGTTCGTACCCAACGGTCTAGGCTGGAAGCATGACGGAGCCGGAGAAGGGCCCTCTGGGCCGGCGCCGCGGCAGGGGCGCACGCGAACGCATCCTCGGCGCGGCACAGCAGCTGTTCCGCGATCAGGGGATCAGCAGCACCGGCATGGACCAGCTCTGCGCTGTGGCCCAGGTGTCCAAGCGCACGGCCTACCAGCACTTCACCAGCAAGGACGAGCTCGTCGCCGAGTACCTGCGCCGGTTCGACCCGCACGTCATGCCCGGAGTGTTCGACCGCACAGACCTCACACCCCGCGAACGGCTCCTCGCCGCGTTCGACATGCCCGCGTCGACGCCCCTGTGCCCCTACATCGCGGCGGCCGTCGAGCTCCACGACCCCCGACACCCCGCATCCCTGTGCGCACGCGACTACAAGACCGCGATCGCCGCGCGGCTCTCCGAGACCGCCCGCGAGGCCGGCGCGACCGACCCCGAGGAGCTTGGCGAGCAACTGGCGCTGCTCCTCGACGGCGCCTCGGTCCGCTCCCGGGTCCTCGACCGCGAGTCCTTCCCCACCGCCGCCGCCATCGCCGCCGTCCTCGTCGACAACGCCGTCCCCGTCGACGCCGCCGTCCCCGCATAGCCTCACCGCCGGCCCGGTGATGACCGCGGAACCACCGGGCCCGCTCCCGTTCCGGTGGGAGGCCGATGACGGCCCGGACACCCGGGGCCCGGGGGTAGGGCCAGAATCGTCGCGTGGCCGACGAGGGATACCTGCTCGACAACCGGCAGACGCAGGCCGGTACCCGGTTCGCGGCGCTGGCGGAGTTGTTCGACCCGTCCACGTTCCGCCACCTCACCGCCCGCGGGCTGGGCCCCGGATGGCGGTGCTGGGAGGCCGGCGCCGGTGCCCGTAGCGTCCCGGACCGGCTGGCCGACCAGGTCGGCCCCGGCGGGCAGGTCGTCGTCAGCGACATCGACACGTCGTGGCTGGAGGCCACCGACCGTCCCGGCCAGATGCGGGTCGTGCGGCACGACGTCGGTGTCGAGCCGCCCCCGGCCCGGGACCTCGACCTCGTGCACGCACGCCTCGTGCTCACCCACGTCCCGCGGCGCGACGAGGCGTTGCGGTCGATGGTCGCGGCGTTGCGTCCGGGTGGATGGCTCGTGGTCGAGGAGGCCGACCCGGGGCTGCAGCCGTTGTTGTGCCCGGACGAGTACGGGCCCGAGCAGCAGCTCGCGAACCGGCTGCGGCACGGCTTCCGCGAGCTGATGGCCGGCCGCGCCGCGGACCTGGCCTACGGGCGCACCCTTCCCCGGCGGCTGCGCGAGCTCGGCCTGCGCGACGTCGGCGCCGACGCGTACTTCCCGATCACCGGTCCCGCCTGCACGACGCTCGAGATCGCGACCGTGGAGCAGATCCGCGACCGGCTGATCGAGGGCGGCATCGCCACCGCTGCCGAGGTCGACGAGCACCTGGACAACCTCGCGGCCGGGCGCGTTCCCGACCTCGCCACCTCGCCGATGATCACGGCGTGGGGGCGCCGGGCCTGACCGTGGCACCGGGTTCCCGGCGATCGGCCATGCCCCGAGACGCCACGGCGGGTGCTCCCGGCCGGGTCATCGTCGGGGGAGTGGGACCCCTTCACCGGGCTCACACGGTGTGCGCGGTGAAATGACACCGTGAGCACGCAACCCTCGTCCGGACCCGAGGCCGGGACCACCGACGGCGCCGGAACGGGCGCCGCCACCCCCGCGCACGACGCCGAGCAGCTCGAACGCGCGGTGTTCGAGGTCAAACGCGTGATCGTGGGGCAGGACCGGCTGGTGGAGCGGATGCTGGTCGGCCTGCTGGCCCGCGGGCACCTGCTGCTGGAGGGCGTGCCCGGGGTGGCGAAGACCCTCGCGGTGGAGACGATCGCGACCGTCGTCGGCGGCTCGTTCTCCCGCCTGCAGTTCACCCCCGACCTGGTCCCCGCCGACATCCTCGGGACCCGGATCTACCGCCAGGGACGCGAGGAGTTCGACATCGAGCTCGGCCCGGTCGTGGCCAACTTCGTGCTCGCCGACGAGATCAACCGCGCGCCGGCGAAGGTGCAGTCGGCGATGCTCGAGGTGATGGCCGAGCGCAAGCTCTCCCTGGGCGGGAAGACGTTCCCGATGCCGGACCCGTTCCTCGTGCTGGCCACGCAGAACCCGATCGAGAACGAGGGCGTCTACCCGCTGCCCGAGGCGCAGCGCGACCGCTTCCTGTTCAAGCTGCTGATCGAGTACCCGGGCGTCGAGGAGGAGCGCGAGATCATCTACCGGATGGGCGCGCGGCCCCCGGTGGCCCAGCAGGTGCTCGAGCCGACCGACCTGGTGCGGCTGCAGCGCACGGCCGAGACGGTGTTCGTGCACCACGCGCTCGTCGACTACGTCGTCCGGCTCGTCGTCGCGACCCGGACCCCGGCCGAGCACGGGCTCACCGACGTGGCCGGCTGGATCGCCTACGGCGCGTCGCCGCGGGCGTCGCTGGGCATCGTGGCCGCCGCCCGGGCGCTGGCACTGGTCCGCGGGCGGGACTACGTGCTGCCCCAGGACGTGCTGGAGGTCGCCCCGGACGTACTGCGGCACCGCCTGGTCCTGTCCTACGACGCCGTCGCCGACCAGGTACCGGTGGACCACCTCGTCTCCCGGGTGCTGCAGACGGTGCCGTTGCCGCAGGTCAGTGCCCGACCCGGCGCGACTGCGGCGCCGGCCCCGGCAGGCGCGACGGCGGGCGGGTACCCGGCGGGTGGCCCGGCGTGACCACCGGCCCCGAGCCCGGGGTCGAGCAGGTCGCGAGCGTGCCCCCCGCAGCAGCGGCGGGCCCCGCAGCGGACCGGACCGCCGGACCGGAGCGTCTCGAGGCGAGCCTGCGCGCCCTGGAGCTGACCGTCCGGCACCGCCTGGACGGCCTGCTGCAGGGCAACCACGTCGGCCTGCTGCCCGGCCCCGGCTCCGAGCCCGGCGAGGCCCGTCCATACCAGGCCGGCGACGACGTCCGGCGGATGGACTGGGCCGTCACCGCCCGCACCACAGCCCCCCACGTGCGGGAGACCGTCGCCGACCGCGAGCTCGAGACCTGGGTCGCGGTCGATCTCTCACCGAGCCTGGACTTCGGCACAGCCGACCTGGACAAGCGCCGTCTCGCGCTGGCCGCGCTGACCGCCGTCGCGCACCTGACCAGCGGCGGCGGGAACCGGATCGGTGCCGTCGCGACCACCGGCGCGACGACGCTGCGGCTGCCCGCGCGCTCCGGGGTCGCCCACGCCCGCGGACTGGTCCGGCGGGTGGCGGCCACGCCGAGGGCGGCGGACAGCAGCCTGAGCGGGCCGACCACCGAGACCGTCGGGGCGCGCGGTGACCTGACCGGTGCGCTGGACCAGCTGCGCCGTCCGCCGCGGCGGCGCGGGCTGGTCGCGGTGATCTCGGACTTCCTCGGCGAGCCGGTGTGGGAGCGCTCGCTGCGGGCGTTGTCCGGGCGGCACGAGCTGCTCGCGATCGAGATCGTGGACCCGCGCGAGCTGGAGCTGCCCGACGTCGGGACGGTCGTGCTGGCCGACCCGGAGACCGGCCGTCAGCGCGAGGTCGACACCACGCCGCTGCTGCGCCGCGAGTTCGCCGCGGCCGCGTCCGCGCACCGGGACCGGGTGGCCGAGGCTCTGCGCCGCTGCGGGTGCGCGCAGCTGACGCTGCGCACCGACTCGGACTGGGTCGCCGACATCGTCCGGTTCGCCGTGGCGCGCAAGCACGCCTGGTCGGGCGGGGGGCGCTGATGCGGTTCGCGAGCCCATGGTGGCTGCTCGGCCTGCTCGTGGTGGCCGCGCTCGCCGCCGGTTACGTGGTGCTGCTGCGCCGCCGCCGTCGCGACGTCGTGCGGTTCACGAACCTGGAGCTGCTCGAGACGGTCGCCCCGCGCCGTCCGGGCTGGGTACGCCACGTCCCGGCCGTCGCGATGGTGCTGGCCCTGGCCGTGCTGACCGTGGCGCTGGCCGCCCCGCAGGCCACGGCGAAGGTCCCGCGCAACCGGGCCACCGTCATGCTGATCATCGACGTGTCGCTGTCGATGAAGGCGACCGACGTCGCCCCGACCCGTCTCGCGGCCGCCCAGGCGGCGGCGAAGCAGTTCGCCGACCAGCTCACGCCCGGGGTGAACCTCGGTCTGGTCTCGTTCGCCGGGACCGCGGCCGTGCTGGTCTCGCCGACCACCGACCGGGGCACCGTCAAGCGCGGCGTCGACGGGCTGCAGCTGGCCGAGTCCACCGCCACCGGCGAGGCGATCTTCACCTCGCTGCAGTCGATCGACTCGTTCTCCCGTTCGCTCGGCGGCGCCCCGGACGAGACCGGCGCGCCGCCCCCGGCACGAATCGTGCTGCTCTCCGACGGCACTCAGACGGTGCCGGGCCCGGACGGGGAGAACGAGCCGCGCGGGTCGTTCACCGCGGCCAAGGACTCGGCGGGACGCCAGATCCCGGTCTCCACGATCTCGTTCGGCACCAGCTACGGCACGATCGACCTCGACGGCAGCCGCACGCCGGTCGCCGTGGACGACGCGGCGATGGAACGCATCGCCCAGCTCTCCGGGGGCCAGTTCTTCACCGCCGCGACCGAGGGCGAGCTCAAACAGGTCTACGCCGACCTGTCCGAGCAGCTCGGCTACGAGGAACGCGAGGTCGACGCCAGCAAACCCTGGCTGGTCGGCGGCGTGCTGCTGCTCGTGCTCGGGCTCGGCGCCGGAATCCTGCTGGGCCGGAGACTGCCCTGACGGGTCTGCCGCCCCGGCCGTCCGGCTAGCCTCTCGGTGATGCAGCGGCGCTCGGACGAGTGGGCGATCCGGCGGGCCGGGGCGACCCGGCCCCGTCGGCGATCGCGACTCCGGGGCAACCCCGGGGTGCACCTTCTCTGCACGGCATGGCGTCCCGCGCGCGTCCGCCTGCCCGGCAGGAACCTGGGCGCTCGGCAGACGGGAACACGGGTCGGTCGCGCGCCGCTGCATCTCCCGCGTGGGTACCGGACGGGCGGCGCCCGGTGAGTGAGGAGGCCGAGGGCGTCCTACGCGACCTCCTGGGCGTCCGGTGGGACACCGGGCCGCTGACCGCCGCGCTGGCGGACCGTCTCGGGGACCGGGCGTCCGGGCTGGCGGAACGGCTCGTCGAGCGCTGGCCGAAGGCCCCGCGCGGCACCCACGCCGAGCTCCTCGACGAGATCGACGTGCTGCTGGCGGTGCGCAGGCGGCTGGTGCCCGCCGAGCCGGAGCCGTCGTGGCGCTGGGGCGTCGAGCCGTGGCCCTCGGTCGAGGCGCTGGCCCGGCACCTGGACCTGCGCGACGGGGAGGCGGAGTGGTTCGCCGACCCCGGCGGCTGGCTCCGGCGCGCGCCGGAGGGCCCGCTGCACCACTACCGCGGCACCTGGCGGGTCGGGCCCTCCGGTGCGCCCCGGTTGCTGGAGTCCCCGGCGCCCCGGCTGGCCGAGCTGCAGCGGCGGATCGGGCGCCGCGTGCTCGAGCGGATCCCGGTGCACCCGGGCGCGCACGGCTACGTCCGCGGACGGTCGCCGCTCACGTTCGCGGCCGTGCACGCCGGGCGGGCGATGGTGCTGCGCGTCGACGTCGAGGGCTTCTTCTCCCGGATCGGCCCGGCCCGGATCGCCGGGCTGCTGCGCACGGCCGGCTACCCGGCCGCGGTCGCCGCCGTGCTGGCCGGGATGCTGGTCACCAGCACCCCGCGGCAGGTGCTGCGCCGCGCGCCCGGCGTGCCCGGTGAGACCCGTCGCCGGCTGCTCGACCGGCTCGCGTTGCCGCACCTGCCCCAAGGCGCATCGACCTCGCCCGCGGTCGCCAACGTGCTGGCCCACGGCCTGGACCGGCGCCTGGACGGCCTGGCCGCCGCCGTGGGGGCGCGGTACGCCCGCTACGCCGACGACCTGGTCTTCTCCGGCGAGGCCGACCTCCCCGTGCACGGCCTGCTCCGCCGGGCCGGGGAGATCGCGGCCGACGAGGGTTTCGACGTGCGGCCGGACAAGACGCGGATCATGCCCGCGCACCGCCGTCAGCGGATCACCGGGCTCGTCGTGAACGAGCACCCCGCGGTGTCCCGGCGCGACTACGACGACCTGCGTGCGCTGCTGCACAACTGCGCCCGGACCGGACCGGACGCACAGAATGCCGAGGGGCACCCGGCCTTCCGCGAGCACCTGCTCGGGCGGATCTCCTGGGCCGGGACCGGCCGGCCGGCACGCCAGGCCCGCCTGGCCGCGCTGTTCGACCGGATCGACTTCGGACCGGATCACCCGCCGGGACGGGGCTGAGCCGGCTGCGCACCCGCGCGGTCGGGCGTGGACTTTCGGTGGGGCTGCTCGCAGGGTCGGCCCCGGGCGCGGCCGGTGCGTTAGGTTCTCCCGCGTGGGACGCAGCGTGCTGGTGACCGGAGGAAACCGCGGAATCGGACTCGCGATCGCGAACGCGTTCGCCGAGCAGGGTGATCAGGTGGCGGTGACCTACCGCTCCGGGAAGGACGGGCTGCCCGAGGGCCTGCTGCCGGTGCACTGCGACGTGACCGACGCCGACTCGGTCGACGCCGCCTTCACCGAGGCCGAGGCCGCACACGGGCCGATCGAGGTGCTGGTGTCGAACGCCGGGATCAACGACGACGGCCTCCTGATGCGGATGAGCGAGGACTCGTTCACCTCCGTCGTGGACGCCAACCTGACCGCCGCCTACCGGGTGGCCAAGCGCGCCTCGCGCGGGATGCTCAAGGCCAAGGGCGGCCGGATGATCTTCGTGTCGTCGGTGGTCGGGCTCTCCGGCTCGGCCGGTCAGGTCAACTACGCGGCCTCGAAGTCCGGGCTGATCGGGCTGGCCCGCTCGGTGGCCCGCGAGCTGGGCAGCCGCGGGATCACCGCCAACGTCGTCGCGCCGGGCTTCGTCGACACCGACATGACGCGCGCGCTCGGCGAGAAGCGACGCGACGAGATCCTCGGCCAGATCCCGCTGGCGCGCTACGCCGACGTCACCGAGGTCGCCTCCGCGGTGACCTGGCTCGGCTCGCCCGACGCCGGCTACGTCACCGGCGCGGTGATCCCGGTCGACGGCGGCATGGGCATGGGGCACTGAGCGGAGCGTGCGGAGCGGACATCGGTACAGCCGGTGTCGCGCCCGTCTCGTCTCACCACCGAACTCTCCAGAAGGGACATCATGGGACTGCTCGACGGCAAGCGGCTGCTGATCACCGGGGTGATCACGGACGCCTCGCTGGCCTTCCACGCCGCGAAGATCGCCCAGGAGCAGGGCGCGCAGGTCGTGCTCACCGGCTTCGGGCGGATGCGCCTGGTCGAGCGGATCGCGCAGCGGCTCCCGCAGCCCGCGCCGGTCGTCGAGCTGGACGTGTCCGACCAGGGCCAGCTGAACTCGCTGGCCGAGCGCATCTCGGAGCACCTCGGTGACGAGCCGCGGCTCGACGGCGTCCTGCACTCGATCGGTTTCGCCCCGCCCGGGGCGCTCGGCGAGGGCGCGTTCCTCAACGCCAGCTGGGAGGACGTCGCGACGACGATCCAGGTCAGCGCGTACTCGTTGAAGTCGCTCGCGATGGCCTGCAAGCCGCTGATGGGGCCGGGCAGCTCGATCGTCGGGATGGACTTCGACAACCGCCAGGCCTGGCCGGCCTACGACTGGATGGGCGTCGCCAAGTCCACCCTGGAGTCGGTGACCCGCTACCTGGCCCGCGACCTCGGCCCGGACGGGATCCGGGTGAACCTGGTCGCGGCCGGTCCGGTGCGGACGATGGCGGCCCGGTCGATCCCCGGCTTCGCCGCGTTCGAGGACGCCTGGGACGGCCGCGCCCCGCTGGGCTGGGACGTCGCCGACCCGACGCCGGTCGCGAAGACCGTGTGCGCGCTGCTCTCGGACTGGCTGCCGGCCACGACCGGTTCGATGGTGTGGGCGGACGGCGGGTTCCACGCCGTGGGTGTGTAATCGCAGGATGCCCGACTCCGCCACCTACGACGCGATCCTGCTGCTCTCCTTCGGCGGCCCCGAGGCCCCGGAGGAGGTCCGCCCGTTCCTGGAGAACGTGGTGCGCGGGCGCGGCGTGCCCCCGGAGCGTCTGGACGCCGTCGAGGTGCACTACCAGCACTTCGGCGGCGTCTCGCCGATCAACGCCCGGAACCGGGAGCTGATCGCGGCGATCTCCGCGCGGACCGAGCTGCCGGTGTACTTCGGCAACCGCAACTGGACGCCCTACGCCGAGGACGCCGTCGCCGAGATGGCGCGGGACGGGATGCGGCGCGCGCTGGTGTTCGCCACCAGCGCCTACGGGGGTTTCTCGGCGTGTCGCCAGTACCACGACGACATCGCCCGGGCGCGGGACGCGGTCGGGGAGGACGCACCGGAGCTGGTGAAGCTGCGGCACTTCTTCGACCACCCGGAGTTCGTGGCCGCGAACGCCGACGCCGTGCGCGCGGCGTGGGCGCGGCTGCCGGCCGGGCAGCGCGAGGGCGCCCGGCTGGTGTTCACCGCGCACTCGATCCCGACCTCGGCCGACGCGGCCGCCGGTCGTCCGTCCGAGGGCGGGCACCGCTACTCGCGCCAGGTCGCCGAGGCCGCGGCCCTGGTCGCGGCGCAGGTGGGGGTGGACGACTTCGACGTCGTCTGGCAGTCGCGGTCCGGCCCGCCGCAGGTGCCGTGGCTGGAGCCGGACATCGTCGAGCACCTGGACACGGTGCACGCCAAGGGCGTCCCGGCCGTCGTGATCGCGCCGGTCGGGTTCGTCTCGGACCACGTCGAGGTGGTGTGGGACCTGGACAACGAGGCGCTCGAGCACGCGACCGAGCTGGGCATGGGCCTGGCGCGGGCCGCCACCGCGGGCCCGGACCCGCGCTTCGCCGACATGGTCGTCGAGCTGGTCGGCGAGCACGTGTCCGGCGTCCCGGCGCGGCGGCTGGGCACGGTCCCGTCCGCGGGGTGCACGGCGAACGGCGCGCCCTGCGCCGTCGACTGCTGCGTCCCGGTCCGCCGCCCCGCCCGGTGAGATGACCGGCACACACCCGCTGCAGGGTGACACCCGCGGGATCGTCGGGCCGGTCCGGCTGTCCCGGAACGCGTCGCTGAACCGGTACCCGGCCCACGGTGCGCTGAACGGCCTGGTGGGCCGGTTCTGGGCGGTGCGCTGGTCGCTGCCGGACGGGGTCGAGCACACCCAGGCCGTGCTGACCCACCCGAGCGTCAACGTGACCGTCGGCAGCGCCGAGGACGAGCCGGAGCGGATCGAGGCCGGGGTCCACGGCGTCACCCGGGAGCTGTCGAACCGGGTCCTGCGCCGCAGCGGCTGGACGGTCGGGGCGCGGATGGCCCCGGGCGGGATCGGCGCGTTCCTCGCGGTCCCGGCCCAGGACGTGACCGACCGCGTCGTGGGCGTCGAGACGCTCGGCCTGGACGGGCCGGAGCTGGTGGCGGCGGCGACGTCCACCGGGGACGAGGCGCGGCGGGTGGAGATCCTCGCGGCCGCGCTGACGTCGTCGTTGGAACGCGCCGACCCGGACCGGGTCGCCGCCGCCCGCGACGTCACCGGCGTCGCGCGACTGGCCGAGACCGACCGGAGCCTGCGCCGCGTCGAGCAGCTCGCCGACGCGGCCGGGATCGGCGTGCGGTCGCTGCAACGGCTGTTCCGCACCCACGCCGGTGTCTCCCCGACGTGGGTGCTGCGGCGCTACCGGCTGCTCGACGCCGCCGAGCGGGTGCGGGCCGGCGAGTCCGTGTCCTGGGCCGAGGTGGCCCGCGAGCTGGGCTTCGCCGACCAGGCGCACCTGGTCCGCGACTTCCGGTCGGCGCTGGGCGAGACCCCCGCCGCCTACGCCAGGGCCCGGCAGCGGGAGAGCTCCGAGGGCACCGGACACGGCTGAGAGCGGGACCTGCGTTGCGCTGAACGCAACGCTCATCTCTGCCTCTCATCGAAGCTTGACCGTCCTCCGTGGATCTGCGGCACGACCAGGGCATCGTCGCGCCACGGAGCTGACGAGCCCTCTTGACAGGCGTTCCGGATGGCGGCCAGTGTGTTGCGTACAGAAGAAAATCGTTGCCCGTAGAGCAACACACGCCGCTGGCTCCACGACGGCCCCGGCCTCTCCCGTGTGTCGCACCCGCCCCGAGGGCGGGTCATCTCGCCCGGGTGGCAACGCCGGAACGCAGCAGGAGCGACGCCATGGCCACACAGCCCCGCATCGTCATCATCGGCGCCGGCATCCTCGGGTGCGCGTTGGCCGACGAGCTCACCCGCCGCGGCCGCGCGCACGTCACCGTCCTCGACGAGGGGCCGCTGCCGGCCACCGGCGCGTCCACCCGGCACGCCCCGGGGATGCTGTTCCGCGCCACCGGCGACCGCACGATGACCCGGCTCGCCGACGCCACCGCGGCCACCTACGCACGGACCACGCTGAACGGTTCCGGTGCCTTCCGCCCGGTCGGCGGGCTGGAGCTCGCGACGACCCCGGAGCGCCTCACCGACCTGCACCGGCGCCACGGCCGGGCCGCCGCGTCCGGAACCGGGTCCCGGATCGTCGACGCGTCCGAGTGCGCGACGCTGCACCCGCTGATCGACCCGTCGACGATCCTCGGAGGCCTGTACGTCCCCGGCGACGGGCTCGTCTCGCCGGTGGTCGCGGCGCGGGCGCAGGCCGGGGCGGCGACCTCGCGGGGCGCGACGTTCCTCGGGCACCGGCGGGTCACCGGGATCGAGCGGTCCGGCGGGCGGGTCCGGAGCGTGCACACGTCGGCGGGCGAGCGGTTCGAGGCCGACATGGTGGTCTCCTGCGCGGGGACGCGGGGCCTGCTGGTCGGCGCGCTTGCCGGGCTGACGATCCCGCTGGTGCCGGTGGTCCACCGGTACGTGATCACCTCCCCGGTCGCCGCGCTGGACGCGGTGCACGCGCTGGAGTCGCTGACCGGCCGCGCCGACCCGTCGCTGCCGATCCTGCGCCACCGCGACGCCGACCTCGACGTCTGCGAGCACGGCGACCGGATCGGGATCGGGGCCTTCGTGACCGAGGACGTCGGCCCGTCCTGGGACGCGGCGCTCGCCCTGCTGCCGGGGCTGGCCGACGCGACGTGCGAGGAGGAGATCGAGAGCGCCCTCCCGTTCTCGCCGGACGGGCTGCCGCTGCTCGGCGAGCACCCCGACCTGGCCGGGTTCTGGTCGGCGGAGGCGGTGCGGAGCACGCACGCGGCCGGGGTCGCGGAGGCGATGGCGGAGTGGATGACGACCGGTCGTCCCGCCGTCGGCGGTGAGCCGATCGATCTGTCGTGTGCGCACCTGGACCGGTTCGACCCGCGCCCGGTGGGCCCCGGTGCGTTCGGGTCGCGGCAGGTGGAGCTGCGCGCCGTGTTCGGCGACGCCGCGGGCGGGCAGCGTCCGTTGTGGTTCGAGGCGAACGCCGCCCTGCCGGAGGTCTGCGAGACGCCCCGGCGCCGCGGCCGGGCGGCCCGGAACTGGTCCCCGGTCACGGGCGCGGAGGCGCTGCTCACCCGCCGCGCGGCCGGGCTCTTCGACCTCTCGCGGTGGCGGCGCGTCGAGGTCACCGGCCCGGGCGCCCGTGAGTTCCTGGAGCGCCTCACGACCAGCCGGATCGACCGACCGGTCGGTACCGTCCTCTCCACTCTGATGCTCGACGAGGCCGCCGGCGTCCGTGCCGACCTCACCGTCACCCGCCTCGGCCCGCAGCGGTTCGAGCTGGGGATGACGAGCCGTCTCGACGTCGGGTTGTTGCGCTCGCACACGATGCCCGGTGTGACGATCCGCGACGTCACCGACGAGACCTGCGCGCTGGGCCTGTGGGGCCCGAAGGTGCCCGAGATCCTGGACGGGTTGGTGCCCGGCGGGGCGCAGCACCTCGGGCCGTCCGAGGCGGCCGAGTTCTCGGTCGGGCCGGTCCCGGTCACCGGGCTGCGAACCTCCCGCGTGGGGGAGTACGGCTGGGAGTTCAGTGCCGCCGCCGAGCACGGGGAGGCGTTGTGGGACACCCTCTTCGTCGCCGGCGCCCGGCACGGCCTGGTCGCCGCCGGATGGCACGCGTTCTCGTCGCTGCGGATGGAGACGGGCCACTGCCTCCGAGGCGCGGACATCAGCGCCGAGCACGATCCCGACGCCTGCGGTCTCGGCTCCGCTGTGGACATGGACAAGGGCCCGTTCGTCGGCCGGGCCGCGCTGGCCCGCCGCCGCCTCGCCGGGCCGCCCGCCCGCTCGCTCGTCACGCTGGTCCTCGACCACCCGCAGGCCGTCCTGCTCGGACAGGAGCCGGTCTACGACGTCCCGGCCGCGCGCCGGTCCCGGGGCCCGGTCCTCGTGGACTCCGACTCGGGCGTCCCGGCCCCCGCCGGCGGGGACGGCGGGGTGCTCGGGCACGTCGCGAGCGCTGCGGTCGGGCACACCGTGGGAGAGTCGATCGCGCACGTGTGGCTGCCCACCGAGCGGGCCGTGACCGGGACCCGGGTCGAGGTCGAGTGCCTGGGCCTGCGGCTCGGGGCCGAGGTCGTCGACGGTCCGCGCCACGCCCCCGCCGACGGCACGGGCGCGAGCCTGATCCACCCCACCGCCACGTCGTAACCGGCCGTCTCAGGCGAGGAGGGCGAGGATCGGGGCCAGCTGGGCGGTGTCGAGGTACTCCTCGATCCGGGTGACCCGCCCGGCCTCGGTGTGCACGACGAGGCAGGCGTGCGCGGCGACGTCGGCGCCGTCGGGCAGGGTGCCGCGGAAGGTGTAGCGGGCGACGGAGACGCCGTCGTCGCCGGGCGCGGTGGTCCGGACGTCGGTGAACCGGAAGTCCGGGACCTTCGTCCGGATCGTGCGGACGGACTCGAAGGTGTCGAGAAGCGCCATGTCGAGGTTGTCGAAGTTGTGCCAGGCGGTGGCGCCGTCGGCGATCAGCTCGTGGTCGACGGTGAGGGAGTCCAGAGCGCCGATCATGCGGGCGGCGGGGCTGGTGTCGGTGGCCGTCATCGATCCTCCGGTGGGTGCGCGGTCCTGCGGCGATCGTGCCGTGATCCGGGCCCCGGGGACACCCTGCGGCGGGGACGTGTCTCAGTCCGGTGCCACCGGTGGCGTGGACCCGGGGTCGCCGTCGGCGGGACCCGGCGACCCGCCGATCGCGTCCGCGACCACGTCGGCGGCGCTGGAGCCGCGGGTGCGCAGGCCGCGGTCGTAGTGCTGGGTGGTGGCGACGGTGGCGTGCCCGACGTCGGCCGCGACGTGCTGGATCGGCGCCCCGTTCTCCAGCGCGATCGTCACGTAGGCGTGCCGCAGGGCGTGCGGGTGCACCCGGTCCGCGACGTCGTCGAGCTCCGGGCCGCCGAGCTCGGCGACCCGTCGCAGCAGCGTGTAGAGGGCGAAACGGCTGCAGCGTCCGCCGTCGCGGGTGGCCAGCAGCGGGGACGACGGCGCGGCGCCGCGCCCGCGACGCGCGGGGGCGGCCGTCCCCGACGTCCGGTCCCGTTCGGCGAGGTAGGCGGTGAGCGCGTCCGCGGCGTGGCCGGTCGGGTACACCTCGCGCCGGACCCCGCCCTTGCCCGGCACCCGCAGCAGCCGCTCCCCGCCGGACACGACGAGGTCGTCGCGGTCGAGCCCGGCGACCTCGGACACCCGCAGCCCCAGCGCCAGCAGCGCGACGACGGCGACCGCGCGCCGGGCGTAGAGCTCGCGGTGACGGGTGGGGTGCGGCAACCGGGCCGCCGAGTCCAGCAGGGCCGCGACCTGGGCCGCGGTCAGCCGGACCGTCGGCGACGGGTCGCGGGAGCCACCGGAGAGCCCGAGGCGCCTGCGGTTGAGCGCGGCCGGGTTGCCGGCCACGACGCCGTCGTCGAGGAGGTGGCCGTAGAACGCGGAGACGGTGGACAGCATCCGGGCACGGGTCCGCTTCTGCGCCCCGGCCGCGTCCAGGGCGTGCAGCCAGGACGTGACGTGCGTG
>NZ_JADQDD010000156.1 GCF_019263595.1 Pseudonocardia sp. KRD291 | reverse complement strand
GTGCCGCTGCGCGGCGAGCGCTCCGCGATCCGTGCGTTCGCCGAGCGGGCGCGCATCCGGAAGGTCAGCGCCCGGCTCGTCGACGCGCGTGCGGCCGCGGTCGCGTCGCGAAGGCGGGCGCGGGGGGTCCGCCGGGGCCGCGCGTCGCCCGGCCCGGTGGCCGTTCAGGACTGCAGGGTGCGGTCGCGGTGACGGCTGCGGGTGCCGGCCGCGGCGAGGGCCGCTCGTCCCAGGGGGTAGGCCAGGCGTCCGCTCAGCCGGCGTTGCCAGGCGAGTGGGCGCAGGGACTCGCGTACCGCGTCCGGGGCGTAGCCGCCCATCTCCTCCTCGAAGGCGTGCAGCGCCAGCGGGGTCGTCGTCACGCCGTCGCGGGCGGCGAGCAGGTGCCGGGTGAGGACGTCGGCGTCACGGATCGCGGTGGACGCGCCACGCCCACCGGTCGGTGGCATCGCGTGCACCGCATCGCCGAGCGCGGTCACCGTCCCGGCCGGCCAGGGGGTCGGGTCGGCGTCCGGGTTCGCGGCGCGGAACCGGAAGTGCGCGACCGTCGACGGGTCGGTCCGCGCGACGAGCTCGCGGAACGCGGGGTCCCAGCCACGGAACAGGTCCAGGCCCAGCCCGACCAGGCCAGAACCGTCGAGGTCTTCCGGACGCACCGGAAATCCGTCGGCGGGCAGGCCGGGCGCCCACAGCAGGTACGGATCCTCGGTGCGGGCGGGCACCGTCGTGCAGGTGGCCGGATCGACGATCATCGAGGTCACCGGGTCGTGCAGTGTCAGGAACGCACCCACCCCGCCTGGGCCGATCGCCAGGGCCGGGCCGGACCACAGCTGGGCCGGCACGAGCGCGCGGGCCGTCCGGTCGAGCGGGACCCGCCCGGCCAGCGACTCGATCCCGGTCGGGTGGTCGGTGCGGGCACCGGCGAGCCGTGTCACCACACGGGACCCGACGCCGTCGGCACCGACCAGCACGTGTCCCTCGTCGGTGGAGCCGTCGGCAAACTCCGCGGTGACGCTTCCGTCGCGTCCCACCCGGTGGCCGGTGAACTCCGAGCCGAAATGCAGCGCGTCGCCGAGATCGTGGCAGAGGAGCTCGCGCAGCGGGATCCGGCCGATCATGACCCGTTCCCCGTCGTCCTGGCGCTCGCTGATCAGGACCCGCATCCGGTGGTCGCCGAACGTGAACCGCCGGAACGACGCGCCGCCTGCCGAGCTGGCCAGCACCGCCTGCCACAGGGCCGCCGGCAGCCGGCGGGCGAGCGCGTCCCGCGCGAGCGCTCCCAGATGCAGCCGGTACCCGCCGGTGGTCGACGGGCGGGCGTCCCGGTCGTGCACCGACACGTCGACGCCCTCGCGCCGCAGGCCTTGGGCCAGCGTCAGCCCGCCGATCCCGGCGCCGATCACGATCACGCGCATGTGCCTCTCCTGACTATCAGGTACCTGCTTTAATGGAAGGTACCTGATAGTTTCTGGGCATGCCCTACGACGACGTCCCGCTCTGGGAGCTGATCCAGACCTCGCACGTGGTGGCGCGGGGGTTCCACCGCGTGTTCGCCGAGGCCGGGCTGACAGCGACCCAGTTCGGGGTGCTGGCCGAGCTCGACGACCGGGAGTCCACCGGCGGGCCCGCGCCGAGCCAGGCCGAGCTGGCCCGGGTGACGCTGCTGCGCCCGCAGAGCGTGGGGGAGCTGGTCGCCTCGCTGGTGGAACGGGGGCTGGTCCGCCGGGACGGCCCGGCCGGGCGCGGCCGGCGAACCGGCCTCGAGCTGACCGACGCCGGACGCGGCGCGTTACACCGGGCGTTCCCGCTGGTCCAGGCGTTCAACACGCCGACGGCGATGGGGCTCGACGCCGGCGAGGCGCGAGAGCTGACGCGCATGATGCGACGGGTACGGGAGACCCTCGACGGGGCCGAGAACGCGACGTCCGGAAAGGCCGCGGGTCGGGTGGACCCCGAAACACCCCGGGAAGCGACCGGGACCGCGCCGCGCGGCTGATCACGACGGGGGCCGCCGGTCGCGCGGCCACGGGTCGTCGGTGAGCGGTGGGCGGCCCGTACGGACAGGGCGGAAGCGGCATACTGAAGATCGTGCGTTCCCCGTTGACCTCTCCCCGTCCGGTCGTGCTGGCGGTCGCGGTCGTGGTGGTGCTCGTGGCGGGCGCGGTCGTGGCCCTCGTGCGTCCCTGGGGCGGCCCGGACGACGCCGCGCAGCGCTTCGTCACCTCCTGGGCCGCCGGTGACGACGCCGGCGCGGCCGCGGTGACCAGCGACCCCGCCGCCGCGGGCGCCTTCCTGGGCAAGGCCCGTCAGGACCTCGCGCCGGTGGCGCTGCGCGCGGACGTGGTCGGCGTGCGCACCGAGGGCGACGGCGCCACCGCCGACGTGGACGTCGCGTGGGACCTGGGGCAGAACCGCAGCTGGAGCTACCGCACCGCGTTGCCGCTGCAGCGCTCCGACGCTCCCGACACCGGCGATGGCGCCGCCAACGAGACGGGCTGGCAGGTCGCGTGGTCCCCGGCGGTCGTCGCGCCGCGGCTCGGCGAGGGGCAGCGCCCGGTGCTGCGCACCACCACCGCGGACCCGGCCCCGGTGCTCGACGCCTCCGGTGCGCCGCTGCTCGCTCCGACGCCGGTCGTCACGGTGACGCTGGACCGGCGCGCCGCGGGCGACCTCGGCTCCACCGCAGGCACCCTCGCGTCGGCGCTGTCGGGCATCGACCCGGCGATCACCCGTGCCTCGATCACCGACGGTGCGACGAAGACCCCGGACGGGCAGGCCTACACCGTCGCCGTCCTGCGCGAGCCCGACTACCAGGGCGTCCGCGACCGGATCTACGACCTGCCCGGTGTCCGGTTCGTCTCGGCGACCCGGCTGGTCGCGCCGGACCCGGACTTCGCCACGCAGGTACTCGCCGGCGTCCGCACCGAGACCGAGGCCCAGACCGGCGGGACGCCCGGATGGACGGTGGACGCCGTCGGGTCGAACGGCGCCACCGTCGCGTCGCTGGCCGGCGCGCCGCCCGGTCCGGGCACCCCGGCCCGGGTAACGCTGGACCGGGGCGTGCAGGACGCCGCCGAGGCGGCCGTGCGCGGGCAGACGCGCCAGGCCGCGATCGTGGCGATCCGGCCCTCGACCGGGGCCGTGCTGGCCGTCGCGCAGAACGACGCGGCGAACGCGGCCGGGCCGATCGCGCTGTCGGGGCGCTACCCCCCGGGGTCCACGTTCAAGATCGCGACGGCGTACGCGGCGCTGCAGGGTGGCCGGGTCACGCCGCAGACCCCGCTGGAGTGTCCGGGCACCACCGTGATCAACGGCCGGACGATCCCGAACGAGGACAGCTTCGCGCTCGGCACCGTCCCGCTGACCCAGACGTTCGCGAAGTCCTGCAACACCACGTTCTCCCGGCTCGCGCTCGGCCTGGCGCCGGACGCGCTGCCCGCCGCCGCGCTGGCCCTGGGCTTCGGCTCCGACTACAAGATCCCCGGCCTGACCACGGTCACCGGCTCGATCGACCCGGCCACCGACGACCTGCAGCGCGCCTCCGACGGCTTCGGGCAGGGTGACGTGCTGGCCAGCCCGTTCGGGATGGCGCTGATGGCCGCGACGGTGGCCAAGGGTGCGCCGGTGACGCCGCAGCTGGTCGCGAACCGGCCCACCGAGACGCTGAAGGCGCCGACCGCCCCGGACCCCGCCGTGCTGGAGCGGCTGCGCCCGATGATGCGCGCCGTGGTGACCGAGGGCACCGCGACCGCGGTCGCCGGGCAGGGCGAGGTGTACGGCAAGACCGGCACCGCCGAGTTCGCCGGGCCGGCCGGGGAGAACCGCGCGCACGGCTGGTTCGTCGGCTACCGGGGCGACCTCGCGTTCGCCACGCTGATCGTCGACGGCGGCTCGTCCGGCCCGGCGGTGCAGCTCACCTCCCGGTTCCTGGGCGGCGTGCCGCAGTAGTCACACGACCGGGTCACCGTCCGGCGGGGGTGTGCTTGCCCGGCGGCCTACCCTGGTTCGGTGGCCCCCGCCCGGATACCCGCTCTCGCCCTCGCGGCCGACCTGGTCGCGGTGGTGGTGTTCGCCGCGATCGGCCGGGTCAGCCACGCCGAGGCGGACAGCCTGCTCGGGCTTCTCGGCACCGCGGCGCCGTTCGTCGTCGGCGCCGGCGCGGCGTGGGTCTCACCGTGGGTCCGGGCCGCTCCGGCGAGCATGCGGGCCGGGGGCATCGTCGTGGCCGGGGCGGTGGTGGTCGGGCTGCTGCTGCGGCTGGGCTTCACCGGCAGCCTGCCCGCGACGTTCGCGCTGGTCACCGCCGTCTCGCTGGCCGTGCTGATGCTCGGCTGGCGCACCCTGGCGATGCTGGTCGCGCGGCTCGGCGTGCCGGGGGAGCGGCGCACGCCCGGCGGGTGAGCGGCGGCACCGGGCCGGGAGCCCGGCACCGGACCTAGAATGGGGTCATGTCCGCCCGCACGTTGCTCGTTCCCGGCACACCCACCCCCCTGCGTGAGGTCCCGGCGCACATCCCGCGCCCGGAGTACGTCGGGAAGCCCGCGCCGGCGCGCAGCCGCGCCTCCGACGTGCAGACCCCCGAGGTCATCGAGGCCATGCGGTACGCCGGGAGGATCGCGGCGCAGGCGCTGGTCGCCGCAGGCGAGGCGGTGAAGCCGGGCGTCACCACCGACGACGTCGACCGCGTGGTGCACGAGTTCTTCGTCGACCACGACGTCTACCCGTCGACGCTGGGCTACCGCGGCTTCCCGAAGTCCTGCTGCACCAGCCTCAACGAGGTCATCTGCCACGGGATCCCGGACACCACGGTGATCAACGATGGCGACATCGTGAACGTCGACGTCACCGGGTTCGTCGGAGGCGTGCACGGCGACACGAACGCCACGTTCCTGGCCGGCGACGTCGCCGAGGAGAACCGGCTGCTCGTCGAGCGTACGCACGAGGCCACCATGCGGGCGATCAAGGCGGTGCGCCCGGGCCGCGAGCTCAACGTCGTCGGGCGCGTGATCGAGTCCTACGCCAAGCGCTTCGGCTACGGCGTGGTCCGCGACTTCACCGGGCACGGCATCGGCCGCGAGTTCCACTCCGGGCTGGTGGTGCTGCACTACGACCAGCCCGACGTGCACATCGTCCTCGAGCCCGGGATGACGTTCACGATCGAGCCGATGATCACCCTCGGCGGCATCGACCACGACACCTGGGACGACGACTGGACCGTGGTCACCCAGGACCGCTCCTGGACCGCGCAGTTCGAGCACACCGTGCTGGTCACCGACGACGGCGCGGAGATCCTGACCCTGCCCTGAGCGGCCCTGCCCGGAACGGCACTGCCCTGAGCGGCCCGTTCACCGCGGCGACGCCGCGACCCGCACCCGCGTGCTCCCGCCGCCGGACAGGAACGCCGCCATCCGTCGTCCCTCCTCGGCGACGCACGCGCGGTCGGCCCGGGAGAAGCGGCGCAGCGGCGTGACGGCCACGGTGCCGTCTTCGACGGTCCACGTCGCGGTGTTGTCGACGGTCCACGTCGCGGCGACCCGGCCGTCGACGAGGACGGCGCGCTGCCCGGCCACGGACAGGCCGCGGTGCGCGTCGTCGATGATCCGGCTGCGGTCGTCGTAGCCGAGGATCGCGTTGTCGAACGCCGGCAGGAACCGCACCGGGGCCGGGGTGTCCGGGTCCGGGCGCGGCGCGTGGGGGAGGTCGAGCAGCTCGCGGCCGCGCTCGTCGCGGAACGAGACCAGCTCCTCGCGCACGGCGGCCACCGCCGCGGGCAGGCCGGCGAGTCCGCACCAGGCGCGCAGGTCGGCCGAGGCGGCCGGGCCGAACGCGGCGAGGTAGCGCCGCACCAGGGCGGCCCCGGTTCGGTCGGAGCCCGCCGGGCCGAGCGGTTCGGCCTCGCGTCCCAGCCAGGACGAGAGCAGCAGGTTGCGCGCCCCCGCCCGCGAGCCCCACACCCCGCGCGGCGGCAGCTGCACCATCGGGACCTCGACGATCGCGGCCTCGCCGAGCACTCTCGCCCCGGGTGCCGGCCAGTGCTGCGCGAGCGCCCGCCCGAGATCGGTCATCGAGCGGGGCTCGCCGTCGGCCATCGCCGTCCGGACCGTGGACGCGAGCTCGTCGAGATCGACCCCGTCGAGCTCGGCGCGGTAGACGCCGAGCAGCCGCTGGCGCAGCATCGCCGCGTGCCGGGAGCGCCAGGCCAGGGCGTCGTCGGCGGTGACGAGGTGGACCGTGCGCCGCATCAGGTGCGTCCGGACCAGCCGCCGCTCGACGAGCAGGTCCGAGAGCGCCGCCGGGTCGAACCCGCGCAGCCGCGACCACAGCCCGAGGAACGGTTCCTGCGGCTCCTGGGCCTGCAGCCCGCCGAGGTGGGACACGGCGTCGAGGACACCCACGTCGGCGCGTTCGAGCAGGAGCTGGCGGGCCAGCGCCGCGCGGTTGAGCGCCCGTGCGTCGAGTCGGGTCATCGGGCAACTTTCCAGGATCGAGGACGGGGACGGCGGGTGGGCACGGGAAGCCGTGCCCACCCGCCGAGCTCAGGACGCGTCGTAGGGCACCGCGACGTCGACGACCCATGTGATCCCGAAGCGGTCGGTGAGCATCCCGTAGAGGGGCGCCCACTGTGCGGGCTCCAGCGGTACCCGCACCGTCGCGCCCTCGCAGAGCCCCTTCCACAGGGCGGTGACCTCGTCGGCGGTCTCGCCGCGCAGTGACAGGAAGAACGAGTCCTGCCCCCGGCTCCAGGGCTGCTCGGCCGGCACGTCGTAGGCCATCACGTGGACGCCGTCGGCGTCGGCGACCTGGCCCCACTTGACCTGGTCGATCTCCGACGGGTCCACGGGGACGCCCATGTCGCCGTTGGTGACGACCACCAGCTCACCGTCGAAGACGGACCGGTAGAACTCGAGCGCTGCCCGGGCGTCGCCGCGGAAGTTCAGGTGGGCGACGGTGCTGACGGTCATGAGGTGCTCCTGGGGGTCGTTGCGGTGCTGACAGGAACAATGCTGTCGACGGTAGCGGTCAGCTTCTGGCCTCTACTGCGGCCAGAATGGGGGTCATGTTCGAGACCTCGGCGCGGCTGCTCTCGCTGCTCTCGTTGCTCCAGGCTCGCCGGGACTGGCCCGGGCAGCTGCTCGCCGAGCGTCTGGAGGTCAGCCCGCGCACCGTGCGCCGCGACGTCGACCGCCTGCGCGAGCTCGGCTACCCCATCGCGGGCACCAAGGGCCCGGACGGGGGCTACCGGCTCGAGGCCGGGACCGAGCTGCCGCCGCTGCTGTTCGACGACGAGCAGGCCGTGGCCCTCGCGGTGGCGCTGCAGACGGCCACCGCGACCGGAGCCGGCATCGCCGAGGCCGCGGCCCGCGCGCTGACCACCGTCCGCCAGGTCATGCCGGCCCGGCTGCGCCAACGCATCGACGCGCTGCAGGTCACCGCCGTCGCACGGGCCGGGACCCGGCCGGAGCCGCAGGTCGGCACGGAGGTGCTGGTGACGCTCAGCGGTGCCGTGCGCGCTCGTGAGGTGCTGCGGTTCGACTACGCCGCACCCGGTGTCGACGGGCGGGGGGACGACGGGCGCGGGGGCGACGGGCGCGGAGACCGCCCACCGCGCCGGGTGGAGCCGCACCATCTCGTCACCTGGGGCGGGCGCTGGTATCTCGTGGCCTGGGACCTCGACCGCGGGGACTGGCGCACGTTCCGCGCCGACCGGATCACCCCACGCACCCCGAACGGGCCGCGGTTCCGCCCGCGGGAGCTGCCCGGGGGCGAGGACGTGGCCGCGTTCGTGTCCGGCCGGTTCCGGGGATCCGCGGGCCTCGACGGTGGCCGGCCCTGCCGCGGCGAGGTGATCCTCGACCTCCCCGCGTCGCAGGTGTACCCCTACGTCTCCGACGGGGTCGTCGAGGCCCTACCCGCCCTGGAGGGGGCGACCGGTCCGGACCGCTGCCGGCTCGTCCTCGGGTTGTGGTCCTGGCTCGGCCTGGCCGCGTCGCTGGGCTGAGACATCAGAGGGACGTCAGGCGGCGGCCTGGTGCTTGCGCAGGGCCTCGAGGGCGTCGTCGGCGTGCATGTCGAACTTCGACTCGCTGCCGATGTCGGCGATGATCTTCCGGTCCCGGCCGATCACGAACGTCTTGCGACGGGTGTGCAGGCCGCCCGGCAGCCAGGCGCGCCAGGCACCGAGGGACTTCGCGACCTTGTGCCCGGTGTCGGAGAGCAGCGGGAAGCCGAGCTGGTTCGACGTGGCGAACATCGACTGCTTGGTCACGTCGTCGCTGGAGATGCCGACCGGCTGGGCGCCGAGCGCGGCGAACTCGCCGGCCAGGTCGCGGAAGTGGCAGGCCTCCTGGGTGCAACCGCCGGACGAGGCGATCGGGTAGAAGAACAACACCACCGGGCCGCTCGCCAGCATCTCCGAGAGCTTTCGCGGGGTGCCGGTCTCGTCCTGCAGTTCGAAGTCGACGACCTCGTCACCGATGGCCATGGGTGTTCCTCCTGGGTGTGGGCGCCGCGCCGGTCGACGGGCCGCCATGATCGTGGATGCCCGTCACGACGTTCGCGCCGGGGGCGGCGATCGGTTCGATCCGGCGTCAGCTCGCGTCGGCCGGTTTCTTCGGGGGCAGCGGGAAGAAGCCGCTGGTGCGGCGTACGTACTCGGCGTAGCCGGGCCTGCGCTTGCCGATGCTGCGCTCGAGAAGCTTCGCGCCGGTGCCCTTGACCAGGTTGACCGTGATCAGCGCGACGCCGATCAGGCCGATGATCCCGGCGGCGTGGTGCAGCGCGATCAGCCCGAGGCCCCACCAGACGGCGGCGTCGCCGAAGTAGTTGGGGTGGCGTGTGTAGCGCCACAGACCGGAGTCCATGACCTGGCCCTTGTTCGCCGGGTCCGCGGTGAAGCGGGCCAGTTGGGCGTCGCCGACGGCCTCGAAGACGAACCCGACGCCCCACACGAGGGCGCCCAGCACCGCCGTCAGGACGCCCCAGAAGGTCGTGGAGTAGCCGTACTGTGCGAGCTGCACCGGCAGCGACACGACCCACATCACGACGCCCTGCGTGAGGTAGATCTTGCGGAACGCGTACCAGGTCGGGTTCCCGGGAGCCCGGCCCAGCATCTCGACGTAGCGCGGGTCCTCGGGCTTGCCGTGGTTGCGCCGGCCGATGTGCCAGGCCAGGCGCAATCCCCACACCGCGGTGAGGACCGTGACCAGCCACTGCCGCCATGCGTCGCCCTCGCCGGTCGCGGTGACGAGGGTGACCACGGCGATCAGCGCGAAACCGACACCCCACACGACGTCGATCCCGTCGTGCCGCCCGCCGCGCACCTTCACCGCGACGAGCAGGGCGACGGCCATCAGCACGAGCACGGCCAGGGCGCTGACCCAGAGGTTGGTCAGCAACGCCGACCAGGGGAACTGGCTACTCATGCCGTCATCGTGTCGGAGCGGACTCCGGCTCGCGCGCCGGGTCGGCCTCGGCGGGTGTGACGTCGGCGGCCAGGCGGTCCAGCGCCGGGTCGGCCCCGAGCGTGGCGGCCCGGCTGCGCGGCAGCCCGGAGCGTCCCTGCGCGTCCGGGCGCACCATCAGGATCTGGTGCACGCCCATCCTGTTCTCCTCGAACGCCAGGGCCGCGCCGGCCAGGTAGAGCAGCCAGATCCGGAACTGCTCCTCACCGATCAGCCGGACCGCCTCGGAACGGTTGTCCTGCAGCGTGTCCAGCCACGGCCGGACGGTCCACACGTAGTGCTCGCGCAGGCTGTGCACGTCGACGACCTCGTTGCCGGCGCGCTCCAGGAACCCGATCGTCTCGCCGACCGGGCGCATGTACATGTCCGGGGCGACGTAGGACTCCATGAACGCGCCGCCGCCGGGGGCGTTGTTCTCGCCCACCGCGCCGCGCGACATCTGCTGGATCAGCAGCCGTCCGTGCGGGCGCAGCAGCTTGTGCAGCTGCGCGGCGTAGACGGGGTAGTTGTCCTGCCCGACGTGCTCGCCCATCTCGATCGAGGAGATCGCGTCGAAGGCCTGGTCCGGACTGTGTTGCTCGGGGATGGCCCGGTAGTCCTGCAGCCGGATCTCCACCCGGTCGGACAGGCCGGCCTTCCGCACGCGCTCGATGCCGTGGTCGCGCTGCTGCGCCGAGAGCGTCACCCCGACCGCGTGCACGCCGTAGTGCTGCGCCGCGTGCACCAGCAGCGACGCCCAGCCGCAGCCGACGTCGAGCAGGCGCATCCCCGGCTTGAGACCGAGCTTGCGGCAGATCAGGTCCAGCTTGTCGCGCTGGGCGTCCTGCAGGCCGTAGTCGGGGCCGGCGTCCTGGGTCCAGTACCCGCAGGAGTAGGCCATCTGCGGGTCCAGCAGGAAGCCGTAGAACTCGTTCGACAGGTCGTAGTGGTGGCTGATCGCGGCCCGGTCGCGGCGACGCGAGTGCAGCCCGCCCGAGAGCACCGCCTCCGACGCCGGGGGCTTCGGCTTCGGGCCGATCGCGCGCAGCCGCAGCGCGGTGCGCAGCGCATCGATCTTCTGCGCCCTGCTCATCGACGGGGAGCCGGTGCCGGAGCGGGCCAGCTTCCAGAAGCGGGACAGCCCGTCGGCGATGTCGCCCTCGAAGTCCAGGTCCCCGGACACGAACGCCCGGGCCAGGCCCAGCTCGCCCGGGCTCCACAGCAGCCGTCGCAGGGCACGGCGGCGGCGCACGATGACCACCGGGGCGGTCGGGTCGTGGACGGCGCCGGCCTCACTGGCGTCCCAGGCCCGCAGCCGCACCGGCGGCGGCGAGCCGAGGACACCCTCGATCAGGTTCGCCAGCTGCGCGGCGACGGTCGGCTTGGACACGGTGGGCTCCTTACGCGTGGGCACGGGGATCAGAAGGACGGGCGGCGCTGCAGCGAGAGCTGGAAGACGTCGAGGTAGCCGACCCGGAAGCCGGCCTCGCAGTAGCCGAGGTAGAACTCCCACATCCGGCGGAACGTCTCGTCGAAGCCCATGTCGGCGACCTCGGACCAGCGGGACAGGAACGTCTCGCGCCAGTGCCCGAGCGTGCGGGCGTAGTCGTACCCCAGGCTGCGGCGCTCGGCGATGTGCAGCGACGTGTCCTGGGCCAGGTTGTGCTCGATGGAGGTCACCGACGGGATCAGCCCGCCGGGGAAGACGTACTTGTGGATCCAGGTGTAGTCGTTCTTGGACACCGCCAGCCGGTCGTGCGGCATGGTGATCGCCTGCAGGCCGACCTTGCCGCCGGGGGCGAGCAGCCGGTCCAGCGCGCCGAAGTAGGTCGGCCAGTACGCCTCGCCGACGGCCTCGACCATCTCGACGCTGACCACGGCGTCGTAGCTGCCCTGGGCCTCGCGGTAGTCGCGTAGCAGGACCTGCACGCGGTCGGCGACGCCCTCGCGCTCCAGGCGCTGCTCGGCCAGGGCCTTCTGCTCGGCCGAGATGGTCAGCGTGGTGACCCGGGCCCCGCGCTGCGCGGCGCGGGTGGCCAGGCCGCCCCAGCCGGTGCCGATCTCGAGGACGTGCATGCCGTCGCGCACGCCCGCCATGTCCAGGATGCCGTCGATCTTGCGGCGCTGGGCGTCGGCGAGGTCGTCGCTGCCCTGTGCGAACCAGGCCGCGCTGTAGGACATCGTCTCGTCGAGGAACAATGCGAACAGGTCGTTGGACAGGTCGTAGTGGCGGTGGATGTTCTCCCGCGACCCCTCCAGCGAGTTGACCTCCTCGCGCGGCTGGCGGGCCTCGACGTAGCGCCGTGCCATCCGCTGCAGCACCGGCGGGATCAGGGTCGAGAGCTTCGCCGCGAACGGGGTGAGCAGGCCGGGCAGGTCGGTCGTGGTCCAGTCGCCGACCATGTAGCTCTCGCCGAAGCCGATCTTGGAGTCGACGCCCATCCGGGCGAAGAACGACGCCGGGCGCTCGATCCGCATGACCGGGGAGTCCGGGCCGCCGGCTCCGATCCGCTCCCCGCCGGGGAACACCACCCGCACCGGCAGCGTGCGCACCGCGCGGCGGAACAGCCCCTCGGCGATGCGGGCCTTGGCCGGGGCCACCGGCGGGGTGGCCAGGCCGGGCCAGACGCCCTCGTTCGGTCGCGGCACGGCGTGTGTGGACGGGCGGGCCGCCCCGTTGCGTGCCCGCGGGGTCGCGGTGGCCTGGCGGAGATCGTGGTGTGTGGTCATCGCGTGACCCCCTTCTGCGGGCGGTGGGTGGGACGTGGGACGACGGGGAGCCGGCGCAGCCACAGCGCGATGCCGTGGCGGCGGATCAGGGCCGAGGTGCGCTGGGTGACCAGCGGGCGGCGCAGTACCGTGCGCAGCACCTCCCGCGTGATCGCCGGCCTGCGGCACCCGGCCAGGGTGGCGGTGAGCGCGATCGTGTCGTTCTGGCGCAGGGTGATCGACACGGCGAGACGGTCGGTCGGCTCGCGCAGCAGCATCGAGTACTGCCCGTCGACGGTCATGAACGGCGAGACGTAGAAGTCCTTCTCGGTGCTCGCCCGCCCGTCCGGGTCGGGGTGGAGCAGGTAGCAGTGCCGCTCCCCGTAGGTGTTGTGCACCTCGGCGATCACGCAGGCGAGCCCGCCGTCGCGATCGTGGCACCAGAACACCGAGATCGGGTTGAACACATACCCGAGCACCCGGGCGTGGGCGAGCATCAGGACCTGTCCGCCGCGCAGGTCGATCCCGTGCAACCCCAGGTAGGCGTCGACGTTGTCGCGGATCGAGCGGTCCGGGTCGCCGAGGTGGTCGGTCGCGCGGAACCCGGCGAACGGGCGCAGCCAGACCGGCAGGTGCGGCATCTCGTCCAGGTCGACCAGCCACAGGTAGATCGGGTGGCTGAACCGGTAGTCCCGGCCCTGGCGCCGGACGTGGCGCACCACCGAGTCGTAGATCGCCGGGGCGAGGGTGGTCTGCTCGGCCCGGGTGCGCTCCGGAGCGCTCATCGGGACCATCCCGGGCCCAGCGGCTGCTCGGACAACGCCTGGGCGGCGCGGACGCCGGAGACGCAGCCGTCCTCGTGGAAGCCCCAGCCGTGATACGCCCCGGCGAACGCGGTCACCCCGGTGTTCAGCGCGGGCAGGCGGCGCTGCGCGGCGACCGACTCCGGGGTGTAGATCGGGTGCTCGTAGTCCATCTTCGCCACGACCGCGTCCGGGTCGACGCGGCCGGTGCCGTTGAGGGTGACCACCCAGTCGTCGGGGTCGGTGAGGCGCTGCAGCCGGTTCATGTCGTAGCTGACCAGGACCGGGGTCTCTGCCGAGTCGCGGCACGAGGGCTTGAGGTAGTTCCACGACGCGCGGGCGCCCTTGGAGCGCGGCAGCAGCGACGTGTCGTGGTGCAGCCAGACCTCGTTCGGCGAGTACTCGAACGCGCCGAGGACCTCGCGCTCGTCGTCGGTGGCGTCGGCGAGCAGTGCCAACGCCTGGTCCGGGTGGGTGGCCACGACGACCCGGTCGAACCCGTGCACCGCGTCCGCGTCGTCGCGGACCTCGACGCCGGCCGGGGTGCGCAGCACCGACCGGACCGGGGTCGCGGTGCGGACCGCGCCGAGCCCCTTGACCAGCCGCGACACGTAGGCCTGGGAGCCGCCGGTGACGGTCCGCCACTGCGGCGAGCCGCCGATGCCGAGCATCCCGTGGTGGTCGAGGAAAGTGAACAGGTAGCGGGCCGGGTAGCTCAGCGAGACCGCCGCGCCCGCCGACCAGACGCACGACACGACCGGGATCATGAAGTGCTCGACGAAGTAGCGCGAGTAGCCGCCGATCGTGAGGAAGGCGCCGAGGGTGACGTCGCCCGCGTCGTCGCCACCGTCCAGGAGCCGGCGCGCGTGCCGGTGGAAGCGGACGACCTCGCCGAGCATCTTGAGGTAGGCGGGCCGGGTCACGTTCGAGGCCTGCGGGAACAGGCCGCCGATCTTCTGCGCCCCGGCGTACTCCAGGCCACAGCCGTCGCAGCGCACGCTCATCGACATGTCCGAGTCCTGCGTCGGCACGCCGAGCTCGCCGAACAGGCGCAGCAGGTTCGGGTAGGTCCGGTCGTTGTGCACGATGAACCCGGTGTCGACGTTGGTCAGGCCGCCGTCGGAGGTCCTCAGCTCGTGGGTGTGGGCGTGGCCGCCGATCCGGTCGTCGGCCTCGAACACGGTGACGTCGTAGGCGCGGCTGAGCAGGTGCGCGGCGGTCAGGCCGGCCACACCGCTGCCCACCACCGCGACACTCGGGCGGCTCGTCGCTGCGGCCTGGCTCATCGGGTTGCTCCTGTCAGTGCTGGTAGTGCCGTGCGGAGCCCACCCGGGGCGGGCTCCTGCATGGCTTTCGTAATACAACGGTCCAGGGGTTCGACACCGAGCTCACCGAGGACGAACCGCCGCACCAGCGACGACCAGTCGGTGGGCCGGCGCAGCATCGCGTGGCCGTCGCCGTGCACGTCGAAGCGGGCGACCCGGTCGGTCACCCGTCGGGCGCGGACGGCGTAGTCGAACGACGCGGCCGGGTCGGTCATCCGCTCCCGGTCCCCGTGCGCGATCAGCACGCTGCGCCCGGCCAGCTGCTCCACCGGGTCGCCCTCGAGCCACGGCGCCAGCGCGCAGACGGCGACGACACGGGGGACGGCAGCCGGCGAAGCCGGCGGGGTGGGAAAGACACTGCCTTCGCCCGCCGCGCGCAGCACGGCGCGACCGCCCATCGAGTGGCCCAGCAGGGCGACCGGGCGGCCGGGGTGGCGGCGGGTGACCTCGCCGACCGCCCAGGACGCGTCCCGGAAGGCGTCCATCGCCGTGCCGTTCCAGCCCCGGTAGCGGTAGCGCAGCAGGTAGACGGCCACGCCGGTCCCGCCGGCAGGAGCACCGTCACGGCGGTGGCCGCGACCGGCGCGTTCGAGCATCCGGGCGAACGGCACCATCCGCCAGTACGTGAGGCGGCGGCGGGCGCCGGTGTCGCGGC
>NZ_JADQDD010000155.1 GCF_019263595.1 Pseudonocardia sp. KRD291 | reverse complement strand
GGCCGGCCGGGGACCGCCGCCCCGGGCGCCGCAGGAACGGCATCGGGCGTCGCCGGGCCGCTGACCTCGGACGTCGTCGCCGACGAGTGCCTCCTGGACGCGAAGAACTTCGGCGCGCTGCTGGGCACCACGGTGCCGGCGCCGGCCAACCACGCGGTCACCCGCCCCGGCGGGGCCGGCACGCGCAGCTGTTTCGCCGTGGCGACGTCCGGCTCGCCGGCGCCGACGGCGTCGGTCAACGTCTACCGGGTCAACTCGGGTACGCCGGGCGCGTTCCTGCGCACCGCCTCCGGGTCCCGGCCGCTGACCGGTGTCGGCGAGGGCGCCGTGCTCGTCGAGACCGTCGGCGGCCCGACCCTGCAGATCGCCACGGCGACCCTGCTCGTCACGGTCGCCGTGGCCGGGCGCACCCCCACCGACGAGGCGTGGCGCGTCGCCGGGCGGGCGGCCGTCGCGTCGTTGCCCGACCGCTGACCCCGACCGCTGACCCCGACCATGGTCAACGGGACGTCACAGCTGTTCGATCATGGAACGGCAGCACCGGTGTCCCGTTGACCATGGGGAGCGGTCAGCGCAGCGCGACCCCGTGCCGGCGGGTGGCCTCGGCGACGGCGGCGTCACGCGCCGCGTTCGCCTCCTCGTTGGTCAGCGTCCGGTCGGGCGCGCGCATCCGGAGCCTGAACGCCAGCGAGTGCCTGCCCTCGCCGACCTGCTCACCGGTGTAGACGTCGAAGAGCCGGACCGCCTCGAGCAGCTCCCCGCCCCCGTCGGTCAGTGCCTCGGCCACCTCGGCGGACGGCACGTCGTCCGCGGTCACCAGGGCCACGTCCACCGCGACCGGCGGGAACCCGGACACGGTCGGCACCGGCAGGTTCTCGGTGAGCGGGATCGCGTCGAGGTCGAGCTCCATCGCCGCGGTCCGCGCGGGCAGCCCCAGCGCCTCGACGACCTTCGGGTGCAGCTCCCCGGCGTAGCCGACGATCCAGTCCCCGACCCGCAGCGCCGCGCAGCGCCCCGGGTGCCACGGCAGGTGCTCGGCCTTGGTCACCCGCAGCTCGACACCGGACGCGGCGCCCACCAGGCGGGCCGACTCGACCGCGTCCGACCAGGCGGCGGCACGGCCACGGCCCCACCAGCCGCGCGGGTCGCGGTCCCCGGCCAGCACGACGGCGACGTGCGTGGGCTGGGCCGGGAGCGCGCCACGGATCGCGGCGTACTCGGCGTCCGAGGGGCGCCGCGACACCGGCGGGTCCGGCATCGGGGTCGGGTCGGCGTGCGGCAGCACGACCTGACCGACGGTGTAGAGGGCCAGGTCCTCGGTGCCGCGGGACCGGTTGCGCACCAGCATGTCCAGCAGCCCGGGCAGCAGCGTCGTGGTGAGCCGTGCGCGCTCGGCGTCGAGCGGGTTGCTCACCGCCACGGTCCGGCGCCGGACGTCGTCGGCGGGCAGCCCGAACGCGTCCCAGGCCGACTCGGCGACGAACGGGAACGGCAGCACCTCGACGTGCCCGGCCTCGGCCAGCGCGCGGGAGACGGCGCGGCGGCGCAGCTGCGTCCCGGTCAGGCCGCGCCCGGGCGGGGCGGCCGGCAGCGTCGAGGGGATCGTGTCGTAGCCCTCGAGCCGCAGTACCTCCTCGACCAGGTCGGCGGGCTGGCGCAGGTCCGGACGCCAGGTCGGCGGCGTCGCGACGACCTGCCCCTGGCCGTCGGCGCCGGTGTCGAGCTCGACCCGGCAACCGACCTGGCCCAGCCGGCGCGCGGTCGCGCCGCGCGGGTAGGCCACACCGGCCGTGCGGTCGGGAAGCGACAGCGGCATCCGCACCGCGTCCACGGCCGGGACGCCGCCCTCGTCGGTGCGCCGGTCGGCGAGCGTCCCGCCGCCGAGCTCGACGAGCAGCGCCGCGGCGCGCTCGGCCGCGACCGGCGGCAGGGCCGGGTCCACGATCCGTTCGAACCGCCGCGACGCCTCGCTGGGCAGCTTGTGCCGGCGCGCGGAGCGGGCGATCCCGGCCGGGTCGAAGTGCGCCGCCTCGAGCAGGACGTCCACCCGCGCGCCTGCGCCGACGCTCGTTCCGCCTGCGCTCCTCACGGCCGCGAGATCGGCGAGCGCGGGGATCTCGGTGCTCGCCCCGCCCATCACCCCGGCCAGGCCGATCGGGCCGGAGTCGTCGGTGATCAGCAGGTCGTCGGCGTCGAGCTTGCGGGTGGCGTCGTCGAGGGTCCGCAGGGTCTCCCCCGCGTTCGCCCGGCGGACGCCGATGGTGCCGGTGACGCGCGAGGCGTCGTAGGCGTGCAGGGGCTGGCCGAGGTCGAGCATCACGTAGTTCGTCACGTCGACGATCAGCGAGATCGGCCGCATCCCGGCCGTGAGCAGGCGGCGCTGCATCCACCACGGCGACGGCGCGGCCGGGTCGACGCCGTCGACCCGCCGGACGACGAACCGCGGGCACCGCTCGGTGTCGTCGATCCGGACCGGCCAGGCGTCACCGGAGGTCGGCGGCACCACGACCCGGGTGACCGGGTCGGTGTAGTCGGCGTCGGTGGACACGGCCAGCTCGCGGGCCAGGCCGCGGACGGCGAAGCAGTAGCCGCGGTCCGGGGTGACGGCCAGCTCGACGACGGCCTCGTCGAGGCCGAGCAGTCCCAGCGCGTCGTCGCCGGGCTCGGCGGTGCCGGGGGGCAGCACGAGGATGCCGGAGTGGTCGGCGCCCAGGCCGAGCTCCTTGGCCGAGGCGATCATGCCGTCGGAGGTGTGGCCGTAGGTCTGCCGAGACGCGATCGCGAACCCGCCGGGCAGGACCGCGCCCGGCTCGGAGACGACCACGAGGTCGCCGACCGAGAAGTTCCGGGCGCCGCAGACGACCTCGCGCGAACGGTCGCCCTCGAACCCGACCCGGCAGAACCGGATCGGCTTCTTGAACTCGGTGAGCTCGGTGATCTCGTCGACCCGGCCGACGGTCAGCGGGCCGGTGACGTCGGGGGCGGGGTGGATCTCCTCGACCTCGAGCCCGACCCGGACGAACGCGTCACCGACCTCGTCGACGGACGCGGGCAGGGCCGCGGCGTCGAGGTGCTCGGAGAGCCAGGACACGGTCACACGCACGTCGAAAACTCCTTGCCGAAGATCAGATCAGGAAAGCTCAGACACCGAAGGCGGTGGAGAACCGCACGTCGCCCTCGACCATGTCCCGCATGTCCGGGATGCCGTTGCGGAACATCAACGTCCGCTCGATCCCCATGCCGAACGCGAACCCGGTGTGCACCTCGGGGTCGATCCCGCAGGCGCGCAGCACGTTCGGGTTGACCATCCCGGAACCGCCCCACTCGACCCAGCCGGCCCCGCCCTTGCGCTGCGGGAACCACAGGTCGACCTCGGCCGACGGCTCGGTGAACGGGAAGTACGACGGCCGCATCCGGGTCCGCGCGTCCGGGCCGAACATGGCCCTCGCGAACGCGTCGAGCGTGCCCTTCAGGTGCGCCATCGTCAGCCCGGTGTCCACTGCCAGTCCCTCGACCTGGTGGAACACCGGGGTGTGGGTGGCGTCGAGCTCGTCGGTGCGGAACGTGCGACCCGGACAGACGACGTAGACCGGCAGCTCGCGCTCGAGCAGCGACCGGACCTGCACCGGGGAGGTGTGCGTGCGCAGGACGGTGCCGGAGTCCTGTCCGCCCGCGGCACCCTCGTCGGCGAGGTAGAACGTGTCCTGCATCGTCCGCGCCGGGTGGTCCTTGCCGAAGTTCAGCGCGTCGAAGTTCAGCCAGGACGCCTCGACCTCGGGGCCCTCCGCGACCTCCCAGCCCATCCCGACGAAGATGTCGGCGATCCGCTCGGAGATCTGCGTGATCGGGTGCCGGGCACCGCGCGGGTGCCGGTCCCAGGGCAGGGTGACGTCCACGGACTCCTCGGCCAGCACCCGTGCGTCGCGCTCGGCGACCAAGACCGCGCGGCGCTCGTCGAACGCGGCCTGCGCCTCCTGCCGTGCGGCGTTGACCCGCTTGCCGGCGTCCGCGCGCTCCGGACCGGGCAGCGAGCCGAGCTCGCGGCGGGCCAGCGGGATCGGGCCCCGGTCGCCCAGGTGGGCGGGCTTGACCGCGGCGAGCGCGTCCAGGTCGGTGGCACCCTCGAACGCGGCGCGCGCCGCTTCGACGGCGGCCTTCAACGCGTCCGGGTCCAGCGGGTTCACGACGGTCTCGCTCACGGGGTCCTCACTCATGGTGGCATCGATCCTAGAGGGCGCGGGCCAGCGGTTTCCCCGCAGGTCGGGTGGCGCCGGACCGTGCTCCGGGCGCGCTCACGGAGCGGTCGGCGCACCGGCGGCGGCGCGCGCGGCGACCGAGGCGTAGAGGCAGATCGCGGCGGCGGTGGCCAGGTTCAGGCTCTCCGCGCGGCCGTGGATCGGCACCCGCACCCGGTGCTCGGCGGCGGCCAGCACCTCGCTGCCGGCGCCGTGCGCCTCGCTGCCCAGGACCCAGGCGACCGGACCGCCGAGCAGCGACGCGGCCGCCGGGTCGTGCAGGTCGACCTCGCCCCGCCCGTCCGCGACGAGCGTGACCAGCCCGGTGTCGCGGCAGGCCTGCAGCACCGCGGGGGCATCCCGGTCGCGGGCGAGCGGCAGGTGGAACACGCTGCCGGTCGAGGCGCGGACGGCCTTGCCGTTGTGCGGGTCCACGGTGTCCCCGGCCAGCAGCACGGCGTCACAGCCGGCCGCGTCGGCGACGCGGGTCACGGTGCCCACGTTGCCCGGGTCGGAGATGCCGGCGCAGACCGTGACGAACGTCGGCCCGGCACCGTCGGCACCGGCCCCGAGGGCGCGGGCCACCGGCACGTCGAGCAGGTCGCACACGGCGACCAGCCCCTGCGGGGTGACGGTGTCGCAGAGCCCGGCCGCCGCCGCGTCGGTGACCGGGACGACCGGGACGCCACGCGCCGCCGCGCGCTCGAGCAGGTCCGGGTTCCGCAGGGACGCGTCCCCGGTGACGAACAGCTCGTGCACCCGCCCGTCCCAGTCCAGCGCCTCGCGGACGGCCTGCGCGCCCTCCACGAGGAAACGCCCGGCCCGGTCGCGCCCCGTGCGGCGCAGCAACTTGCGTGCTGCGACGACGCGCGGGGTGCGCTCGGTGCCGGGCGCTGCCACGGAACCTGCTGTTACGGAACCCGGGGTGCGGGGCCTGCTCAGGCCGCCGCCTCCTGCTGGGTGCCCGGCTCGGGCAGGTTCTCCTTGGCCACCTTGACCAGTGCGGTGAACGCGGCCGGATCGCTGATCGCGATCTCGGAGAGGTTCTTGCGGTCGACCTCGACACCCGCGGCCTTGAGGCCCTGGATGAAGCGGTTGTAGGTCATGTCGTTCGCGCGGGCCGCGGCGTTGATCCGGGTGATCCACAGCTGCCGGAAGTCGCCCTTGCGCGCGCGACGGTCCCGGTAGGCGTAGTTCATGGAGTGGAGCATCTGCTCCTTGGCCTTGCGGTAGAGCCGCGAACGCTGTCCGCGGTAGCCGGCGGCCGACTCCAGCGTGGTGCGACGCTTCTTCTGGGCGTTCGTCGCGCGCTTCACGCGTGCCATGGGTCTGTCCTGTCTCTCGGGGGTGCCGTCCGGTGGAGGGGATCACCGGTGGCGGGGGTTCAGCGGATGGGCTAGCGGCCGAGCAGCTTCTTGACGCGCTTCACGTCGGCCTTGGCGACCGGGACGATGCCGGACAGGTCCCGGGTCTCCTTGCTCGACTTGACCTCCATCCGGTGCCGCAGGCCCGTCTGCTGGCGCATGAGCTTGCCGCTGCCGGTGGTGCGGATCCGCTTCGCGGTCCCCTTGTGCGTCTTGTTCTTGGGCATGGTTGATCCGTTCGCCGTGACGTCGCTCGGGGCGGACGTCGGGTGTACTGCGTCCCGGCCCCGCCGCGTGGCGGGGCCGGAGGTTCTCAGGCCTCGGCCTCGGCGGGCTCTTCGGCCGACGCCTCGGAGGCGTTCGAGGACGACGGCTTCTTGCCGGGCTTCTTCGTCGGCGCGAGCACCATCGTCATGTTGCGACCGTCCTGCTTCGGGGAGGCCTCGACGACGGCGAGGTCACCGATGTCCTCGGCGAGGCGCTGCAGCAGCCGGTATCCCAGCTCCGGGCGCGACTGCTCGCGACCACGGAACATGATGGTGACCTTGACCTTGTTGCCGCCTTCGAGGAAGCGGATGACGTGCCCGCGCTTCGTCTCGTAGTCGTGCGTGTCGATCTTCGGCCGGAGCTTCTGCTCCTTGATCACCGTGAGCTGCTGGTTACGCCGGGACTCGCGGGCCTTCTGCGCGCTCTCGTACTTGAACTTGCCGTAGTCCATGAGCTTGCAGACCGGCGGGCGGGCCTGAGCCGCGACCTCGACCAGGTCGAGCTCGGACTCCTGTGCCAGCCGTAGGGCGTCCTCGATACGCACGATGCCGACCTGCTCCCCGTTCGGGCCGACGAGTCGGACCTCCGGAACGCGGATGCGGTCGTTGATACGTGTCTCTGTGGTGATGGGGTCTCCTCGGTGTCGCTGAATGTGTCGGCGACGACAAGAGAGAGACCCGTGGACCCACCGAAGAACGGCATGATGCCGAACCGGCCGGACCAGAACCCGAACGCCTCAGGCGAGCGGGTGGGAGCGGGGCTCCTCTTGACGCCCTGACACACGTTTCAACGCGCACCAGGGTGGTCGCATTCCGTAGCCTAACAGGTGCCGTCGGCGCCGCGTCGGCCCCCTTCTCAGCCGGCCGCGGCGACCTTGCGACGACGGGTGGGCCGCGCCACCGGCTTCTCCTCCGGCGTGACCAGCGGGCGCAGGAACCGGCCGGTGTGGCTGGCCTCGTCCGCGGCGACCTGCTCCGGTGTGCCCTGCGCGACCACGGTGCCGCCGCCCTCGCCGCCCTCCGGGCCCATGTCGATCACCCAGTCCGAGGTCTTGATGACGTCCAGGTTGTGCTCGATGACGATCACCGAGTTGCCCTTCTCGACCAGGCCCTGGATCACGCCGAGCAGCTTGCGGATGTCCTCGAAGTGCAGGCCGGTGGTCGGCTCGTCGAGGATGTAGACGGTCCGGCCGTTGGTGCGCTTCTGCAGCTCGCTGGCCAGCTTCACACGCTGCGCCTCGCCACCGGACAGCGTCGGGGCGGGCTGGCCGAGCCGGACGTAGCCCAGGCCGACGTCGACCAGCGTGGTCAGGTACCGGCTGATCGAGGTGATCGGTGCGAAGAACTCCGCGGCCTCCTCGATCGGCATGTCCAGCACGTCGGCCACGGTCTTGCCCTTGTAGTGCACCTCCAGGGTCTCCCGGTTGTACCGGGCCCCCTTGCACACCTCGCAGGGCACGTAGACGTCCGGCAGGAAGTTCATCTCGATCTTGATCGTGCCGTCGCCGGAGCACGCCTCGCAGCGGCCGCCCTTGACGTTGAACGAGAACCGGCCCGCCTGGTAGCCGCGCACCTTGGCCTCGGTGGTGGAGGCGAACAGGTTGCGGACCTTGTCCCACACGCCGGTGTAGGTCGCCGGGTTCGACCGCGGGGTCCGCCCGATCGGCGACTGGTCCACCCGGACCAGCTTGTCCAGCTGGTCCACCCCGTTGATCCGGGTGTGCCTGCCCGGGACCTGGCGGGCGCCGTTGAGCTTGTTCGCCAGCACCGTGGCCAGGATGTCGTTGACCAGCGTCGACTTGCCGGAGCCGGACACCCCGGTGACCGAGACGAGACCGCCGAGCGGGATGTCGACGTCGATGCCGTGCAGGTTGTGCTCGCGGGCACCGACGACGGTGAGCTTGCGTTTGGCGTCGAGCGTGCGGCGGGTCTCCGGCACCGGGATCGAGCGGCGGCCGGACAGGTAGGCACCGGTCAGCGACGTGTCGTGCGACTCCAGCCCCTCGACGGTGCCGCTGTGCACGATGTGGCCGCCGTGCTCGCCGGCGCCCGGGCCGATGTCGACGGCCCAGTCCGAGGACCGGATCGTGTCCTCGTCGTGCTCGACGACGATCAGCGTGTTGCCGAGGTCGCGCAGCCGGGTCAGGGTCTCGATCAGCCGCCGGTTGTCGCGCTGGTGCAGCCCGATCGACGGCTCGTCGAGGACGTAGAGCACCCCGACCAGGCCGGACCCGATCTGGGTGGCCAGCCGGATCCGCTGCGCCTCGCCGCCGGAGAGCGTGCCCGCGGCCCGGTCCAACGACAGGTACTCCAGGCCGACGTCGAGCAGGAACCCCAGGCGGGCCTGGATCTCCTTGAGCACCCGCCCGGCGATCATCGCGCCGCGCTCGTCGAGCACCATGCCGTTGAGGAACTCGGCGCAGTGCGCCACCGACATCGCCGACACCTCGGCGATCGAGCGCTCGTCGAGGGTGACCGAGAGGACCTCGGGCTTGAGCCGCGCTCCCCCGCAGGCCGGGCACGGGACATCGCGCATGTAGCCCTCGTAGCGCTCGCGCTGCGACTCCGACTCGGTCTGGTCCAGGCGCCGGTCCAGGAACGGGATGACGCCCTCGAAGTTGGCGTAGTACGAGCGCTCGCGGCCGTAGCGGTTGCGGTAGCGCACGTGCACCTGGTCGTCGCTGCCGTGCAGGACGGCCTTCTGGGCGGCCGCCCCGAGCTTGTGCCAGGGCGTGTCCATCCGGAAGCCGATCGCCTTCGACAGCCCGGACAGCAGCCGGCCGAAGTACTCGGCGTTGTGCCCGCCGGCCCACGGCGCGATGGCGCCGCCCTCGAGCGTCTGGTCCGGGTCGGGGACGACCAGCTCCGGGTCGACCTCCTTCTTGATCCCGATACCGCTGCACTCGACGCAGGCGCCGTAGGGCGAGTTGAACGAGAACGTGCGGGGCTCGAGGTCGTCGAGGCTCAGCGGGTGCCCGTTCGGGCAGGCCATCCGCTCGGAGAACCGGCGCTCGCGCTGCGGGTCGTTCTCGTCGAGGTCCACGAAGTCGAGGACGACCAGGCCGTCGGCGAGGCGCAGCGCCGTCTCCACCGAGTCGGTCAGGCGCTGCTTGGCGCTCGCCTTGACCGAGAGCCGGTCGACGACGACGGCGATGTCGTGCTTCTCCTGCTTCTTGAGCTTCGGCGGCTCGGAGAGCGGGTGCACGGTGCCGTCGACCAGCACGCGCGAGTAGCCCTGGCTCTGCAGCGAGGAGAACAGGTCCACGAACTCGCCCTTGCGGGTGCGCACGACCGGGGCCAGCACCTGGAACCGGCTGCCCTCCTCCATCTCGAGCACCTGGTCGACGATCTGCTGCGGCGTCTGCTTCTCGATCACGTGCCCGCAGGTCGGGCAGTGCGGGATGCCGGCGCGGGCGTAGAGCAGGCGCAGGTAGTCGTAGACCTCGGTGATCGTGCCGACGGTGGAGCGCGGGTTCCGGTTGGTCGACTTCTGGTCGATCGAGACCGCGGGCGAGAGACCCTCGATGAAGTCGACGTCGGGCTTGTCCATCTGGCCGAGGAACTGGCGCGCATACGCCGAGAGCGACTCGACGTAGCGGCGCTGCCCCTCGGCGAAGATCGTGTCGAACGCGAGGCTGGACTTGCCGGAGCCGGACAGGCCGGTGAACACGATCATCGCGTCGCGCGGGAGGTCGAGATCGACGCCCTGCAGGTTGTGCTCGCGCGCGCCACGCACGACCAGCCGTGGGCCGTCCGGGGCGTCCTCGGCCCGGCGGACGACGGCGGAACGGCCGTCGGTGCTGTGGTCGGTCACGGTGCACGCCTCCTGGGGTGGACGGACTTCTCGCCGGTTCGGCCTTCCGGGCCTCGCCTGCCCGGCCGGAACCCGGGGCCGCACGGGGCGGCGCCTTCCCGGCAGAACCCGGGGACGCGCCCGGCCGCGCCCTCGTTCGATGCTAGGTGGGACCCCCGACAGGAACCCGGCGAGTGGGGCCCGTGGGGGCCCCGCTCGGTGGGCGACCGTCGGGACGCGACGAGCGTGTGCCGCGGCGGCGGCGCCACCGGGGCGACGCTCCGTTCAACACCGGACGGACCGCTCGTCTTCCCCGCCGGGCCCGACCCGGCCCCGCCGCGCGAGCCGGGACTCCTCGGACCCGGGAGCAGGATCGCACACATGTTCGAGATCGATCTTGCGGGGGTCTGCACCCGGTCGCGGACCGGCGCGGGCTCGATAGGGTGCCCCGGTGGACGTCCTGAGGAACTACAGCGGGCACACCGACCCCGGCGGAGCGGCGATCCGTCGCGACCTCGACGCACTGACGATCACCAAGGTGTCGGTCGGCGAGATGGACAACAATGCCTACCTGCTCGTCTGCAAGGCCTCGAACGAGGCCCTGCTGATCGACGCGGCGGCCGAGCCGGAGCGCCTGACCGAGCTCGTCGGCACCGGCGACGACCGTGCGGACCTGCGTCACCTCGTGACGACGCACCGGCACGCCGACCACTGGCAGGCACTCGGTGCGGTCGCCGGCATGTTCGAGCCGCGGCTGATCGCGCACCCGGTGGACGCGCCGGAGCTGCCTATCCCGATGGACGAGTTCGTCGAGCACGGCGGCCGGATCCACTTCGGTGAGATCGAGCTCGAGGTGATCCACCTGCGCGGGCACACGCCGGGTTCGGTGGCGCTGCTCTACCGCGGCGCCGACCGCCCGCACCTGTTCACCGGCGACTCGCTGTTCCCCGGCGGGCCGGGGAAGACCTGGTCGGCCGAGGACTTCGAGTCGCTGGTCTCCGACCTGGAGGACCGGGTGTTCGGCGAGCTGGGCGACGACACCTGGGTCTACCCGGGCCACGGCGACGACACCACGCTGGGCACCGAGCGCCCGGCACTGCCGGAGTGGCGTTCGCGCGGCTGGTGAGCTCCCGGCACCGGCGGCCCGCGGACATGATCGGCAGCATGGCAGCGATCTGCACCAGTTCTGACGCATTTCGCTGCCAGCGCTCTGATCACCGCGCGAGACCCACCGATCAGAGACGCATCGCCGTCCGGACGAGGCCGGCGACGGCTCCGGACCGGCTGTGCGGCGGCCACGCGATGACGGTCGTCACCGTCGGCGCGTCCAGCACGGGCACGGTGGTGAGGTCGTCGCGCAGCTGGGCCCCGGCCGATTCCGGCAGGACCACACAGGTGCGGCCGAGCGCGACGAGCTGCAGCAGCTGCGTGTGATCACGGACCTGCGGACCGGGGCCGTCCGGGTACGTGCCGCCGGGCCCGGGCCAGCGCGGCAGTGGCAGGCCGGGCAGCTCGCTCACCTCGGCCATCGTCACGTGGGTCCGACCGGTGAGGGAATGCCCGGCGGGCAGGACCACGATCTGGCTCTCGGTGAGTAGCTCCTCCGTGTCGAATCCGGCCGTGGTGTCGAACGGCCGGTGCAGCAGAGCCACGTCGGCCCGCCCGTCACGCAGCAGCCGTTCCTGCTCGCCGATCCCGCACAGCAGCACCTCGACGACGACGGCATCGGGTTCTGCCGCGTAGGCGTCGAGCAGCTTTCTCAGCAGCTCACCGGACGCTCCGGCCTTCGTCGCGAGCACCACGCCTGCCTGGCCGGTCGCGGCGAGGGCGGTGCGGCGGGCGCGGCGCTCGGCGGCCTCGACCGCGTCCAGCGCCGCCCGGCCCTCCCGCAGGAGCACCGATCCGGCCTCGGTCAGGGCGACCGCGCGGCTGGAGCGCGTCAGCAGCGGCGCTCCGAGGCGCCGTTCGATCTGGCGGATCGCCCGCGACAGCGGCGGCTGCGCGATCCCGAGCCGCTCCGCGGCCCGACCGAAGTGCAGCTCCTCGGCGACGGCGACGAAGTAGCGCAGCTCCCGGGTCTCCACGCGACCACGGTACTGCACCCCGACCACGATCGATACCCGCACGGTATCGCCGCGCACCCGATCGGTCTTGGCCGTTCCACGGGCGCGAGGGACAGGATCGGATACATGAGCGAACAGACGACCGCGCTGGTGACCGGCGCGAACAAGGGCATCGGGTACGAGATCGCGGCGGGTCTGGGCGCCCTGGGCTGGAAGGTCGGCGTCGGCACCCGGGACGACCGGGCCCGGGAGGAGGCCGTGGCGAGGCTCCGCGCGGCCGGCGCCGACGCGTTCGGCGTGCCGCTCGACGTCACCGACGAAGCGAGCGTAACGGCTGCCGCCGCGCTGATCGAGGAGCAGGCCGGGCGCCTCGACGTGCTCGTCAACAACGCCGGGATCACCGGCGGCTCGCCGCAGGAACCCACCACGGTCGACCCCGAGACGATCCGGGCGACCGTGGAGACCAACGTGATCGGCGTCGTCCGCGTCACCAACGCGGTGCTGCCGCTGCTGCGTGGATCGGCGTCGCCGCGGATCGTGAACATGTCCAGCAGCGTCGGGTCGCTCACGCTGCAGACGACGCCGGGCGGTGAGACCGGGCCGATCGCCGCCGCCTACGCGCCGTCGAAGTCGTTCCTCAACGCCGTCACCATCCAGTACGCGAAGGAGCTGCAGGACACGAACGTCCTGATCAATGCCGGTTGCCCCGGCTTCGTCGCGACCGACCTGAACGGCTTCCGCGGCCACCGCACGCCGGAACAGGGCGCGGCGATCGCGCTCCGGCTCGCGACCCTGCCCGACGACGGCCCGACCGGCGGGTTCTTCGACGACGCGGGGGTGGTTCCGTGGTGAGCTCCCGGTACGGAGCTACGCGGCGCCGCGGGTGACGGTGTCGATCGGTGCCCACGGCCCGGTCGAACGGGCCGCCTCGCTCGGCTCGTGCGGCCAGCCCGGGTCGGCGTTCTCGGTGCTGCTCTCACTCATACGACCAGCGTCCCCGGCGGGTCGCGACGGCGGGTGGAGGCGGGACGACCGTTCTGTGACGTTCAGGTGACTCCGCCCGATCCGCGGCCGGACCGGTGGATCACGCGGTCCAGCCGGGGTCCCGGCCGGACAGCGCGACGACCCGGTCCAGGGTCGGCGCGTCCGGCGGCACCGGTACGGCGTCGGCGAACACGCCCATCCCCCGCCCCTGCTCGGCCATCGCGCCGACGGCGGCGAGTGCGCCGTCGAGCACCCCGTCCGGCCATCGCGGGTGCAGCCCGGCGCTGCGGGCCAGGTCCCAGCCGTGCAGCACCAGCTCGCCGAGGACCATCCCGCCGATCATCGACGCGGGGAGCTCGTCGGGCCCGCCCATCGACACCGTCCCGGTCCAGGCCGACGGGTCGCTCCACACCGCGACGAGCTGCGCGCGTGACGCCGCGAGGGCGTCCGGCCAGCCGTCGTCGACCTCGACGGCGGACTCGTCGGGCGCCGGCGGGGCCGGCACCTCGCGGCGGCCGGTCGCGGCCAGGACCGGCGTCCAGTAGAGGAGGTGGCGGACCAGGGCCCGGACGTCCCACTGGGCGCACGGGGTCGGGGCGTCGAGCCGGCGGCCCGCGACGGCGTCGACGACGACGGTGTGCGGAGCGGCGGCGTCGCCGATGAGCTGGGCGGTGACCGGGGCGGCGGAGATCATGCGGCGACGGTAGGGCCGGCGCCCGCGGGGTGTCTTGGACGAACGCGACACCGGCCGCGCGGGCGGCGATACTGCCCGCGTGCAGCGTGACCCGCGGGAGCTGGCCGGTGCCTGGACGCGGTTCCAGCGCCACGACTTCCCGGCGCCCGCCCCGGACCTGGCGCCGTTCGTCTCCGGCTACTGGAGCGTCTCCTGGGACTACGACGTCCCGTACCGCCAGAAGATCGCGCCGTACCCGCAGGTGCACGTGACGGTCCGTCCGGGCGCCGGTCCCGAGGTGCACGGCGTCTCGCGGCGGCACGTCGTCAGGGTCCTGGAGGGGGCCGGGCGCGTGGTCGGCGCGGCGTTCCGGCCGGGGGCCTTCCGCGGGTTCCTGGACGGGCCGGTCTCCGCGCTGACCGACCGGACGGTGCCCGCGGTGACGGTGCCCGGCCTGCCGGGCCGGCCGTCCGAGCCGGTCGACGTCGCGTCCCTGGAGGGCTGGCTGCGCTCGGTGCTGCCCGGTCCGGAGCCGTCGGCGGCCGGTCGCGAGGCCGGCGAGGTGGTCTCGCTGGCCGCGTCCGACCCGTCGATCGGCCGGGTGGACCAGCTGGCCGCGGCCGCCGGCAGCAGCGTCCGCCGTCTGCAGCGGTTGTTCGCCGAGCACGTCGGCGTCGGACCGAAGTGGGTGATCCGCCGATACCGGCTGCACGAGGTGACCGAGCGGATGGCCGCGGGCGACCCGGTGGACTGGGCCGCCCTGGCCGCCGACCTCGGCTACACCGACCAGCCGCACCTGGTCCGCGACGTCACCGGACTGTTCGGGGAGCCTCCGACGCACTACGCCCGGCGCTACCCCGCGCGGTGAGCGGGGAACGGCCCGCAGGCACCGGTAGGTTCCGGGAGTGGCCGGTACCCCGTCGTCGTCGCCCCGACCCGGATCGATCGTCGAGATCTTCACCGACGGCGCGTGCGTGCCGAACCCCGGCCCCGGCGGCTGGGGCGCCGTACTGCGCTACGGCGCGCACGAGCGGGAGCTGCACGGCGGCGAGGCCGGCGTGACCACGAACAACCGGATGGAGCTGACCGCGACCATCCGGGCGTTGGGGTGCCTGACCCGCCCCTCGACCGTGCACCTGCACACCGACAGCACCTACGTCCGCAACGGGATCACCCAGTGGATGCCGCGCTGGAAGTCGCGCGGCTGGCGGACCAGCACGAACGAACCGGTCAAGAACGCCGACCTGTGGCGTGAGCTCGACGCCGCGGTCGCCGGGCACGAGGTGGAGTGGTTCTGGGTCAAGGGGCACGCCGGGCACCCGGAGAACGAGCGCGCCGACCGCCTGGCGGCACGCGGGGTGCAGGAGGCCACCGGCGCGGCCGTCGCCGGTTGACCGCTGGTCCACCGATCGTCTCGCCGACGGCGCCGCCGGTCGAGCAGGATGAACGGTCGTCACGCCGGGTCACGACCGGGTCGGTGCCGTTCGCCCGAGCGGGTGCACCGGTGGTCCCGACTGGGCCGAACGGCCGCTGTCGAGGCCCGTATCGATCACTAGCGTGCCCGCCTGATGAGTTCTCT
>NZ_JADQDD010000154.1 GCF_019263595.1 Pseudonocardia sp. KRD291 | reverse complement strand
GGGGTCTGTGTCGGGCACCGATGTCCTCCTCGTTCGGCCTGCCGCGGTGTCGCGGCGGGCGCTCCGCCGACAGGCGGAGCCGTACGCACGCCGACCGGTTCGTGAAGACCGTCGGACCGGCGATTCAAGCAGGTCGGGCGCGTGTACGGAACCGTTGTGATCGTCCGGGGACCGCTGCGCGCCGTCAGCGGCGGGTGACCATCGGTGAACCGTCGTGGCGGTCGCGGCACCCGGGACGGCCACGCCCACCGCCGGGTGTGCCGGGCCGGGCGGCCGCGCGGGCCCTATCCTCGGCGCTCGTGCTCTCCGTGATCGCCGTCCTGCCCCAGCCCCCGCTGCTCGTGCCGGAGCTGACCGGCGGCGCCGCGGTGGAGACCGAGGCCCTGCGGGAGGCCTGCCGGGCCACCGCCGCCGACCTCGCCGCCGCGGCCCGGACGTGGATCGTGGTCGGGGCCGACTCCGGTGGCCGGCGCAGCGTCGAACCCGGTACCACCGGCACGTTCGCCGGGTACGGCCGCGACGTCCCGGTCGTGCTGCCCGGAGGCGAGGGCCGGATCGACGACGAGGGCCCCGGCCTGCCGCTGCCGCTGCTGATCGCCGGCTGGGCGGCCGCCGGGGCCGGGACCGACCTGCGGGTGCGCGGCGAGCTGGTCGGCCCGGACGCCGGCGTCGCGGACTGCCTCGCGCTCGGCGCGGAGCTCGCCGACGCCGCGGGTCGCGGCGCCGAGGACGTCGGGTTGCTGGTGGTGGGCGACGGAGCGGCGCGGCACTCCGAGCGTTCACCCGGCGGCTTCGACGGGCGTGCCGAGGCCTTCGACGGCGTCGTCGCCGCCGCGCTCGACGCCGCCGACCCGGAGCCGCTCGCCGCGCTGGACCCGGAACTGGCCCGCGAGCTGTGGGCGGCCGGGCGCGCACCGTGGCAGGTGCTCGCCGGGGCCGCGCGGGCCGCCGGCACCTGGTCCGGGACGCTGCGCCACACGTCGGCGCCCTACGGCGTGGCCTACCACGTGGCGCTGTGGAACCGGGAATGACCGCAGGGGCACCGGGAACGACCGCAGGGGCACCGGCAACGAGCGCAGGGGCACCGGCAACGAGCGCAGGGGCACCGGGAACGACCGCAGGGCCGCCACTGGTCGCCGTGGTCGGCCCGACGGCCACCGGCAAGTCCGATCTTGCCCTCGAGCTCGCGCTGCGCTGCGGCGGCGAGGTGGTCAACGCCGACGCCATGCAGCTCTACCGGGGCCTCGACGTCGGCACCGCGAAGCTCGCGCCGGACGCACGTCGCGGCGTGCGTCACCGCCAGCTCGACGTTCTCGAGGTCACCGAGACCGCGTCGGTGGCCGCCTACCAGCGCCACGCCCGCGCCGACGTCGAGGCGCTGCGCGCGTCCGGCCGCACGCCGGTCCTGGTCGGGGGCTCCGGGCTCTACGTCCAGGCCGTCGTCGACGAGCTGGAGTTCCCCGGCACCGACCCGGAGCTGCGCGCGCGGCTGGAGGCCGAGCTCGCCTCGGTCGGGTCGCAGGCACTGCACCGGCGGCTCGCGGAGCGGGACCCGGCGGCGGCCGCGGACGTCCTGGCGAGCAACGGGCGGCGGATCGTGCGCGCGCTGGAGGTGATCGCGCTGACCGGGCGGCCGTTCCGCGCGCGGATGCCGGCGGCGGCCGTACCCCGCTACGACGCCGTGCTGATCGGGGTGGACCGCGACACCGCGGTGCTCGACGAGCGGATCGCGGTGCGGGTGCAGGCGATGCTGGCCGCCGGGATGGTCGCCGAGACCCGGGAGCTGCTCGGCCGGGGGCTGCGCGGGGGCCGCACCGCGCCGCGGGCGCTGGGCTACCGCCAGGTGCTCGACGCGCTGGACGAGGCCGGGTCCGACGACGCCGACCTCACCCCGGAGGCGCTCGAGCGGGTCCGGGAGGAGACCGTGCGGGCCACCCGCCGGTTCGTCCGCAGGCAGCGCTCCTGGTTCCGCCGCGACACCCGGATCCACTGGCTCGACGGCGCCGCCCCGGACCTGCTCGAGCAGGCACTCGACGCGGTGCACGCCGTCGCCGGCCGCGGTGCCGGACGGTCGTAGGCTGGCGGGCATGAGCCCGTCCACCGCCGGCGTCGCGTTCAGCAAGGGCCACGGCACCCAGAACGACTTCGTCGTGCTGCCCGACCCGGACGCGTCCCTGGACCTGACCCCGGCCCGCGTCGCCGCCCTGTGCGACCGGCGCCGCGGCCTCGGCGCGGACGGCGTGCTGCGGGTCGTGCGCTGGGCGAAGCTCGCCGAGAGGAGCGCCGGCGCAACGAGCACCGGCACCGGCACTGCCGGGGTGCCGGACCCGGAGCCCGGTGCCGAGTGGTTCATGGACTACCGCAACGCCGACGGCTCGGCCGCCGAGATGTGCGGCAACGGCGTCCGGGTGTTCGCCCGCTACCTGTACGAACGCGGCTGGGGCGGCGAGGGGCCGCTGGGTACCCGGGCCGGGGTGCGCACGGTGACGATCGCCGGTTCCGGGGCGGACACGGTCGTCTCGGTCGGGATGGGGCCGGCCCGGATCGGCGCGGAGTCGACCGCGGTCGTCGACGGCGTCACCCACCCCGGCGTCGCGATCGACGTGGGCAACCCGCACCTGGCCTGCGTGGGCACGACCGACCCGGACACCCTGGACCTGACCCGCCCCCCGTCGCACGACTCGGGGTTGTTCCCGCACGGCGTGAACGTCGAGTTCGTGACACCGATCGCGACCGGCCCGGAGGGCGACGCCGTGCGGATGCGGGTGCACGAGCGCGGGGTGGGGGAGACCCGGTCGTGCGGCACCGGCACGGTCGCCGCCGTGGTCGCGGCGCTGCGCGCGGCCGGTCGCGACGCCGGTGACGTCGCGGTCGCGACCCCGGGCGGGGCGCTGCGGGTCACCGTCGAGCCCGGCGCGACGACGTTGCACGGACCGGCCGAGCTGATCGCCCACGGCGAGCTCGACCGCACCTGGTGGGACTCCCTGGGCCCGGTCCCGGACAGAGCCGGTGAAAGCAGGCGGACACGGCGGCCATGACGTGGGAGCATGGGGTCAACATGACTGAAGCCCCACTGAACGACCCGGCCCCGCGCGACCCCGCCGCGACCACCGTCGACGAGCCCGTCCGCGCGCCGCGTGCCCCTGCCTCACCCGCCCCCCGTGCGGGAGACCCGTCGTCCGGTGACATGGACCTCGAGGAACGTTCCTCGCTGCGTCGCGTCGTCGGCCTGTCGACCGAGCTCACCGACGTCACCGAGGTCGAGTACCGGCAGCTGCGCCTGGAGCGGGTCGTGCTGGTCGGCGTCTGGACCGAGGGCTCGTCGGAGCAGGCCAACGCCTCGATCGCGGAGCTCGCCCGGTTGGCCGAGACGGCCGGATCCGAGGTGCTCGACGGCCTGGTGCAACGCCGCAACAACCCCGACCCGTCGACGTTCATCGGCTCCGGCAAGGTCGAGGAGCTCGGCTCCGCGGTGCGTGCGGCCGGTGCGGACACCGTGATCTGCGACGGCGAGCTCTCGCCCGGCCAGCTGCGTCAACTGGAGGAGAAGCTCAAGGTCAAGGTGATCGACCGGACGGCGCTGATCCTCGACATCTTCGCCCAGCACGCCCGCTCCCGGGACGGCAAGGCGCAGGTCGAGCTGGCCCAGCTGTCCTACCTGCTGCCGCGGCTGCGCGGCTGGGGTGAGGCGCTGTCCCGGCAGGTCGGTGGCCGGGCCGCGAACGGCGTCGGGATCGGTGGCCGCGGCCCCGGTGAGACGAAGATCGAGCTGGACCGCCGCCGGATCCGGGCGCGCATGTCCAAGCTGCGCCGCGAGATCGGCGCGATGCGCCAGGTGCGCGACACCCAGCGTGGCAACCGCCGCCGCTACGAGGTGCCCTCGGTGGCCATCGTCGGCTACACCAACGCCGGCAAGTCCAGCCTGCTCAACGCGCTGACCGACGCCGGTGTGCTGGTCCACGACTCGCTGTTCGCGACCCTGGACCCGACCACCCGCAAGGCCGAGACGCCGGACGGTCGCCACTACACCCTCACCGACACCGTCGGGTTCGTGCGGCACCTGCCGCACCAGCTCGTCGAGGCGTTCCGCTCGACGCTGGAGGAGGCCGGGCAGGCCGACCTGCTGGTGCACGTCGTGGACGCCTCGGACCCCTTCCCGGACGACCAGATCTCGGCCGTGCGCCAGGTCCTGATCGAGATCGGGGAGGAGCAGGGCGGCACGATGCCGCGCGAGCTGCTCGTGGTGAACAAGACCGACGCCGCGGGCGACCTGGCGCTGGCCCGGCTGCGCGGGGCACTGGCCGGTGAGGCCGTGTTCGTCTCCGCCCGCCGCGGCGACGGGGTGGCCAAGCTGCGCGACCGGATCGCCGAGCTGCTGCCGCACCCGCAGTACGAGGTCGACCTGCTGCTGCCCTACACCGAGGGCGGCCTGGTCGCGCGGGTGCACGACGAGGGCGAGGTGCTGGCCGAGGAGCACACACCCGACGGCACCCGCCTGCGCGCCCGGGTCGGCCCGGAGCTGGGTACGGCGGTCTCCGCGTTCGTCACGGCCGGGACCCGGTCCGCGGCCGGGTCCGACGAGCCGCGGTCCTGAGCCGGCTCCTCCGCGGCGGCACGGCCCCGGCGCTGGTCGTCGGGGCGACGGTGTCCGTGCTGGCCCTGGCCGCACCGGCCCTGGCCGGGCCCGCTCCCGGAGGTCCGGTCCCGGCGCAGGCCCCCGGGCCGGGGTGCACGGTCGACGACGACCGGCTCGGTGAACTCTCCGGGCTGGTCGCCGACGGCGACCAGCGCTGGGGGATCGTCGACAGCGGCTCCCGGGCGGTGGCCTACCGCATCGACGCGCGGACCTGCGCCGTCACCGGCACCCGCGCCGCCCCGATCGACCCGGCCGACGTCGAGGACCTGGCGACCGGCCCGGACGGCGCGCTCTGGCTCGCCGACATCGGTGACAACGCCGGACGCCGGGACTCGGTCGCACTGGTGGTGCTTCCCCGCTCCGGGCCGCCGAGGCTGCACCGCCTCGTCTACCCGGACGGTCCGCGCGACGCCGAGGCGCTGGTCGTCGGGGACGACGGGGTCCCGGTGATCGTCACGAAGGCGTCCGGTGCGGCCGGGGTCTACCGGCCGTCCGGCCCGCTCGCCGAACCCGGACCGACGCCGCTGGTGCGGGCCGGGCAGGTGGTGCTGCCGGTGTCGTCGACGGCCGGTGGCCCGCTGGGCGGGATCGGCACGCGCACGATCACCGGCGCCGGGTTGAGCCCCGCACCCTCCGGTGCGTCGGCCGGCGACCGGCGGGTGCTCGCCCTGCGCACCTACACCGACGCCTGGCTGTTCCCGCTGCCGGCCGACGGCGTCCCGCCGGACGCGGACCGTCTGGTGGCCGCACTGGCCGGGGCACCGGTCGCGATCCCGCTGCCGGACGAACCGCAGGGGGAGGCGGTGGCGCTCACCGCCGACGGGACGCTGCTGTCCGGGTCCGAGGCCCGCGGCGGGCGCCCGGCCGCGATCCGGACGGTGCCCGGTGCGGCGGCCGCGGCCCTCGCCCCGGGCGCGGCGGCCCAGGTGCAGCCGGCCACACCGCCGCCGACCCGGACCTTCCCGCCGTGGCTGCCCGCCGTGCTGGGCGGTGCCGCGGTGGTCGTGCTGCTGCTGGGCGCCGGCGTCGCGATGACGCTGCACGGCCGGCGCCGGGCCCGCCGCTGACGGCGGGCCCGCACGGGGTCTACAGGCGTCGCAGCACCGCAACGACCCGGCCCAGGATCGTCGCGTCGTCCCCGGGGATCGGCTGGTAGGCGGCGTTCGCCGGCATCAGCCAGGCGTGCCCGTCCTTGCGGCGGAACGTCTTCACCGTGGCCTCGCCGTCGATCATCGCGGCGACCACCTCGCCCTGCTCGGCGACCGGCTGCTGGCGCACCACGACCCAGTCGCCGTCGGTGATCGCGGCCTCGACCATCGAGTCGCCCTTGACGTTGAGCAGGAACAACGTTCCCTCGCCGACGATCTCGCGGGGGAGCGGGAACACGCTCTCGACGGCCTGCTCGGCCAGGATCGGGCCGCCGGCGGCGATGTCGCCGAGCAGCGGCACGAACGCCGGGGACGGCCGTTCGGACCGCACCGCCGAGGGGTCGCCCTCGCCCTCGGAGCTCTCGCCGGTGTCGGGGCTGCGCACGTCGACCGCACGGGTGCGGTTCGGGTCGCGGCGCAGGAAGCCCTTCTTCTCCAGCGTCCGCAGCTGGTGGTGCACCGACGACGTCGACGTCAGGCCCACCGCGTCGCCGATCTCGCGCACGCTCGGCGGGTAGCCGAAGCGCTCCACCCAGTCCCGGATCACGGCCAGTACCTTGCGCTGGCGGGGGGTCAGGCCGCGCGTGTCCGCCACAGGTTCGGGGAACTCGCGCACCTTCCCGGACCTGGGTCCGGCGGTCGTGCCGGTTCCGGACTCGTCGGCTGCCATGCGATCTCGCCTCCTCAAGGATCGTCGTGGATTCGAACGCTAGTCGTCGTCGACACGATCGCCAAACACATGTTCGAACGACACGCCGGTATGTCGTGGATTTCTGTCGGTGGCCGGTGGTAGACACTCGCACGAGCGTTCGATCGAACATCAGTGCGATATGTCGACAGGATCCCGGCCACGTGGCCGGGCCCGGTGAGGGGCAGGGCCGTGATCTCGTACGAGCTGCAGGAGACCCGCGACGTGCCCGGCGACGGTCACAACACCGACGTCCCCGGTCGTGTGCCCGGTCGTATGCGCGGGGTGCACGGCGTGCGCGGGGTCGACGACGTCCGCGACATCCGCAGTGCCCGGTCCGTACGCGGCGGCACCGCGCGCAGGCCGGTCCCGGCCGGTCGCGGCCCCGCTGCACCTGTAGGCCCCGCAGCAACCGCAGGCTCCGCGCGGCCGACGGAGACCGCCCGGCGCCCCCGGCCGGCGGTCCGCGCCGCGGCGTTCTGTCCCGCCCCGGTCGCGCTCGCCCCGCGCACCGTGGTCTCGCCCGGGGTGTACCGCAGGCGCCGTCTCGTCGCCGGCATCGGCGTGGCGCTGGCTTCGGCGGCGGCGGTGTTCGGGCTCGGTCTGCTCGCCGACGCGTCGTCCGCGGCGAACGCTGTCCCGACGGCTCCGGTGACCGTTCTCCACGGTTTCTGAGAACGGGCCGGTCGGCCGTCGGCAGTTTTTGTCGGGGGTCGCTGTTACACCTCTCGCACGCGCGTTCGACCGGCCCGGTGGCCGCAACGGCCGCGACGGTGGAGCCGCGACGAGCAGTGCCGCGGACGCGATGGGTAGTACGGCGGAGGGGTCATGGACGAGCTCGACGTGACGGACCGGACGGCCACAGGGCCGTTCCGGCAGCGACACGGTGCCGATCGGCGCCGTCAGCGGGTCCGTGGCTCCGGGCGGCGCGCGGGTCGTACGCTCCGGCACGCGCCGCGGCCGGGGCTGTGGTGCGCGCCCGGGACGCCGCGTGCGCCGTACCCGCCCGAGCCCGTCCGTGCCGGGGTCCGGGCGGAGCGTGCTCCGCGCACCCGTGCCTGCCTGGTCCCCCCTCGCGCCGCCCGGGCGGGTGCGGCCCGCCGCACCGGGCGGTCGCGCACCGAGCGGTTCCTCGTCGGGGCAGCGACGGTGCTGTGCTCGGCCGTCGTGGTCGTCGTCCTGGGCCTGGTCGCCGACATCTCGGCCGGCCGTGCGGAGGTCCCGGCGCCCGTCGTGCCGGTCTCTGTCGTTCCGGCTTCCGTCGGGCCGGCTCCTGTCGTGGCGGAGCCTGTCGTACCGGCTCCCGGGTCGTCGGCTGCGGCGTCGGTGTCCGGTGGTGTGGCGCCGGCGGTCACGGACGCGGGGCGCTGACGGAGCCGGTCCCGTGCCGGCTCGGGTGACGCTCCGTCCGGCGCGTCACCCCGGCGTGTCCCCGATGCGTCCGGCGGGTGGACGGCCGCCGTCAGGAGCCGTGCCGGACGCCCACCCGCCGACGGCGCGCTGAGCTGGGCGGACGTCCGGCCGGGGGCGGCCCGAGCTGCGCAGGCCGTGGACCGCCGGTGTGCGAGGCTGCTCCGCACGATCGGGCGAAGTGATGCGAGGAACCGTGTCGGGGATGGCGTACCCCTACATGTAGGGGTTACATTGGTGTCGTTCTCCCACCAGTGGGGGAACATGATCGAGTATCCGGGAGGGGAGATCGCGCATGCGCTGCCCGTTCTGCCGCCACCCGGACTCGCGGGTGATCGACTCCCGGACCGCCGACGACGGGACCGCAACCCGCCGCCGCCGGTCGTGCGCCGCCTGCGCGAAACGGTTCACCACGGTCGAGGAGGCCGTGCTCGCCGTCGTCAAACGCAGTGGCGTGACCGAACCGTTCAGCCGGCAGAAGGTGGTCGGCGGCGTTCGGCGGGCGTGCCAGGGCCGGCCGGTCGACGAGGACGACCTGCAACAGCTGGCGCACAAGGTCGAGGAGTGCGTGCGGGCGGGTGGCGCGGCCGAGATCCCCAGCCACGAGGTGGGGCTGGCGATCCTCGGACCGCTGCGTGATCTCGACGAGGTCGCGTACCTGCGCTTCGCGAGCGTCTACCGCTCGTTCTCGTCGATCGATGACTTCGAGAAGGAGATCGCCGACCTGCGTTCGACGGCTGCCGGGGAAGCAGTCGACGGAGCGGGTGGCACCCCACCGGGCTGAGCCGGCCGGAGGGGCACGATGCCGGGCACGGGGACCCCGTGCGGCATCCGCGTCGCGCGTTCCCAGCGCGCGGCCGCGAGAACACGTCGGAAGCGGAAGAGGGACGTTCATGACCGAGACCGTCGGGGGCCCGACGGCGGCCGAGCAGGCCGCGACAGACCGCACCGCCACGAACGGGACGGAGGGAGCGGGCGAGGGCAGGTCCGCCCGCGCCGCCCGTTCCGGCAAGAACGGGGCCCGCCCCGCGGACAAGGGCCGCCGCGCCGGGCTGACCGTCGCGCGTGTGTTCACCACCGCCGGCAGTCACCCCTACGACGAGGTGGAGTGGGAGCGCCGCGACGTCGTCATGACGAACTGGCGCGACGGCACCGTCAACTTCGAGCAGCGCGGTGTGGAGTTCCCGAGCTCCTGGTCGGTGAACGCGACGAACATCGTCACCAGCAAGTACTTCCGCGGCGCCGTGGGCAGCGCGGCGCGCGAGTCGAGCCTGCGCGACCTGATCGACCGCGTCGTCGGGACCTACCGGCGGGCCGGCATCGAGAACGGCTACTTCGCCACCGACGCCGACGCCGAGGTCTTCGACCACGAGCTGACCTGGATGCTGCTGCACCAGGTGTTCAGCTTCAACTCCCCGGTCTGGTTCAACGTCGGCACGAGCTCCCCGCAGCAGGTCAGCGCCTGCTTCATCCTCTCGGTCGACGACACCATGGAGTCGATCCTGAACTGGTACCGCGAGGAGGGCCTGATCTTCAAGGGCGGCTCCGGTGCCGGCCTGAACCTCTCGCGCATCCGCTCGTCGAAGGAGCTCCTGTCCTCCGGCGGCACCGCGTCGGGTCCGGTCTCGTTCATGCGGGGCGCGGACGCCAGCGCGGGCACCATCAAGTCCGGCGGCGCGACGCGGCGGGCGGCGAAGATGGTCGTGCTCGACGTCGACCACCCCGACATCGAGGAGTTCGTCGAGACCAAGGCCAAGGAGGAGGCCAAGGTCCGGGTGCTGCGCGACGCCGGGTTCGACATGGACCTGGGCGGCTCGGACATCACGTCCGTGCAGTACCAGAACGCCAACAACTCGATCCGGGTGAACGACGAGTTCATGCGTGCCGTCGAGGAGGACGGCGACTTCGGCCTGCGCGGCCGGATGACCGGCGAGGTCATCGAGACCGTGAGCGCGAAGAAGCTGTTCCACGGGATCGCCGAGGCGGCCTGGAACTGCGCCGACCCGGGCATCCAGTACGACAGCACGATCAACGACTGGCACACCTGCCCGGAGTCCGGCCGGATCTCCGCGTCGAACCCGTGCTCGGAGTACATGCACCTGGACAACTCCAGCTGCAACCTAGCCTCGCTGAACCTGATGAAGTTCCTCGGCGACGACGACAAGTTCGACGCCGAGACGTTCGCCAAGGCCGTCGAGCTGATCATCACCGCGATGGACATCTCGATCTGCTTCGCCGACTTCCCGACCGAGCCGATCGCGGAGACCACACGGCAGTTCCGCCAGCTGGGCATCGGCTACGCGAACCTGGGCGCGCTGCTGATGGCCACCGGGCACGCCTACGACTCCGAGGGTGGCCGCGCCCTGGCCGGCTCGATCACGTCGCTGATGACCGGTGCCGCGTACAAGCGCTCGGCCGAGCTGGCCGGCATCGTCGGCACCTACGACGGTTACGCCCGCAACGCCGAGGCCCACCAGCGCGTCATGCGCAAGCACTCCGCGGCCAACGACGCGATCCGTGCCAACCCGGCCAGCACCACGATCCAGAAGCTGGCCACGCTCACCTGGAAGCAGTGTCTGGCGCTCGGCGAGACCAACGGCTGGCGCAACGCGCAGGCCTCGGTCCTCGCCCCGACCGGCACGATCGGCCTGATGATGGACTGCGACACGACCGGCATCGAGCCGGACCTGGCGCTGGTCAAGTTCAAGAAGCTGGTCGGCGGCGGCTCCATGCAGATCGTCAACCAGACGGTGCGCCGCGCCCTGGACCAGCTCGGCTACCAGCCCGAGCAGGCCGAGGCGATCGTCGAGTACGTCGCCGAGCACGGCCACGTCGTCGACGCGCCGGGGATGCGCCCGGAGCACTACGACGTGTTCGACTGCGCGATGGGCGAGCGCTCGATCGCGCCGATGGGGCACGTCCGGATGATGGCCGCGGCGCAGCCGTTCCTGTCCGGCGCGATCTCCAAGACGGTGAACATGCCCGAGCGGGCCACCGTCGAGGACGTGGAGCGGATCTACCTCGAGGGATGGCGCCTGGGCCTCAAGGCGCTGGCCATCTACCGCGACAACTGCAAGGTCGGCCAGCCGCTCTCGGCCGGCAAGGGCGGGAAGAAGACGGCCGAGCCGGAGACCGTCACGGTGGTCGAGCAGCGGCCGATACGACGGCGGCTGCCGAAGAAGCGTCCCAGCGAGACCGTGTCGTTCACCGTCGGTGGCGCCGAGGGATACCTGACCGCGGGCTCCTACCCGGACGACGGTCTGGGCGAGATCTTCGTCAAGCTCGGCAAGCAGGGCTCCACGCTGGCCGGCGTGATGGACGCGTTCTCGATGTCGATCTCGGTCGGACTGCAGTACGGCATCCCGCTGGAGTTCTACGTCTCGAAGTTCTCCAATTTGCGCTTCGAGCCGGCCGGCATGACCGACGACCCGGACGTCCGGATCGCGACGAGCGTGCTGGACTACCTGTTCCGCCGCCTCGCGCTGGACCACCTGCCCTACGACAAGCGGGTCCAGCTGGGCATCTTCTCCGCCGACGAGCGGACGGCCCAGGTCAACGAGAGCTACGGCACCGACGGTGACCTGGACATGGACGAGTTCCGCTCGTCGGTGCCGGCGTCCCCGGCGAAGTCCGAGGAGCCCGCCGGTGTCGACCCGGCCCCGGCCGAGGTCGGCAGCTCCACCGAGCTGCTCGAGCTGCGACTGGGCAAGGCCGCCGACGCCCCGCTGTGCATGACCTGCGGGACGAAGATGCGCCCCGCCGGGTCCTGCTACCTCTGCGAGGGCTGCGGCTCCACCAGCGGCTGCAGCTGACCCACGCCCGACGGGCCGGCACCGGAACCCCCGGTGCCGGCCCGTTCGCGTGTCCACGCCGCGCCCGCGCGGCACGAACAGAGCTCTCGTCCACTTCGGCAGCGCGAAAGGAGCTCTCGTCCAACGGGCGGGCCCTACTCAGGTGGCGGAGCGTTCTGCTCCGGCGTCGCCGGGGTCGGGGCCGGTGGCGGGGCTGCGCAGGAGTTGGCGCCACTGCTCGGGGCTCCAGCGGGCCGGTTCGGTCGAGCCCAGGAACTCCTCCAGCAGCCCGACGAAACGCGCCGGGTCGGTGTGGAACGGGAAGTGACCGGAGTCGTCGAAGATCTCCAGACGACTGCCCGGCATCGCCTCGTGCGCGCGCCGACCGTGCGCGACCGGGACGACCGCGTCGCGGGCACCCCACACCAGCAGGGTGGGCATGCCGCGGGTGAGGTAGCAGCGGTCGAGCATCGTCACGACCTGCCCGCGCCAGTCCACGACGGCCCGCAACGTCCGGATGAACGCCGACCGCGCCGTCGCGTCCGGCAGCGCGTCGACGATCCGCAGGAGGTCCGCGGCGTCCACGCCGAGGTCGGTGCCCAGCGACCGGAGCGCCTGCACGGCCAGGCCGGCCTGCCAGCGCGCGGTGGGTAGCTGCAGCGCCGCGAGCACGGTCTGCGCACCGGGAAGGCTGGCCGCACGCAGCACCGGCGCCACCTCCAGGCCGGCGCCGCCGCTGCCGACCAGCACGAGACGTTCGGTGCGGTCCGGGAACTGGTAGGCGAACTGCATCGCGACCCCGCCGCCGAGCGAGTGCCCGATCAGCGTCGCCCGGTGGATGCCCAGGACGCCGAGCAGGTCGCGGACCCCGTTGGCGTACGCGGCGACCGAGTAGTCGGCGCGCGGCTTGTCCGAGTGCCCGTGCCCGAGCAGGTCCGGGGCGATCACCAGGTGGTGGCGCGCCAGCGCGGGCAGGATCGGCTCCCACGTCGCGGAGCTGTCCCCGATCCCGTGGATCAGCACCACCGGCGCGCCGGACCCGGCGACGCGGAACGCCCGCCGGTAGCCGTGCACGGTGCGGAACCGCAGCTCCGAGTCGCGCGGCGGGACGACGCCGAGGCGGTCGCCCCCCGCCCGGGTCCGCAGATCGTGCCGGACGGCCACGCGCGCACCTCCTCGTCGACCCCGCCCGGCGTCCTGCGACCGGGCGTCCCGCGACGGTAGGCGAGCCCGGTTACCGCGGTGTTGCGGCGGACCGCTGCCTAGAGTCACCCGTGTGACGAGTCGTTTCCGCGTCGTTCCGGCCTCCTACGTCCTGCTGCTCCGAGATCCTGGCCGGCCCGAACCCGGCGGCGACACCGAGGTGCTGCTGCAGCTGCGGCGGGGCACCGGCTACCGGGACGGGCACTGGGCCGCGGCCGCCGCCGGGCACGTCGAGCTGGGGGAGTCCGCCGTCGCCGCGGCCGTCCGCGAGGCCGCCGAGGAGCTCGGCGTCACCATCGAGGCGACCGACCTCGTCCCGCTCACCGCCATGCACCGCACCCACGGCAACGGCGACCCGGTCGACGAGCGGGTCGACTTCTTCTTCACCTGCCGCCGCTGGGCCGGTGAGCCGCGCCGGATGGAGGCCACGAAGAGCGCCGAGATCGGCTGGTTCGCCCTGGACGCACTGCCCGACCCGGTCGTCCCGCACGAACGCGCCGTCCTCGAGGCACTGCGCACCGGCGGGCCGCCCGCCGTCACCACGCACGGCTTCGACACCCACGGCCCCGACACCCACGGCCCCGACACCCACGGTCCAGGTCAGGGGACGGCGGCTAACCTGGGGGAGTGAGTGACGTCGCGCCCGACCCGACGGTGCAGATCTGTGCCGGGGACCCCGAGGCCGGTCCGGTCCGGGAGGTCATCGACGCGACGACCGTGCGTCTCGGCGAGCACACCGACGTCCGGCGCCTGCTGCCCCGGCTGGGTAGGCGGATGGTCGGCGCCTGGTGCTTCGTCGACACCTACGGCCCGGACGACATCGCCGACGAGCCGGGGATGCAGGTCGCCCCGCACCCGCACACCGGCCTGCAGACGGTCAGCTGGCTCGTCGACGGCGAGGTGCACCACCGCGACTCGGTCGGCAGCGACCAGGTGGTGCGCGCCGGCGAGCTCGGGCTGATGACGGCCGGGTCCGGGATCGCGCACTCCGAGCAGTCCCCGGACCCGCACTCGCCGCTGCTGCAGGGCGCCCAGCTGTGGGTCGCGCTGCCGGAGGCGGAGCGCAACATCGCGCCGCGGTTCGAGCACCACACCGACCTGCCGGTCGTCACCGACCGCGGGCTGTCCGCGACGGTGCTGCTCGGCGAGTTCGCCGGGGCCGTCTCGCCGGGGCGCACGCACAGCCCGCTGGCCGGGGTGGACGTCTCGGTCGCCCGCGGCGCCGATGTGCTGCTGCCGCTGCAGCGGGACTGGGAGTACGCGGTGCTCACCGTGTCCGGGCACCCGGACGTCGCCGACGGCGAGCTCGACCCGGGGGCCCTGCTCTACCTGGGCTGCGGGCGCGACGAGGTGCGGCTGCGCGCGGGCAGCGACCACGACCGCCTGCTGCTGATCGGTGGGGCGCCGTTCGACGAGAAGATCGTCATGTTCTGGAACTTCATCGGCCGCAGCTCCCGCGAGATCGAGTCGTTCCGCGAGCAGTGGCAGGCCGAGATCGCCGGCGCGGCGTCCGGTTCCGCTGGTCCCGGTCCCGCCGGCCCACTCGCCGCGGCCGGCTCCGGAACGCCCCGGTTCGGCGCGGTGCCCGGCTACGAGGGCGACCCGCTGCCGTCCCCGGAGCTCCCCGCGGCCGGTCGTCTGCGGCCCCGCGGGCGGGTGGAGCGCCGGCGGTCCTGAGCACAGGGGGCTATCCCGGGTCGACCAGGCAGATCTCGACCGTCACCTCCGGTCGCTCGTCGAGCGGGTCCTCCGGGTTCCAGGCCCAGTGCAGGACCCACTCGACCTCGTAGTCGTCGCGCGGCCACCCCCGCGGCGCGTGGTTGACCCACTCGCCGGTGCGGGGGATGACGCTGAACCAGCGGAGCTGGCCCTTCTGCTGGCCGACCCGGACCAGGGCCGGCACGAGGCCGTCGTGTGCGTCGGGCATCCCGGCATGGTGCCAACCGACGGCGCCGCCCGCTGCCCCCATGACCGAAAAGACCCCGCGTCCGTTGGATGAGAGCTCCGCTCGTACAGCGGGGCTGGACGAGAGGCCCGTTCGTGCAGCGCGGGGTCCAGAGCAGCGCGCGCGGACTAGGGTTTGTGCGC
>NZ_JADQDD010000153.1 GCF_019263595.1 Pseudonocardia sp. KRD291 | reverse complement strand
GGGCCTGGGCGCCGGCGGTCTTCCACAGAGTGTGGAACAGCGCGTCCGAGTTCAGCAGCACGGACTGTTCGAACAGGCTGCCCGCGTACTGGACGGACGCGTTGCCGTCGAAGTCCTGCTTGTCGGCGGCCGGGATGATGAGCACCTCGGTCGCGAGCCCGGCCAGCGGCGACTCGGCCGCCGTGGTCAGCGCGATCACGCTCGCGCCCTGGTCACGAGCCTTCTCCGCGGCCTTCACCACGCGGCCCGTCGTGCCCGAACCCGATGCCGCCACCAGGACGTCGCCCTCGCCGATCGCGGGGGCGGTGACCTCACCGACGACGTGCGTCGAGAGCCCGAGGTGCATGAACCGCATCGCGGCCATCTGCAGGGCGAGCCCGCTGCGCCCGGTCCCGAGGGTGAACACCTTCTGCGCGTCGAGCAGCAGTTCCCCGGCACGCGTCCAGGCCTCGGGCTCGACCGCGGCACTCACCCTCTCCACCTCCCCGACGACCGTACGGGTGGCGTCCGAGAAGGTGCCGGCGTCCAGCTTCTTCGATGTCGACTGCGTCAACGAAATCTCCCTATCTGGTGATCGAGGCGGTGGGTCATCCCCGCCGCGCGGACTTCACACTGCGCCGCGCCGCGTCGACCACGGCCTCGGTGGTGATGCCGAACTCCCTGAACAGGGTCGTGAAGTCCGCCGAGGCGCCGAAGTGCTCCAGCGACACGATCTCGCCGGCGTCGCCGGCCAACCGGTGCCACGGCTGCGCCACGCCCGCTTCGACGACCACCCTGGCCCGCACCGCAGGCGGCAGCACCTCGTCCCGGTAGGACCGGTCCTGCCGGTCGAACCACTCCACGCACGGCATCGACACCACCCGGGTCGCGATCCCGTCGGACTCGAGGATCGTCCTGGCCTCCACGGCCAGCTGGACCTCGGAGCCGGTGCCGACCAGCACCACCTCGGGACTCCCCGAGGACGCCTCGGCGAGCACGTACCCGCCACGGGCGACGCCCTCGGCGGACGTGCCCGCAAGCGTCGGCACGTTCTGGCGGGTGAGCGCCAGGCCGGCCGGGCCGCCGGTGTCCTCCAGCACGGCCTTCCAGGCGTGCGCGGTCTCGTTCGCGTCCGCCGGACGCACCACGGACATGCCGGGGATCGCGCGCAGCGTGGCCAGCTGCTCGACGGGCTGGTGGGTCGGGCCGTCCTCGCCGAGGCCGATCGAGTCGTGCGTCCACACGTAGACGACCGGCAGCTTCATCAGCGCCGCCAGGCGCACCGCGGGGCGCATGTAGTCGCTGAAGATGAGGAAGGTGCCACCGTAGGGCCGTGTCCCACCGTGCAGCGCGATGCCGTTGAGGATCGACCCCATCGCGTGCTCACGGATGCCGAAGTGCAGCGTGCGACCGTACGGCTGGGCCGTCCAGGCTGCGGTGGAGATCTCGGCCGGGCCGAAGGAGTCCGCGCCCTTGATCGTGGTGTTGTTGCTCTCGGCCAGGTCGGCCGACCCGCCCCACAGCTCGGGCAGCACCTCGCCCAGCGCGGCCAGTACCGCGGCCGACGCCTTGCGCGTGGCGACTCCTCCGCCGTCCACTCCCCAGGTGGGCAGGTTGTCGGACCACCCCGCCGGGAGCTCGCGGTTGCCGAGGCGATCCAGCAGCTTCTTGCGCGCCGGGTTGGCCTGCGCCCAGGCGTCGAACTCGAGCTGCCACTTCTCGTGGTCGGCCCGGCCCCGCTCGGCCACCTCGCGGGTGTGGCGCAGGACGTCGTCGTCGACCTGGAAGCTCTGGTCGGGATCGAGGCCGACGGCGCGCTTCACCGCGACGATCTCCTCGGCGCCCAGCGCGGCGCCGTGAGCCTTGCCGGTGTTCATCAGGTTCGGTGCCGGGAAGCCGATCACGGTGCGCAGCACGATCAGGGTCGGGCGTGTGGTCTCGGCCCTGCCCTGCTCGACCGCCTCCAGGAACGCGGAGACGTTCTCGCCGCCGTCGACCGTGACGACGTGCCAGCCGTAGGCGCGGTAGCGCATCGCGGTGTCCTCGGACAGAGCGATGGCGGTGTCGTCCTCGATCGAGATCTCGTTGGCGTCGTAGATCACGGTGAGGTTGCCCAGCTGCTGCGTGCCGGCCAGGGACGACGCCTCGGAGGTGACGCCCTCCTCGATGTCGCCGTCGGAGGCGATCGCGTAGATCTGGTGGTCGAACACGCTGGTGCCCGGCTCGGTGTCCGGGTCGAACAGCCCACGCTCGCGACGGGCGGCCATCGCCATCCCGACCGCGTTGGCCAGGCCCTGGCCGAGCGGGCCGGTGGTGGTCTCCACGCCGTCGGTGTGCCCGTACTCGGGGTGGCCCGGCGTCAGGGAACCCCACGTGCGCAGGGCCTTCAGGTCGTCGAGTTCGAGGCCGTAACCGGAGAGGAACAGCTGGATGTAGAGAGTGAGGCTGGAATGCCCGGCGGAGAGCACGAACCGGTCCCGCCCGAGCCACCGCGGGTCGCCGGGATCGTGCCGCATGACGCGCTGGAACAGCGCGTAGGCGACCGGCGCGAGGCTCATGGCCGTGCCGGGGTGTCCGCTCCCGCACTGCTCGACCGCGTCCGCGGCCAGCACGCGGGCGGTGTCGACCGCGCGCCGGTCCACATCGGACCAGTCCTCGGGGAGTCGCCGGGTGGTCAGGCGAACGACCTCGTCAGCGGATTGGTGTGGTGCCATGAACGGGCAGTCCTTAGTCTCGCCGGGCGGGTGGACGGATCAGCGGGTGGCGCGCTTCTTGAGCTCGGCCGCGGCGGCACCGGGGTCGGGGGCGCCGTAGATCGCCCCGCCCGCCACCGCGACCACGGCACCGGCGTCGCGCACCGAGGCGATCGTGTCCGCCTTCACCCCGCCGGCGATCGAGAACGGAACCCCGGCCAGCCGCCCGTCCTCGAGCAGCTGCTCGATCGAGTACCCCGGACGCGCCTGCTCGTCGAGACCCGCGTGGATCTCCACGAAGTCCACACCCAGCTTCGCGACCTCCTGGATCCGGGAGACCCGCTCATCCACGACACTGATCATGTCCGCCACGACCTGCTTGCCGAACTTCTTCCCCGCCGCGACAGCACCACGGATCGTGTCGTCATCGGCGGCACCCATCACCGTCACCAGATCCGCGCCCGCCTCGAACGCCAGCGTCGCCTCCAGCTCACCGGCATCAGCGGTCTTCAGATCCGCGAACACCTGCTTGTCCGGGTGCGCCGCCTTGATCGCGGTCACCGCCGCGATCCCCGCCGACTTCACCAACGGCGTCCCCAGCTCCAGGATGTCCACGTGCTCGGCCACCTGCTTCGCCAGGGTCAACGCCGACGGAAGGTCCAGCACATCCAACGCCACCTGCAACTTCACAACAATCTCCTCATCGCCACGAGCACGTCCAAGTCCCGACAACCATCACCGACCCCACCAAAAACCGGCAACACCCCAGCACATCCGGAAAAACAATCCCCCGATACACACCACGAATAGCCACCGGAAACCCCGAAGCCGGCCACCGGCCGCTCGTGGCGGGCTGGTCGCCGTTCGTCCGTGGTGCGGCCCCGGTCGTGCGTGATCGGTTGCCAGGGCGCGGCGTGGGTGAAGAAGGTGGCGAAGAGGAGAACGACCGGGGTCGAGCTGCGGGACGACGCCATGAAGTGGGGGAACGCCCGCGCCGACCCCGAATTCGCGTGGTCCTGCGCCGCGATCGCGGTCGCCGAAAAAGGTGATCAGTGCCGGTCGAGCCGGCGTGGAGGGAAAAGTATGGACGCCTGGCCCGCGGATGAGTTCGAAGCGCGGCTGCGGTCGATCGGGGAAAAGCGGTACCACCATCTGCATCCGTTCAACGAACGGATGCACGCGGGGTCGCTGACCGAAGAGGAGTTCCGGGGGTGGGTGCGGAACCGCTTCTACTACCAGGTGAACCTGCCGGTGAAGGACGCGTTCATCCTGACCAAGCTCCCGGGCCGGGACGACCGGCGCCGGTGGATCCAGCGCATCATCGACCACGACGGTCGCACCGGCGACGAGGGTGGCCTCGAGAAGTGGGTCCGCCTCGGCGACGCCGTCGGCCTGACCCGCGAGCAGCTGTTCGACAACGACACCGTGCTGCCCGGCGTGCGGTTCGCGGTGGACGCCTACGTGGACTTCTGCCGCCGGCAACCCTGGCTGGAGTCGGTGGCGTCGGCGCTGACCGAGCTGTTCGCGCCGGATCTGCTCAGCAGGCGGGTCGCCGACGTCCGGCGCCACTACCCGTGGATCGCGACCGAAGGCCTGGAGTACTTCCGGGCGAGGCTCACCCAGCAGCCCAAGGACATCGCGCACCTGCTCGAGCTGGTGCGCGACAACGCGACGTCCCGGGACCAGCAGGAGGCGTGCGCACGGGCGCTGGAGTTCAAGTGCGACGTCCTCTGGAGCCTGCTCGACGCCGTGGAACTCGAGTACGGCAAGAGCTCATGACGGCCGCCTACGAGTTGACCGCCACCCCCCGGCTGGCGACCAAGGCGATGCTCAAGCACGACCGCGTCCGGGAGGTGCAGCTGTTGCTGCTGCCCGAACGGGTCGTGCTCCTCAACACCTCCAGCGCGGCGATCCTGGGCCTGTGCGACGGCAGCCGGACCGTGCGGCAGCTGGTCGAGAAGCTCGAGCACGACTTCGAGGCGACCGACCTCGCGAACGACGTCATCTCGTTCCTCAACGACGCCAGCGGGCGAGGCTGGGTAGTGGTCACGTGAGCGGGACTCCCCAGCCGTACGGCCTGTTGGCCGAGGTCACCCACCGGTGTCCGTTGCACTGTGTCTACTGCTCGAACCCGTTGGCGCTGCTCGAACGCCAGGACGAGCTCGCCACCGACGACTGGCTGCGGGTGATCGACCAGGCGGCCGAGCTCGGTGTCGTGCAGGTCCACCTCTCGGGAGGCGAGCCCCTCGTCCGCGGTGATCTGGAGACACTGGTCGCCGAGTGCCGTCGCCTCGGCCTGTACACGAACCTGATCACCAGCGGTCTCGGGCTCACGGAGAGCCGGACGGAGTCGCTGGTCGCCGCCGGGCTCAACAGCGCCCAGCTGAGCATCCAGGGCGACGCCGCCGAGTCGACGGACCTGGTCGCGGCGAGCAAGCGGTTCGACAAGAAGGAAGCGGCGGCGCGCATCATCCGCGACGCCGGGCTGCCGTTGAACATGAACGTCGTCCTGCACCGGTTGAACCTGGCTCGGCTGAACGCGATCATCGACGTCTGCGTGCGGTGGGGCGCCGAACGGCTGGAGCTCGCCAACGCCCAGTACTACGGCTGGGCGCTGCGCAACCGCGAACAGCTGATGCCCGGCAGGGCCCAGCTGGACGACGCGGTCGGCGTCTACCGGCGCCGCAAGGCCGAGCTGGCCGAGCAGATGGAGATGCTCTGGATCCTCCCGGACTACTACGAGCCCTACCCGAAGCCGTGCATGGGTGGCTGGGCGCAGACGGCGCTGACCGTCGCCCCGGACGGCGTCGTGTACCCGTGCCCGGTGGCGGCGGAGATCACGACCATGGAGTTCGCCTCCGTGCGTGAGCACGACCTCGAATGGATCTGGACGAGATCCGCCGCCTTCGAGGCGTTCCGGGGCACGGAGTGGATGCCCGACCCGTGCCGCAGCTGCGTGCGCAAGGAGCTCGACTTCGGCGGCTGCCGCTGCCAGGCCTTCGCTCTGACCGGCGACGCGGGACGCACCGACCCGGTGTGTCAGCACTCGCCGGACCACCACCTGGTGCGCGACGCGCTCGTGCGGGCCAACCAGGACGGCGGGGCGGGCGGGCAACTCGTCCACCGCCGGCCGACGGTGTCCACACGAGGACGATGACCCCGACGCGGGACGAGGCGGCGGCACGAGAGGGCCGCCGTCTCGTCACCGCGGGCCCCGCACGCTCGTTCTGTCCACAGTAGATGATCGGGGAGTGGGCGGTCGTGCGGCGGACGCCGTGGGACCGCCCACTCGACGCGCGCCGGTGACGCGGCGGGCGGCGTGCGCCGACGGTGCGGCGACGTCGCGGGGGCCCTGGTGACCTCGGATCGAACGAACGGGGGCTCATCGACGACGAACGGTGCCTGCGGCGTCACGAAAGGGACAGTGAGCGCCGTCACCGTCCCCTTGTCCGTCACCGTCCCGTAGATGGCCCGGTACGCCCCGTTCATGCGCGCGCAGCGTGCGTTCGTATCCGGTCGCTTGACCGTGCCTGGCGTTTTGAGCAATCTCGCTGGGAGCCGTGAGCCGCCGGTTCAGTGCGAGAGGGTGAAACCAATGGTGCTTCCGTCCAAGATGCCTCAGCTCGCCGACCTCGATTTGCTGCTGTCTGTCGAGAGCTACGGCAGCGTGGGAAAGGCGGCGCAGGCACACAGCCTTTCCCAGCCGGCCGCCAGTACCCGGATCAGCGCAATGGAACGAAGGCTCGGTCTCCGGCTGCTGGAACGCTCTCCCGCCGGTTCGAAGCTCACCGAGGAAGGGGAGATGCTGGCGGAGTACGCCCGCAACGTGATGCAGGCGGCGCGGGAACTCCTGGAATTCGGCTCCCGCGCCCGGTCGTCCGAGGTGAAACGGCTCCGGGTCGCCGGCAGCCCGGCGATCTCCGAGCACCTGATTCCCGGGTGGCTGAACCGCTCCGGCTTCTCGTTCGGAGAGGCGCGGGTCGAAGTGCAGACCGGCAGCGTCGACGAGCTGCGCCAGCTGATCCTGGCGAGCCACGTCGACCTCGCGTTCATCGACGGCTGGTGTCAGGCGGGCGGCCAAGGGGGGCAACAGCATCGCGATGGCCTGGTGACCCGGTACATCTGCGACGACGAGCTGGCCGTCGTGGTCGGCTCGAGACATCCGTGGGCCGTGCGTAGTACCCCCGTGACGGCGTCGGAGCTGGCGGCGGCGCCCCTGGCGCTGCGCGAGCGCGGCTCCGGACTCCGGGAGTTCACCGACGAGCTCCTGGGAGCCGAGGGCGCCCGACAGAGCTACGTCGAGCTGCCGTCCACCGGCGCGATCAAGCAGGCGGTCGCGACCAGCCAGCGGGCGACGGTACTGAACGTCTCCACCGTGCGGGCCGAGCTCGCGGAAGGGCGGCTGCATCTGGTGGCCGTCGACCAGGAGATGCCCGCCAGGTCCATCTACGCGGCGTGGAGCGAGCGCCGGAGCCTTCCACGGTATGCGGCAGAGCTGGTGGAGATCGCCGCGTCGAAAGGGCCTCTGGTGCCCGTCATCGGGCCGGGTCAGAAATCGAGACAAACCGGCTCACGTACACGAACGAGGCCGCGACCGCGGAAAACCCTGGCGATCGACGCCCACGAGGCGATCGCCTGACTGCCGAATCCGTAGCGACTACAGGAGATCAACGACAGTGTCAGCTCTGAACAAGATCGCACAGACCCTCGTGTCCGACAGGCGCGGTATTCTTGCCGCCGACGAGAGCATCGGGACGATGTCCGCCCGGCTGGAGAGCGTCGGGGTCGAGCCGACCGCGGAGAACCGCCGGGTGTACCGGGAGTTGATCGTCACCACTCCGCGGCTCTCCGAATCGATCAGCGGCGTCATCCTCGCGGACGAGACGTTCTACCAGAAACTGAACAACGGTCGTACGTTTCCGGAGCACCTCGAGGACATCGGGATCCTCGCCGGGATCAAGGTCGACACCGGGGCGAAGCCGCTGGCGGGGGCACCGGACGAGAAGATCACCGAGGGCCTCGACGGGCTGCGGGAACGAGTCGCGGAGTACGTGCGGCTCGGCGCCACGTTCGCGAAGTGGCGCGCAGTGATCACGATCGGTGACGGGGCGCCGTCGGATCGGGCGGTGCGCGCGAACGTCCACGCGCTGGCGCGCTACGCCGGTCTCTGTCAGGAGGGCGGGCTGGTGCCCATCGTGGAACCCGAGGTGCTGATGGACGGCACCCACTCGCTGGCACGCTGCCAGCAGGTGACGACCGCCGTGCTGAAGTCGGTGTTCGAGGAGCTCGACCTGCTGGGGGTGCAGCTCGACGGCATCGTCCTCAAGCCCAACATGGTCGTGGCCGGGGTCGGCAGCGCGGAGCGACCCGCGGTGGACGACGTCGCACGGGCCACCGTGGAGGCGCTGCGGGAGACCGTGCCCGCGTCCGTACCGGGCATCGCGTTCCTCTCCGGCGGGCAGCACCCGGAGGTGGCGACGCAGCACCTCGGGGCGATGCAGAAGCTCGACCCGCTGCCCTGGGAGCTCACGTACTCGTTCGGCCGGGCGCTGGTCGGGCCGGCGCTGGAGGCGTGGCGCGGTGACGAGAACAAGTGGGCCGCCGGGCAGGAGGCGCTGTCCGGGCGTGCCGTCGCGAACGCCTCCGCACGCTGAGCCCCTGATCCCGTCGAGGGCGGCCGTACCTGGTGGCCGGCCGCCCTCGGCATCCACCGCTGCTCGTGTCCGTGCCCGTTCGAGTGGATCGAGGGTGATGAGTACTCAGGAATGGTTCACCACCGGGGTGTCCCGCGAGCCTGATCAGGCTCTCGCGCTGGAGCTCGTGCGGGTGACCGAAGCCGCCGCGATCGCGGCCGGCCGATGGGTCGGCCGCGGCGAGCCGGACAGCGGCCGGGCCGCTGCCACCGTCGCGATGCACGAGCACCTCACGTCCGTGCCCGTGCGCGGCACCGTGGTGATCGGTGAGGGCGGGCAGGACGACACCCCCGCCCTGCGCATCGGCGACGACGTCGGGTTCGGTGACGGGCCGGAGTGCGATCTCGGCATCCGAGTGGGTCACGGCGCCCTGTCCCCGGTCAAGGACGTGCCGAACTCGCTGGCGGTGATCGCGGTGGCCGAGCCCGGTGCGCTGTACGTACCGCCGCCGGCCGTCGTCGTGGAGAAGCTGGCCGTCGGCTCCGACTGTGGCGACGTCGTCGACATCACCCGGCCGGTGGCGGAGAACCTGCGCGCGGTGGCCGCGGTGAAGGGGGTGCGGGCGTCGGACCTGGTGGTCGCCGTGCTCGACCGGCCGCGGCACCGGGAGCTCATGAACGAGATCCGTGCTGCCGGGGCGCGGGTCCACGTGCTGCAGGGAGGCGACGTCGCGGGAGCGATCGCCGCGGCGCGTTCGGAGAGCTCGGTGGACGTGCTGCTGGGCACCGGGGGAGCGGAGGCCGGGGTCATCGCCGCGGCCGCCCTGTCCTGCCTGGGCGGGTCGCTCCAGGTCCGGCTGCGGTTCGCGGGCGTCGACAAGGTCCTGCACACCGGCGACCTGCTACGCGGCGGGCGCGTTCTGTTCTGCGCGACGGGGGTGACCACCAGCGAGCTGCTGCGCGGTGTCCAGAACCGCTCGGGCCGCATCAGCACGGAGTCCATGGTGCTGTGCTCGAAGCCGGACACGGTGCGGATGGTCAGGTCCGAGCACCGGTTCGCCTGACGGATCGTTCCACGTCGGTTCGCACAGGTGGCGCGAGTCGAGGATGCATCTGGGTCCACGCAACGAGGCCGAGCAGACCGGTCAGCGCGAACGTGAGGCCGAGGCCGACCACGCCCGCTGCCGCGCCGGCGAGCGACGAGCCCGCAGTCTGCCCGATGCCGAGCGCCAGGAACCCCCAGGTCACCCCGCGCGACGGCGTCTCCGGGAACAGGCGGGCGGCCCACAGGATGCACAACCCGGTCAGGGCCATGAAGCCGGCGCCGAACACACACGCCGAAACGATCGCCCCGACAGGTCCCGGCGTCGGAAGCGCCAGCAGTGCGATACCCGCCGACCAGGTCGTCCAGACGGCCAGGCCGGTGACCCGCAGACCGTGGCGTTCCACGGCGCGGCCCGCCGTGCCGCTGACCAGTCCGCCGAGGCCGATCGCGCACCAGGACCAGGTCGCGATCGTGGGGCTCAGGCCGGCCTCACCGACGCGCGATGTCGAGAACGTCCAGTAGGGCGCGCTGACCGTTCCGAGAAGTACCGCGTTCAGCAGCAGCGGAACGAGCACGGCCGGCCCCGGCCGCTCCTTCACCGGTCCTGTCGTCGCGGTGGCCGCCGATGTGCGAGGGAGCGACCGTGCCGCGACCGCCGTGACGATCACGGCGAGGACGGCGAACCCGAGCCAGACCGGTCGCCAGCCGACAGGGAGCAGCGGGGTGAACGCGGTCAGAGCGAGCCCGGCACCCGTTCCGGTGTTGGCCCACGTCTGGGCACGGGCACGCGCCTGCGTCCGAACCGTCTCGACGATCAGCTGGGCGACGCCCGGTGACACCAGTCCGGCCCCCGCTCCGGCGACGAGGATGCCGGCCGCGAAGTACACGACGTCGGGAGCCAGGGCCATGACGGCCAGTCCGACCGCCGCCGAGGTGCCCGCGACGAGCGTCGTCGTGCGGGCAGAGCGTGCCGACGCGGCGGGAGCGATGAGCAGGCCCAGGACGTACCCGACGGTCGAGACCGCGGAGAGGGCCCCGACGGCGACCGGACCGAGATCGAAGGCTGCACTGAACCGTGGAGCGAACAGGCCGTACGCATAGCGCGCAAAGCCGTAACACAACGCGATGACAGCTGCACCGATCATGGCCGTCGCCCACCAGATCCGGGGGGCGTCCGGTGACGCCGGGGGGCCATCGGGTCTCGTGTCCATGACCCGATACTAAACAGACCGGTCTGTTTGACATAGTGCGAGCTGTGCCGTGGCTGGTGGCACAGGTGCTGCTGGTAGCGTCGGCCTGCGGAACTGGACCGATCGGTAGCTGAGGATCTGAGATGGCGCGTACTGCACGGGGCGGTGCCGGGGCGAAGGTGCTGGAGACGGCGTACCGGCTCTTCTACCGGGACGGCATCCACGCCGTGGGCGTCGACGCCATCGCCGCCGAGGCCGGTGTCACCAAAACCGCCCTGTACTCGAACTTCGGCTCGAAAGCGCGGCTGGTCGTGTCCTACCTGCGCGAGCGCGATCGCCTGTGGCAGGCCGAGATCGACCAGATCACCGCCTCGATCACCTCGCCGCGTGAGCGGGTGCTCGCGGTGTTCGACGCCTATGAGGAGTGGTTGTCCCGTGACCGGTTCCGGGGCTGCGCCTTCGCCAACGCGGCCGCGGAGCTGCCCCGGTCCGACGACCCGGCCCGCGAGGTCGTGCGGCACCACAAGAGTGCGGTGCGCAGTTTCCTGAGAAGGCAGGTGGAGCTCCTACCGGAGTCCGGTCCGGAGCTTCCTGCCCGACTGATGATCCTCCTCGAAGGTGCCGCCGTCACCTCCACCGTCGAACAGGGTGCAGAGCCCTTCCGAGTCGCCCGCCGGCTTGCCGAGTCGCTTCTGCCACTGGAGGCGCCGGAGCCGTCGGACGCCTGAAGACATGCCGGATGTGCCTGCTACTCGGGAGCGTCATCTCGGTGCGGCGCCGATCTGCGAGCACCCGGGTTGTCAGTCGCCGGGGGCGGCGATGATGTAGTCCTCGGGCGGCGCGGACCCGTCCAGGTGCAGGTCGATGATCTCCCGGACCCCGGCGGCGATCCGCTGCTGCGCCTCGATCGTCATGCCGGAGTAGTGGATGGTCAGCGCGTGTCGCGGCATGTCCCGCCAGGGGTGGTCGGCCGGAGCCGGCTGGGGGTACCAGGTGTCTCCGGCGTAGCCGCCGAGGCGGCCGGACTCGCAGGCCTCGCGCAGGGCGTCGGTGTCGACGATCGCGCCGCGGGCGGTGTTGACCAGCCAGGCGCCCTGCTTCATGGTCGCGATCCGGTCGGCGTCGAACAGGGCCTTGCTGCCCTCCATCAGCGGGAGGGCGGCGCACACGACGTCGGACTGCGAGATCAGGTCGTCGAGGCGGGAGTAGCGGACGCCGAGGACGGACTCGTCGGCGGGGCTGCGGCGGTGCCGGGCGTGGTAGAGCATCGTCACGTCGAAGGGCTTGAGCCGCAGCGCGGTGCGGGCGCCGATCGCGCCGAGGCCGATGATCCCGACCGTCTTGCCCTCGAGGTCGTGGGCCTCCTGGGCGGCGTCGGCGACGTCCCATCGGCCGTCGAGGACCTGCTGGTGGGCGGGGACGAAGTTGCGGACCAGCGCCAGGATCTGCAGCACGTTGTGCTCGGCGACGCTGACCACGTTGGAGCCGGTGACCTCGGCGACGGTAATGCCGCGCTCGGTGGCCGCGTCGGCGTCGACGTGGTCGGAGCCGACGCCGGCGGTGATCACGAGCTTGAGGTTCGCGGCCTTCTCGATCCGCTCGCGCCCGAGGTAGAGGGGCCAGAACGGGGTGGTGACGACGACCTCGGCGTCGGTGAGCTGCGCGTCGAGCTCGTCGCCGGTGTCGCTGGTGGTGACGAGCTCGTGGCCCTGCTCGGCCAGATGCTCGCCGAGGTCCAGGCCGCGCTCGGTGCTGGCCAGGACGTCGGGGTGCCGGTCGGGGTGCTTGTCGGGGTACAGGACGGCGACAACCTTCATGCGATCTCCTCCGTGGCGGACGGGAACTCCCTGTTCCGCTACCCGGAGGGATGGCGACGAACCGTCGGCCTGCGTGCCCGTTCGGCGGGCGGGTCACGCCGGGCGGGTCACGGCGGGCGGTCCCGGTCGGGACCCGGCAAGGTCTGGGCCGGGCCCGCCAAGGTTATTCGGCCTCGACGCCTGTGTGGTCAACCGTCGAAGCCTTGGGCGACACGGCCCCGGGACCATGAGCACCCCACGGGAGAGCGTACGGCCGCGGCTGGGGGTACATCAACTCCTGTTCGCCCAGGTCCGTGCTCCGCCGGGCGTGGGCCCACGTAGGCTTCGCCGAAAGCGGTCGAGCACACGGCCGCCGACCGGACACGGGCCGCAGGCTCAACCCTGCGCGCACGCGGCACCGCGGTCGGCGCGCCCCTCTCGCTCTCCGCCGGAGCGCGACCCCGTGCGTCGATCCGGCCCTGCCGTATCGGTAGCCGTCTCGCGCGAGCGCCGAACCCCGTGTCGCTGACGACGCGCCAGGTGGGGACCCGCATGCAGGCCGAACAGTCCGACGAGCTCGTCATCGCTCTGCGCAACGCCGCGCGTGACCTGATCGCGCACCGCAGCATCACCGACCTCGAGCAGACGCTCGACCAGATCGTCGCGGCCGCCGTGGAGACCGTGCCCGGTGTCGACGCCGGCGGGGTCTCGATGACCGAGAGCAAGCACGTCACCTCGCGCAGCCCCACCACCGGCGACGTCCGCGCGCTCGACGAACTGCAGTCCGAGCTCCGTGAGGGCCCCTGCGTCACCGCGGCCGAGCAACCGCCGGAGGACGGGGTCGTCCTCGTCCGGGACCTGGCCGACGGCCCGGATGCCGCGCGCTGGCCACGGTTCGCTCCGCGGGCGGTGGAGCTGGGATTCCGGTCGATGATGTCCACGCACCTGTCCGCGAACGGCCCCCGCAACGCCGCGCTCAACCTCTACTCCCGCACCCCGGGTGTGTTCGACGCGTCCGCCCGGACGGTGGCCGGACTCTTCGGAGCGCAGGCGGCGCTGCTGCTCTACGGCGCCGAGCACGCGTCCCAGATGGCCCAGGCGCTGGGCACGCGGGACCTGATCGGGCAGGCCAAGGGCATCCTGATGGAACGCTTCCGGGTCGACGACGACCGCGCCTTCCAGATGCTGGTGCGCTCGTCGCAGGACACCAACCTCAAGCTCGTCGAGGTGGCCCGCTGGCTGACCTCCAGCGCCGACCAGGGGGGTGCCGTCGACGCCCGTCCGGACCCGGAGGACCGGAGGTGAACGGACGCGGCGCACGTCCGGGCCTCAGGCGGTGACCTCACCGGGGGCTCCGAAGCGGGCCCAGTCGTCCGGGGCCACCGGGTCGGTCGCCGCCTCAGGGACGAGCCCGGTGTCGAACAGCACCAGGCCGTCGTTCCCCGTCCTCCGTCATGACCGCGTGACGATCGGGTACCCGGAGGCCATGAGCGACGAACTCGAGTTCTTCTTCGACCCGATCTGCCCCTTCTGCTGGGTCACCTCCCGCTGGGTGGTCGAGGTCGCCCGGCAGCGTCCGCTCGAGGTCACCTGGCGTCCGCTGTCGCTGGCGATCCTGAACGAGGAGATCAGCTACGAGGAGCGCAGGAAGGCGTCCCCGGAGTACCCGGACAGCCACCTGCGCGGGCTGGAGATGCTGCGGGTGGTGCACGCCGCCCGCGAGTCGGCCGGGCCGGGCTGCGTCGGCGACCTCTACACCGCGTTCGGGGAGCTGGTGTGGAACTCCGGGCCGCCGGAGGGCGACGACTTCGACGCGGTCATGCACGAGATGGCGCGCCGGCGTGACCTCACCGGTGCGCTGCAGCGGGTCGGGCTGCCGGTCGAGCTGGCCGACGCCGCCGACGACGGGAGCCGCGACGACGACCTGCGCGCGGAGGCCGAGGAGGCGACCCGCCGCTGCGGTGGCGGTGTGGGCACGCCGATCCTGTCGTTCGCACCGCCGGACGGGCCCGGCCTGTTCGGCCCGGTGATCGACTCGGTGCCCGAGGGCGACGACGCGCTGCGACTCTGGGACGCGGTGTCGACGCTGGCGCGCTGGGGCGGGTTCGCCGAGCTCAAGCGCAGCCTGCGCTCGTTCCCGGACACCCCGCTCTCGTCCAAGCTGGCCCGCACCGGCACGCAGGTGCGCTGACCCGGCGCGCCGGCGCGGAGAAGGTCAGTTCTCGGTGAACTTGTCCTTGACGTCGCCCGCGGCGTCCTTGGCCTTCTCGCCGGCCTGCTTGGTGGCGGCCTCGACCTGGTCGGCCTGCCCGTCGCGGACGAGCTGGTCGTTGTCGGTGGCCTCGCCGGCCTTCTCCTTGACCTTGCCGACGGTCTCCTGGGCCTTGTTCTTCGCCTTGTCCGCGAGTCCCATACCGGGCTCCTTCCACAGAGGTGATGCTCGGCCCCGGGGGTGGGGCCGCTGGTACGTGTGACACCGGGCAGGCCCGGTCCTCACGCGGCCGGCCCCACCGATCTGCGTGAGGGGCGTCATGCCATCCGGGTGTGAGGAGTTGCCGGTGCCGGTGTCCTACGGGTGTCGACGTTCCGAGAGGCACTGCCGGATCGGGCGTCGCAGCGGACGGAGACCCGTCCGCGCAGCCCGTCTTCG
>NZ_JADQDD010000152.1 GCF_019263595.1 Pseudonocardia sp. KRD291 | reverse complement strand
GGCCGACGTCGAGGGCCTCGACGGTGCCGCCGGTCTGCTCGGCGAGCCAGTCGCCGAACCGCCCGGACGACGGCTCCGGGACCAGGACGGTGATCGTCACGTCCGGGCCGTGGCGGAGGTCGCGGACCCGGTATCCGGCGGTGCGCAGTGCGTTCTCCAGCCGGCCCGCCCGGTCGTGCGGGACGGCCAGGAGCAGCTCGCGGTGACGGACCCGGCGCAGCGTGCCGACCGTGTCCAGGGCCTCGGAGACGGCCCGGCCGTAGGCCCGGACCAGGCCACCCGCGCCGAGCTTCGTCCCGCCGAACCAGCGCGAGACGACGGCGACGACGTCGGTCAGGTCGCGGTGCAGCAGTACCTCGAGCATCGGGACGCCCGCGGTGCCAGCGGGCTCGCCGTCGTCGCCGGAGCGCCGTTGCGCACCGTCCGCGCCGACCCGCATCGCCGTGCAGTGGTGGGTGGCGGTGTGGTCCCGGGACCGGATCCCGGCCACGACCCGCGCCGCGGCGTCCAGGTCGGGGACCCGGGCCAGGACACACCGGAAGCGCGAACGCGAGATCTCGATCTCGTGCTCACCGTCGCGGGCGATCACGTGCACGAGCGCACCCTTCCACGCCCGCGGCCTCGAGACGTGACGCCGATCGCGACGGCCCGGTGGGCGGTACAACCCGTACTTCCCGAGCCCGGCCGAGCGCCGCTGATCCCGGCACGGGGGAGACCCCCGCACCGGGACCGGCGGATCCCCTCGTCAGTGCCCGGCCGGACGGTCGTCCGGCTCGGCCATCTCCTCGGGGGTCGGCAGCTTCAGCGGCCGGGTGCGGACCCACACCACGAACAGCGCCCCGATGATCAGCATCGCGATGCCGGTCTCCAGGTTCAGGTTCGAACCGCCGGTCTTGGCCATGTTCGCCGGGTCGTTGCCGGACACGATCCCCATGATCGTCAGCACGATCCCGTAGACGCCGAACAGCAGCGCGATGACGTTGCGCAGGTCGAACAGCGCCGACGCCGTGGTCGACGGCGGCGCGTCCGTCCCGGCCTTCGGCGCGTCCTCGGGTCCTTGCGACATCGCGTTCTCCTTCCCGCTCATCAGCCGAACACCACGTAGAGCACGGCGGTCAGCACTAGCACACCGCCACCGAGCACCGCGGGAGAGCGGTACCAGCCACTGTCCTCGCCCTCGGTGGAGTGGGTACGGGTCTCCTTGGGTGTCAGGCTCCACACGAGCCCGACGAGCTCGGCGTCGGCCCGCGGCGTGGACACCAGCGACACCGCCCCGGCGACCGCGGTACCGACCACGAACGCCGCGATCGCCCCGACGAAGCTGCCGGCCTGGTCGGAGAGCGCGAACACGCCGGTGGTGACCAGGACATTGACCGCGACCGCGGCCGCGGTGCCCGAGAGCAGCCCGATCCAGGCCGAGGGCCCGGTCATCCGCTTCCAGAACAGGCCCAGGATGAAGATCGCGAACAGCGGCGCGTTGAAGAAGCTGAACAGCGACTGCAGGTAGTCCATCAGGTTCGACGATCCGGACGCGATGAACGCCGTGCCGATCGCGAGCACGCAACCGACGATCGTGACGATCCGCCCGACCTGCAGGTAGTAGCGGTCGGTCAGGCCCGGCTTGATCCAGTCCTGCCAGATGTCGTAGGTGAACACCGTGTTGAACGAGCTGATGTTGGCCGCCATGCCCGCCATGAACGCGGCCAGCAGACCGGCGATCGCGACGCCCAGGATGCCGTTCGGCAGCAGCTCCTTGAGCAGCAGCGACAGCGCGTTGTTGTAGGTGATCCCGCCGACCTCGTCGACGCCGGTCGCCTTGATCTCGGCGATCTGCGGGATGATCACCGCGGAGACCATGCCGGGGATCAGGATGACGAGCACGACCAGTGCCTTCGGGAACGCGCCGATGATCGGCGTGCGCCGGGCCGCGGACATCGACTTGGCCGACAGGGCGCGCTGCACCTCGGCGAAGTTCGTCGTCCAGTAGCCGAACGAGAGCACGAAGCCCAGGCCGAACACGATGCCCAGCACCGAGAGCACCGGGTTGTCGATCTCGGTGAGCGGGGTCCCGGGCCAGGCCGAGAGGTCCGCGCCCCCGCTGGGTCCCGCGGTGACGGCGGCCTTGAGGCCGTCCCACCCGCCGACCCGGTTCAGCCCGGCGATCGTCAGCGGGATGAGCAGCGCCAGGATCACGAAGAACTGCAGCACCTCGGTGTAGATGGCCGCGGAGAGCCCGCCGAGGGTGATGTAGCCGAGCACGATCACGGCCGCGACCGGGATCGCGACCTGAAGCGGCCACCCGAGCAGCGCCTCCAGCACCAGGCCGAGCGAGAACAGGTTCACGCCCGCGATCAGGATCGAGGCCACCGCGAAGATCACCGACTGCACCCGCTGGGTGGTCCGGTTGAACCGCTTGAACAGGAACTCCGGCACGGAGCGGGCCTTGGAGCCGTAGTAGAACGGCATCATCACCAGGCCGAGGAACACCATCGCCGGGATGGCGCCGAGCCAGTAGTAGTGCACCATCGGCACGCCGTACTGGGCCCCGTTGGCCACCATGCCGATGAGCTCGATGGCGCCGAGGTTGGCCGAGATGAAGGCCAGGCCGGTGATCCACGCCGGCATCGACCGGCCGGAGAGCAGGAAGTCCAGGCTCGACGAGATGGACCGGCGTGCGGCGAAGCCGATGCCGAGCACCAGCACGAAGTAGAAGGCGACCAGCAAGTAGTCGATCACGTTCGGGTTCAGGCGGAGGGCGTCCTGGGCCAGGGTCATGACACCGGTCCCTTCCCCGGGGCCCGTCCCCGGGCCGTGTCGATGACGGACATTGCGACTCCTCGACGTTGAGTGTTGACCGTTGTCGGTGTGGCCTGGCCCACTTCCGGGCCGAACCATCGCACAACATAGCTCGCTCCCGGACAGAAGTGAACATCGCCCACCACTTCCGATACCAGACGGTGATTGTCAGCCGTGCGGATTTGTTGCATTCTGTGCGGGTGAGCAGCCTCGATGTCGAGCGGGTGCCGGGATCCGCCGTGCGGTGGTCCCGGTGAGCCTGCTGGCCGAGCAGCGCCGGGACGTGATCGTCGAGCAGGTCCGGGCCCGAGGCGCGGTACGGGTCTCCGAGCTCGCCGAGCACCTCGGCGTGTCCGACATGACCGTGCGCCGCGACCTCGACGTGCTGGCGCGGCGGCGGCTGGTGGACAAGGTGCACGGCGGCGCGACGGCGGTCGGGGAGCACAGCACCGAGGAGCCGGGGTTCACCGCGAAGGTCACCCGCGAGCTCGACGAGAAGGACGCGATCGCCGCCGCGGCGGCCGAGCTGGTGGAGCCGGGCGCCGCGGTCGGGCTCTCCGCCGGCACCACGACCTGGCGTCTGGCGCACCGTCTCGCCGCCACGCCGCGACTCACCGTCGTCACCAACTCGCTGGCCGTCGCCGACGTGCTGCACACCCGGGGCGCCCAGGGCCGCGGCACCACGGTGATCCTCACCGGCGGGGTGCGCACCCCGTCCGAGGCGCTGGTCGGGCCGGTCGCGGTCGCCGCCCTGCGCTCGCTCAACCTGGACGTGGTGTTCCTCGGCGTGCACGGGATGACCGCCGCGGCCGGGTTCACCACCCCGAACCTGACCGAGCGCGACACCAACCGCGCGCTGGTCGACGCGGGGCAGCAGCTGGTCGTGGTCGCCGACCACACCAAGTGGGGCACGGTCGGCATCTCCACGATCGCCGAGCTCGGCGAGGCCGACGTGCTGGTCACCGACGACGGCCTGGCCGAGGTCGACCAGGCCGTACTCAGGGGCGAGGTCGACCGGCTCGTCGTCGCGCACACAGGGTCCGGGCACCCGGGATCCGGGCAGCCAGGGTCCGGGCACACAGGAGGAAGTACGTGAAGAAGACGTCCACGAGGCTCGCGGACGGTCGGGAGATCCTCTGGTACGACGAGGACGAGGGGGTCGTGCGCGACGCCGAGACCACGCACGACACCCGTGACCTGCCCCGCGTGGTGCCGGCCTCACAGCTGCGCTACGACGCACTGGCCGGTGAGTGGGTCACGATCGCCGCGCACCGCCAGGACCGGACCTACCAGCCCCCGGCCGACCGGTGCCCGCTGTGCCCGAGCCGCGACGGCCGGGCCACCGAGGTGCCGGCGCCGTCCTACGACGTCGTCGCGTTCGAGAACCGCTTCCCGTCCTTCGGGTCGCCCCCCGGGGACGGAGAGGGACAGCCCGGCAGCGCGGGGCCGGACGTCTCCGGGCCGGATCCGGTGCCGGAGGCCGGACGGTGCGAGGTCGTCTGTTTCACCTCCGACCACGACCGCTCGTTCGGCAGGCTCACCCCGGAACGGGTGCGCACCGTGCTCGATGTGTGGGCGGACCGGACGGCGGAGCTCGGCGCGCGCCCGGGGGTGCGCTACGTGTTCCCGTTCGAGAACCGGGGCGCCGAGATCGGGGTGACGCTGGCGCACCCGCACGGGCAGGTCTACGCCTACCCCTACGTCCCGCCGTTCCCGCAGCGGATGCTCGCCCACGCCGCGCAGTACCGGGAGCGCACCGGGGAGAACCTGTTCGACGTGCTGCTGGCCGAGGAACGCGCCGGCGAGCGCGTCGTCGTGGCCGGCGAGCACTGGACGGCGTTCGTGCCGCGCGCGGCCCGCTGGCCGGTCGAGGTGCACCTGTACCCGAACCGGCCGACCACCGACCTGCCCGCCCTGGACGAACAGCAGCGGGCCGAGTTCGGGCCGGTGTACCTGGAGCTGCTGCGCCGTCTGGACGCGCTCTACGACGACGAGCTGCCCTACGTCGCGGCCTGGCAGCAGGCCCCGGTGCGGGCCGAGGACGGCCGCGACCTGGCGCGGCTGCACCTGCGGGTGCACACCGTCCGCCGGGCCCCCGGCAAGATCAAGTATCTGGCCGGGTCGGAGACCGGTGCCGGCGCGTTCATCTCCGACGTGCTGCCCGAGGCCGTCGCGGCGCGACTGCGCGACCTCGCCCCGGCGCCCCCGACCCTGACCCAGGAGCCCTGAGATGAGCGAGCAGAACCCGCACACGAGCGACCTGGCCGACCTGCCGGCCGTCGAGCTGGCCGGGCTGATCGGTCGCGGTGAGCTGTCCGCGCGCGAGCTGCTCGCGGCCTGCCTGGAGCGGGTCGAGCGGTCCAACGGCGGCGTCAACGCGATCGTCACGCTCGACGTCGAGGGCGCGAGCGCGGCCGCGGCCGCCGCCGACGAGCGGTTCGCCCGCCGGGGCCCGGACGGGCCGCTGCACGGGCTGCCGATGGCGCACAAGGACACCCACCTCACCGGCGGCATGCGGACGACGTTCGGCTCGCCGCTGATGTCCGACCACGTGCCGGACTCCGACGAGCTGGTGGTGGCCCGGGCGGCCGCGGCCGGGGCGATCCGGCTGGGCAAGACGAACGTCCCGGAGTGGGCGGCCGGGTCGCACACCGTGAATCCGGTGTTCGGCGCGACGCACAACCCCTACCGGCCCGGGCGCAGCGCCGGCGGCTCCAGCGGGGGAGCGGCGGCCGCGCTGGCCACCGGCATGGTGGCGCTGGCCGAGGGAAGCGACATGGGCGGCTCGCTGCGCAACCCGGCCGCGTTCTGCAACGTCGTCGGGTTCCGGCCGACACCCGGGCGGGTCCCCACCCATCCGGCGCAGCTGTCCCGCCAGACGCTGGCCGTGCAGGGCCCGATGGGGCGGACCGTCGCCGACGTCGCGCTGCTGCTGTCCGTGCTGGCCGGGCCCGACCCACGGGCCCCGCTGTCGTTGCAGGACCCGGGGTCGGTATTCGGCCCACCGCTGCAGGCCGGGGTGGACGGGCTCCGGGTGGCCTGGGCCCCCGACCTCGGAGGCCGGGTCCCGGTGGACGCGGCCGTCGCCGGTGTCGTGGCCGGCGCCGCGTCCGTGTTGGAGGGGCTCGGTGCCCGGGTCGAGCCGGACTGCCCGGACCTCGACCTCGCCGACTCCGTGTTCACCGCGCTGCGGGCCTGGGCGTTCCTGCTGAGCTTCGGGCCGCTGGTGGACCGCGACCCCGACCGGGTCAAGGCCACGATCCGGGACAACGTCGAGGTCGGGCGCGCCCTGACCGTGTCCGACCTGGGCGTGGCGGCGCAGCGGCAGAGTGCGCTGCACGAGATCGTCGTCGAGTTCTTCGAACGGTACGACGTGCTGGTCTCCCCGACCGTGCAGGTCGAACCGTTCGATGTGGAACTCGAGTACCCGACGCTCGTGGCCGGCGTCCGCCAGCCCGACTACCTGGGCTGGATGAGGTCGTGCACGCTGATCAGCGCGACCGGCTGCCCGGCGGTGTCGGTGCCGGCGGGGTTCACCGCCGACGGGTCACCGGTCGGGCTGCAGATCGTCGGGGCGCCCCGGGCGGACCGGAAGGTCCTGCAGGTCGCCGCCGCGTTCGAGGCCGCCACCGGACACGGCCGGCGGCGGCCCGTCTGATCACATCCGGACGGCGCCGTTGAACGGCATCGCGTCGATGTCGGAGTACTTCACCGGCTCGCCCTCGGTGCTGGCGTGCAGGATCTTGCCGTTGCCGGCGTAGAACCCGACGTGGCTGACCGGAGAGTAGAAGAACACCATGTCGCCCGGCTTGAGCTCGTCCTTGCTCACCGACTCGCCGGCCTCGGACTGGGCCGAGGAGGAGCGCGGGATGTCCTGCCCGACCTGCTCGAAGGCCCACTTCATCAGCCCGGAGCAGTCGAAGGCGTTCGGGCCGTCGGCGCCCCAGACGTAGGGCTTGCCCAGCTTGGACTTGGCCATGGCCAGCGCCTGCGCGCCGATGCCGGACCCGGTGGCGGACTCCGCGGGGGCGGCCGAACCGCCGTCGTCGTCGCCGTCGTCCCCGCCGCCGCCGTTGGCGGGGCGGGCGGCCGCGGCACGGGCGGCCGCGGCGGACTGGTCGGCGGAGGCCTTCTTCGCCGCCGCGAGGTTGTTGGCGGCGATGCGCGCGGCGTCGGCCTGGTCGAACGCGGCCGGGACCATGCCGGCGGCCTGCGTGAGGTCCTGGGCGAACGAGGCGCCCGCAGCGCTGTGGCCACCGGACGCGGCCTGACCGGCCTTCGTCGCCGGGACCTGCAGCTTCATCGTCGCCGACTCGGCGCCGGCCAGGTCGACCGGGCGGTTCTGGGTGTCGGTGGCCTCGTCGCCCGGGGCGTCCACGGCTGCGACGACGCCCATCACGGCGGTGGCACCGATCATCGTGGCGCCCATCGTGGCGGCCACGGCGCGGGGGTTGCGGCCGAACGAGCCGGTGTCGGAGCCGGCGCCGCGGATCAGGCCGACGGGGGAGCCGAGCCCGGCCGGTGCGTCCTGCGTGACGACGGTCTGCCCGGCCGGGGAGGCGTCGGCACGACGGCTCGCGCGGGTCGGACGGTCGAAACCGGCGTCGGCGTAACGGGACAGCAGCTCGGCGGCGGAGATGCCCTCGGCCGAGTCGGAGTCGTGCCGGGCGCGCGGGGCCGTCTCGGGGGAGCGGCCCAGCTCGGGTCCGTGGCCCAGGTCATGATCATGGCCCGGACCGTGTTCGTGGCGCAGCGCAGTGGTCATGCGTGTATGTCCTCAGCCGCGACGGCCGCGTGGATCCGGTCGGGGGACCGGCGCAGACTCGTCCCCGCCACGTACTGATGGGCGCCAGGGGGAGTGTCGGCAGGCGGGGAGCGGTGACCGACCAGGCGCACCGCCCGACTTCTCGTCGGGCGATGACGAAACCGTAACGGGTCCGTGACCGCGTCGCCCGATCGCCTCGCGGTGGCTGCGGCGAACGGCGTCCTGTGCGCGACCCGCGTGGGATCTCTCCGCCGAATGGTTGTTTCCGGGTCACCCGACTGCGCCGGAAAGGATCTACCGCGCGACGAGCGGTATCCGGGTGCCGTCGGCGTCGCCGAACGGGTCTGTAAGCATCGTGGGTGGTCGCGCACCCGAACGCGGCCCCACCTCACTCCCGGAGGTCATCGACGTGCCGGACCCAGGGCCCGGACCGATCTGGGTCGGTCAGACCGAGCGCAGCCTGCCGACCGGTGTCGAGCCGGCCGGCATCCGGGTGCCCGGGCATTTCGTCGCGGCGCGGCTGCTGGTCACGGCCGACGGGGTCCCGGTCGGCCAGGTCGACGTGCCGCTCACCGGCGGGGTCGCGACGCCGGCGCAGGTCGCCGGGGCGGTCGCCGCGGGCACCGGCGCGATACCGGACCCGCCCGCGCCCCCGGTCTCGGACGAGCCGCTGACGGTCGTCGTCGCCACCCGCGACCGCCCGGACAGCGTGGACCGCTGCGTGCGCGCCGTGTTGGCAGGCGACCACCCGGCGGTGACGGTCCTGGTGGTGGACAACGACCCTCCGGACGACCGGACCGAGCAGGTGGTCCGGCGGATCGCCGCGGAGACGGGACCGGTGGCGGGCGTGGTGCGCTACGTCCGCGAGGCGCGCCGCGGCGCGTCGGCGGGGCGCAACCGGGGCCTGGCCGAGGCCCGCACCCCGGTCGTCGCGTTCACCGACGACGACACCGAGCCCGACCACGCCTGGGCGTCGCGGATCGCCGGTGCGTTCGCCGCCGACCCCGAGCTGACCGGCGTCAGCGGCCCGGTGCTGGCCGCGCGGCTGGGCACCGCCCAGGAGCAGGCCTCGGACACGGCGCTGGCCTGGAACAAGGGCTACCGCCCGCGGCGGTTCTCCCTCGACGAGCCGCCGGCGGACTCGCCGGTGTTCCCGTTCTCCCCGGGCCTGTTCGGGATCGGGGCGAACATGGCCGTGCGCGCGGAGCCGGTACGGCGCCTGGGCAGCTTCGACGAGGCACTCGGCCCGGGCGCGGAGACCCGCGGCGGCGAGGACATCGAGCTGCTGGTGCGGATCGTGCTGGACGGGCAGGTGCTCGGCTACGTGCCGTCCGCGTTCGTCTGGCACCACCACCGGCCCGGCGACGACGAGCTCCGCTCCCAGATGCGCGGCTACGCGCTGGGTCTGGGCGCGTTCCTCGGCAAGGTCGCGCTCGACCGGCGGGCCCGCGCGGTCGCGTTGCGCCGGGCCCCGGCCGCGCTGGCCCGGCTGCGCCAGGTCGTCCGGCGGGAGTCCGGCGAGGGCTGGGACGACAACACACGCGACGAGGGCACACGCGACGGACGCCCGGGGACCGGCGGCACGGGTACCGGCGCGGCACGGGACGCGCTGCCGTCCGGGGCCGGGCGGCGCAAGCTGCGCGGGCTCCTCACCGGACCGGTCCTCTACCTGCGCGCACGCCGGCGGGTACGCGGCGCCGACGGCGCGGCGCCGCCGATGACCTTCCCGCCCGACCCCCCGGCCGATCCTGCCTCGACCGACCGGCCGCCCGCGGCGTAACGGGCCGGTGTGACGCCGAGCGTGCGGGCGAAGCGGCGGGTCAGGTGCGCCTGGTCGTAGAAGCCGGCGGCCTGCGCCGCGTCCGCCGGTGCCGCGCCGTCGAGCAGCAGGCGGCGGGCGAGGTCGACCCGGCGCCCGTCGAGGTAGCGGTGCGGCGGGATGCCGAACTCCCGGGAGAACGCGCGCACCAGGTGCGTCGGGTGCGAGTGCAGGACCCGGGCGGCCTCGTCGAGCGTCAGGCCGGGCCGCACACGCGCGTCGAGCAGCCGGCGCAGCCGGGCCGCCAGCGTCGGGTCGCCCGCGGCCGGGTCCGGCGGCCCGGACGGGCCGCCGCTGAGGTGCCCGGCCAGCCGCTCGGCGACGAAGGCGAAACGGCTCTGCGCGTGCAGCGCGTCCCGCGGGTCGGCCAGCGCGCGGTGCAGCGCACCCAGGCGATCCCGCAGCAGCGGGTCGTCCAGGCCGGGCCGGTCCACCGCGGTGCCGGTGCCGTCACGGCCGAGCACGTCCGGGCCGAGCACGCCCGCGTCGAGGTAGAGCACCCGCTTGCGGAAGCCGTCCCCGGTCGCGGCCCGGCCGTCGTGCGCGACGCCGGGAGGCAGCAGCGTCACCGCGGCACCGGCGGTGCCGTGCGGGTGCCGGTCCAGGTCGTAGCGCACGGCGCCGTCGTCGACGATCAGTACGGTCCAGGTGGAGTGCACGTGCGCCGGGTAGGCGTGCCGGGTGAACCGGGCGTGCAGCACCTCGGCGATGCCGGGGACCTCCGGGCGCCACGCCGTGACGGTGTCGGTGGACGGAACCGGCGCCATGTCAGGAACGTACAAGACCGGCGGCCGCGCCGGAGGCACGCTCTGTGGTCATGACCGCCCCGTCCGTTCCCGATGCCCCGGTCCGCTTCCCGACCAAGATCGCCGTCCTGCTCCGCGACGACCTGGAGCCCTGGCAGGGCCTCAACGTCACCGCGTTCCTGTCCGCGGCGGTGTCCGCGGCCGTCCCGGAGATCCTCGGCGAGCCCTACGCCGACGCCGACGGCACGCCGTACCTGGCCACGTTCGGCCAGCCCGTGCTGGTGCTTACCGGGGACCGGGACACGCTGCGCGCGGCCCGTCTCCGGGCCGTCGGCCGGGGGACGCCGGTGGCGGTGTTCACCGCGGACATGTTCGCGACCGGCAACGACCGCGACAACCGCGCCGTGGTCGCCGCGGCGTCGGGCGACGAGCTCGACCTGGTCGGGATCGCCGTGCACGGGCCCCGCAACGGCGTCGACAAGATCGTCAAGGGTGCGCGGATGCACCCCTGAGACCGGTTTGCTCCCCGAACGGGCCGGTGCCGGTCAGGCCCCGACCGGGCGCCGGTCGGCCTCCGGCGCGTCGAGCTCCTCCGGCGCCGGGGCTCCGGCCCGGCCCAGTGCGCTGCGGTAGATCTCGCCGAGCGAGGCCGCCCAGACCCCGGACTCGAAGCGCTCCAGGAACCGGGCCCGGGCCGCCGCGCCCTGGCGGCGGCGCAGCTGCGGGTCCCGCACCAGCCGCACCAGCTCGTCGGCGATCCGCGCGGAGGCGACCGGCACCAGCGCGCCGGTGTCCCGGGTGACGATCTCCGGGATGCCGCCGACCCGGGTCGCGACCGCGGGCACCCCGGCGCCCTGGCCCTGCACCAGCACCCGCGGCATCGTGTCGTGCCGGGTGGTGTGCAGCTGGACGTCCGCGGCGCGCAGCAGGTCCACCGGGTCGGCGTGGCGGCGGAACTGCACGTGCGCGGCGAGCATGTCGTCGCCCGCGACCCGCGACTCCAGCCACGGGCGCAACGGCCCGTCACCGCTGAGCACCACGGTCACCGGCTCGCCGGCGGGCAGCTCGGCCAGCGCGTCGAGCAGCATGTCCTGGCCCCGGCCGCGGCGCATCGGGGCGACCGAGACGGCCACCACGTCGTCGTCGCCGACGCCGAGCCCGCGGCGCAGGCGGGCCCGCTCCTCGTCGGTACCCGGCCCGGGGTCGGCCGCGCCGTCCGGGACGATCGACAGGCCCGCGGTGGATCCGGCGACCCGTCGGTACCAGTCCCGCTGCAGCCTCGACGTCGCGATCGTGCGGGTCATGAAGCGCTTGCGGGCGAGCACCTTGGCCGTGCGCCGGACCCGGTCGCCACGGCCCGCGGGCAGGTCGTGGACGTGGTGCAGGGTGGAGACGGCGGGCAGCCGGAGCCGGGCCGCCGCGGCCGAGCCGACGACGTCCGGCCGGGCCTCGTGGCTGTGCACGATCTCCACGCCGTGCTCGCGCAGGGCCTCGACCACCTTGAGCACGGCGCGCGGGTCCCACGGCGCCACGTTGAGCTCGACCGTCTGCGCGCCGTGCCGGGCCAGCGCGGCGGAGACCCCCGGGTGGGCGGTCGGTGTCAGCGCGACGACCACCAGCTCGATCCCCTCCGGCGCCCCGGCCGCGGCGAGGTCGACGAGCGCGGCCGCGACCCCGCCCGGGTCCAGCGACTCGACCAGGTGTCCGATCTTCACGTCCGTGTGCCTCCTCCGGAGGTGGGTGGCCGGCGACCCGTCGTGGAGTGCCGCGGGACGCGCGGCGGTGCCGGCGGGACGCGCGGCGGGGACCCGGGGCGCCGACGACCGGGCCGGGGTCCCTGGTTCGGGGCCTCGACCCTACCCACCGGGCACGGCGGGTGACGGGTCGTGGCGCTGCGCGGATCGGGGGACAGCAGCCGGTGGCCGTTGGGCCGGTGAGGTGACGGTCCGACACGACCGGTCCACGCCGCAGGCGCCTGCGTGCCGCATGCCGCCGCCCGCCGCCCGGGCCCGTTCCATTACCGTCGTCGGCATGCGGACCGTGCTGGTGATCGGGATCGGAGCCGGGGACCCGGACCACCTGACCCTGCAGGCCGTCTCCGCGCTCCGGCGGGCCGAGGTCTTCTTCGTCATCGACAAGGGCGGCGAGAAGGACGACCTGCTCGCCCTGCGCACCGAGATCCTGCGCCGGCACCGCCCGGACGGCGCGTTCCGCCTGGTACGGGCCACGGACCCGCCGCGCGAGCGCGCCGAGCTGCCCGACGACACCTACCGCGACGTCGTCGTGGACTGGCAGGACCGGCGCGCGGCGCTCTACCGCGCCCTGCTCACCGACGAGCTGGGCGAGAACGGCACCGGCGCGTTCCTGGTCTGGGGCGACCCGTCGCTCTACGACGGGACGCTGCGGCTGCTCGACGAGGTGCTCGACGGTATGGAGGACCGCGCCGACTGGCGGGTGGAGTCGATCGCCGGGATCTCCAGTGTGGCCGCGCTGGCCGCGGCGCACCGGCTGATCCTCAACCGGGTCGGGCGCCCGGTCCTGATCACCACCGGCCGCCGGATCGCCGGCGGCCTGCCCGACGACGCCGACGACGTCGTCGTGATGCTCGACGGGCGGACGGCGTTCGCGACGCTGCCGCCCGAGCAGAGCAAGGATCTGCACATCTACTGGGGTGCCTACCTGGGCACACCCGGCGAGCTGCTGGTGTCCGGCCCCCTCGACGAGGTGTGTGACGAGATCGTGCGCGTCCGTGCGGACGCCCGCGCGCACCGAGGCTGGATCATGGACACCTATCTGCTGCGCCGAGGTGAGGGACAGCGATGACCGCCGTGTGCGAGGGGACGAACTGATGGGCGAGGCGTCGATGATGCTGCCCCTGCTGCGCGAGGGGCTCGCCCCCGCGGAGGAGCTCACCGAACTGCGCGGGCGGCTCCCGGTGGCCGGGATGGAGATCCCGGACGAGATCGGGGTGCGGGCCTGGCTGGTGAGCGGCTACGCGCAGGTGCGCGAGGTGCTCGGCGACCCGGGGCGCTTCTCCAACGACCTGTCGCACCTGGCCGGGACCGGGATCGAGGCGCTGGCCGAGCAGGATCCGGGCGGCCTCGGCTTCCGGGACCCGCCCGAGCACACCCGGCTGCGCAGGCTGCTGACCCGCGAGTTCACCGTGCGGCGCCTGTCCCGCCTGCAGCCGAGGATCGACGCGCTGGTCACCGAGCTGCTCGACGACGTCGAGTCCGCCGGCGCCGGCGCGGACCTGGTCGAGCGCTTCGCCGTGCCGCTGCCCTCGCAGGTGATCTGCGAGCTGCTCGGCGTGCCGGACTCCGACCGGGCCGAGTTCGAGCGGCGCAGCACCGCCCGTTTCGACATGATCGCCCAGTTCGACAACGCCCTCGACGTGGTCAACGAGTCGATGGACTACCTGCGCGGGCTGGCCGCCCGGGAGCGTGCGAACCCCGGTGACGGCCTGCTCGGCGCCCTGGTGCGCGAGCACGGCGACGCCGTGTCCGACGAGGACCTGGCCGCGCTCGCCGACGGCGTGCTCACCGGCGGCCACGAGACGACCGCCAGCATGATCGCGCTCGGTGCGCTGGAGCTGATGCGCCACCCGGAGCAGGTCACCGAGCTGCACCGGAACCCGCACGACGTGGTCGAGGACCTGCTGCGCTCGATGTCGGTGGTCCAGGTGGCGTTCCCGCGGTTCGCCCGCGCGGACACCGAGGTCGCCGGGCGCGCGATCGGCAAGGGCGACGCCATGATCTGCTCGCTGTCCGCGGCGAACACCGACCCGGCCGCGGCCGGGTCCGGGCACCTGGCGTTCGGCCACGGCATCCACCGCTGCGTCGGCGCCGAGCTGGGGCGGATGGAGCTGCGCGCCGCGCTGCCGGCGCTGTTCGCCCGTTTCCCCGGCCTGACCCCGCAGATCGACGACGAGGACGACCTCGAGCTGCGGTCGTTCTCGATCGTGTTCGGTATGGAGACGCTGCCCGTCCGCTGGTGACGGGCCCACCGCAGTAGGAGAGCAATGCGCTACGCCGACGGGCCCACCGCCGAGTCCGAGATCGTCGTCGACGCCCCGGCGCAGAGCCTGTGGCCGCTGGTCACGGACCTGTCCCTGCTGGCCGAGCTCTCCCCGGAGCTGCAGCGGGTGGAGTGGCTCGACGGCGCCGAGGGCCCGGCGGCGGAGGTGCGGTTCCGCGGCTACAGCGCCCACTCCGCGGTCGGGGAGTGGAGCACGGTCTCCACGGTCACCGTCTGGGAGCCGGGGCGCCGCTTCGGCTGGGAGGTCGAGCGGGACCGCCCGGAGGGCCGTGCCGCGTCCTGGCTGTTCGAGCTGACCCCGGCCGGCGGTGGCACCCGCCTGCGCCAGTGGGCCCAGCTCGGCCCCGGCCCGTCCGGTCTGACCCCCGCGATCGAGCGGTGGCCGGACAAGGAGGAGCGGATCGTGGGCGGCCGGATCGGGGAGTGGCGCTCGGCGATGGCGGCCAACCTTGCCGCGTTCAAGGAGCGGGCCGAGCGCGCGTCCTGAGCGCCCGGCCGCGGCCCGCCACGGCACGCCGAACGGTGGCTGAGCCCGCTCCCGGTGTCCCGAAGGGCCCCCTCGCTCACCTGGTGGTCCCGAGGGTTCCCGCAGGACCTGCCCGGGCGATCGAGGCCGCCCGTCGCGAGCGGCGCGGGCCGGCCGTGCGACGCGGCGGCTCCCGGCGGGAAGGCGAGCGGAGCGATTTCTGCGCCGACCCGTAACCCCGCGTCGTCCCGCTCGTTGAACGGTGGGGGCATCCGCAACCCTGAGAGCCTTCGGGGTGTTCGTCGTAGATCATGCCGCCGTTCGGTCCAGTGGACCGGCGCTCGTCGCGTCGCGGCGCCGGATGAACGCGCGGACCACGTTCCCCCTCTCAGGAAAGCAACCTCGCGGGACGGCGTTT
>NZ_JADQDD010000151.1 GCF_019263595.1 Pseudonocardia sp. KRD291 | reverse complement strand
AGGTCGCGTGACCCAGACCAGCGGTAACGAGCCGAGCACGAGCCCCGTCCCCGCCCGGGGCAGCCCCACCGACGGGCCGACGCTGCTGCAGCGCGTCATTCTGCCGCGCCCGGCGGACCCGATGTCGGTGCGCACGCTCTACGTCGACGAGCGCTCGGGAGCCAGGCTGGCCCCGGTCGAGCCGCCGGCCGACGAGAAGACCCGGCCGATCACGCTGACCGTGTCCGGCACCGGCGGTCGGCGGCTGAAGGTCACCTCGCGCACCACGGCCGTCGTGCCGGAGCAGACCGAGGTCTCGTTCGGCGCCTACTTCAACGGGTTCGCGGCCGGCTACTGGCGCGCCTGGTCCACGCTGACCGACATCGCGCTGCGCCTGGACCTGGAGGGCGCCGGGCGGGTCGACGTCTACCGCACCAAGGCCGACGGGTCGCAGATCTACGTCGGCGGTGAGGTCGTCGACGGCCGTCGCGAGGTCGAGATGGCGCTGGACCTGCGCCCGTTCGAGGACGGCGGCTGGTTCTGGTTCGACCTGACCACGTCGGACTCCGAGCTCACGCTGCACGGCGGCGGCTGGCACGCCCCGCACCCGGCGCCCGGCCGGGCCGCGGTCACCGTCGGCATGCCCACGTTCAACCGCCCCGCCGACTGCGTCGCCACGCTCACCGCGATCGGCGAGGACCCGGTCGTCCTGGACGCGGTGACCGCGGTGATCCTGCCCGACCAGGGCACGCAGAAGGTCCGTGACCAGGCCGGGTACGCCCACGCCGCCGCGGTGCTGGGCGACCGGCTGCGGATCGTCGACCAGCCCAACCTCGGCGGCTCCGGCGGCTACGCGCGTGTCATGTACGAGGTGCTGCACGGGGCCGACGGGAACGGCATCGACTGCGAGCAGATCCTCTACATGGACGACGACATCCTGCTCGAGCCGGACTCGGTCCTGCGCGCCGTCGCGTTCTCCCGGTTCTCCCGCGAACCGATGCTGGTCGGCGGGCAGATGCTGTCGCTGCAGGCCCGCTCGCAGCTGTCCACGATGGGCGAGGTCGTCGACCGCAACCAGTTCATGTGGCGCCCGGCCCCGAGGACTCAGGCGCACCACGACCTGGCCGAGCAGACGCTGCGCCAGACGCCGTGGCTGCACCGGCGCGTCGACGTCGACTACAACGCCTGGTGGATGTGCCTGATCCCGCGCGTCGTCGCCGAGGACCTGGGCCTGCCGCTGCCGCTGTTCATCAAGTGGGACGACGCCGAGTACGGCCTGCGTGCGCGCTCGCGCGGCTACCGCACGGCGACCGTGCCGGGCATCGCGATCTGGCACATGTCGTTCATCGAGAAGGACGACTCCTCGGACTGGCAGGCCTACTTCCACTACCGCAACCGGCTCGTCGCGGCGGCGTTGCACGGCCCGGAGGACCCGAAGGCGATCCTGCGCGAGACGTTCAAGCGCACGCTGCGGCACCTGATGCTGATGGAGTACTCGGCGGTCGCGCTGCAGATCAAGGCGTTCACCGACTTCCTGGCCGGGCCGGAGGCGCTGTTCCCGAAGCTGCCGACCGTGCTCGGCGAGATCCGGGCCGAACGCGCCGAGTACGACGACGGCCGGCCCCTGAACTCGGCCACCGAGGTCCCGCTCGCGGAGCTCGACGCGCTGGGCGCGCAGCTGTTCCCGGAGCCGCCGGTGGGCCGGGCGAAGGCCGCGGTCGGCCTGGCCCGCGGTGTGCTGCGCAACCTCAGGACGCCGGACCCGGGCCTGCGCGAGCGCCCGCAGCGCAACGTGCCGTGGGCGAACGCCCAGTGGTTCGTGCTCTCCGGCCTGGACTCGGCGACCGTGTCGACACCGGACGGGCGCGGCGTGACGTTCCGGCGCCGCGACCCGGCGATGTTCAAGCAGATGGTGTCCGACTCGTTCCGTCTGCACCGTGAGGTGGCCGCGCAGTGGACGTCGCTGCGTGCGCGGTACCGGGCCGCGCTGCCCGCGCTGACCAGCCGGGACGGCTGGAAGCACCTGTTCGAGTGAGCACGGCGACGGCGGCGCCCACGACCGGACAGGCCCCGCCCGAGCCGGGCTCGCCACGCGGCCGGTGGCTGCCGTTGCTGCTGCTGGGTGCGCTGACGTCGCTGCTGGGTGCGCTCGCCGTGCTGGCCCCGGTGACGGCGAACGACCCGGTGCTGACCTGGCCGCAGGCCGGGCAGGCGCCGGCGTCGACCGTCGTCCCGCTCTCGCCGTACCGGCCGCTGCAGCTGGGCGCCGAGATCCCCTGCGAGACGCTGCGCGCGGTGGCCGCTCGCCCGTCCGCCGGGCCGGAGCAGGGCGGCGCCGGCGACGTCCTGGCCACCATGCCGTCCTCGGTGAACCCGTCCGAGGGGCCGGGCCTGCTGGTCACGGTCACCGGCGGCACCGTGTCCGTGACCTCGTCCGGGCAGCAGCTCTACGGCGGCCCGATCGGGGACGGGGCGTGTAGCTACCGCCTCGACGCCGACGCGTCCGGTACCCGCCTGTCGCAGGTCGGCCCGTCCGGCGCGGCGATCCCGGTCGCGGACCGTCCGGGCCTCGCACCGCCGCAGGTCGCCCAGTTCGCCACGGCCGCGCAGGGCCTGTCGCAGGCCGCCGGGATGTCGGTGACGCTGCACACCGACGCCCGCTACGAGTCGTCGCCGTCGGTGCTCAAGACCGTCCTGCTGATCGCGCACCTGGTGTCGCTGGTGGCGCTGCTGACCGTGGCCTGGCGGACCTGGCGCGGCCGGGACCTCGAACGGCTGCCGCGTCCCCGGCCGTCGCCGGCGGACGCCGTCGTCCTAATCGTGTCGCTCGCCTGGGCTGTGCTGGGACCGGTCAACGTCGACGACTCCTGGTACGCCTCGATGGCCCGCAACGGCGCGGCGTCCGGGGCGATCGGCAACTACATCTACCAGTTCAACGTCACCGAGAACCCGTTCTCCACCAGCCAGTACCTGATGCAGTTCTGGGGCTCGTTCGGGGAGGCGCTGGGCCTGCAGGGTTGGGGCCTGCTGTGGCTGCGCGTGCTGCCGGTGCTCTACGGGTTGGGCACCTACCTGCTGCTGCGGGCGCTGCTGCGCGTGGTCGCCGGGCGCATCGGGGAACGTCCCGGCGTCGTGTGGGCGCTGGCGGGGGCGCACCTGCTCTGGTTCCTGGCCTACGGCATCTCGCTGCGCCCGGAACCGGCCGGAACGCTCGCCACGGCCGGGGTGATGCTGCTGGTCGTCGTTGCTCGGCGGCGCGGCTCGCTCGGGATGCTCGCCGCCGCGACCGCCGTCGCCGTGATCGGGGTGTCCACCGCCCCGACGGCGCTGGTCGCGGCCGTCCCGCTGGTCCTGGGCCTGCCGATGGTCTGGCAGTGGCTGCGCACGCACGGGTGGGGCGACCGGTTCGCGGTGCTGGCGGTCGCGGTCGGGGCGGCCAGCGTGATCGTCCCGCTGGGGTTCGCCGACGCCTCGTTCGGCGACGTCCGAGAGTCGTTCAACGTGCACCGCTGGTACTACTTCCAGTACTCCTGGTTCTCCGAGATCGTGCACTACTCGAACCTGCTCGAGCCCGACGACCAGGGCGCATGGGGCAAGAGGCTGCCGGTGCTGCTCACCCTGGCCGTGCTCGCCGCCGGGCTGGTCCGGCTCGGGCGTCGGCGGGGGACCGGCGGGCCGCTCGGTGACGCGCTCGGGGCCGCCCTGCTGATCACGGCGCTGTCGCTGGTCGCGGTCGCGGTGTCACCGACGAAGTGGGTCAACCACTTCGGAGCCGTCGCCGCGCCGGCGACCCTGCTGCTCGCGCTGGCGCTGGTCCGCACGCCCCTGCCGCGACGGGCACCGGCCCGGGTGCTCGCCGTCGGGGCCGCGCTGGCGGGCGTCGCCGCCGCGGTGTCCTACGCCGGGCCGAACCTCTGGCGGCCGTTCTCGGACTGGGGACAACCGTTCGGCACGCACTCCGCGGTCGCCTCGGCGCTCGAGACCGGCGTGCTCTCCCCGCACGCCGGGCCGATCTACCTGCGCAGCCCCGTCCTGTGGATCCTGGTGGCCGCCGCCGCGCTGTACTGGGCGTACCGGCGCCGCCGGGCCGGGCGACCCGGCGGGCTCACCCCGGACCGGGCGATCCTCGGGGTCGCACTGGGCGGCGGGGTCGCGCTGCTGCTGACCGTGTTCACCGTCGCGCCGTTCGGGCAGGCCCCCGGCGCGTCGGTGGCCTCGATGAACCTGGCCGCGCTCACCGGCAGGCCCTGCGGCCTGGCCGACGCCGTGCGCGTGATGGCCCCGGCCGACCCCGGGCTGGGCCCCGCCGCCGGGCCGCAGACGCTCACCGGCGACATGCGGGCCGGCGTCCCGCCCCAGCGCGGTACGCCGAGCGGTGGTGCACAGCAGGGGGCCTGGGGCGACGACGTCCCCGGCGGCGCCGGTACCGGTGCGGTGAGCACCGGCTGGTACCCGCTGCCGGACGGGCCCGGCTCCGGCTCGGTGATCGTGCCCGTGACCGGCGATCTGCGGTCCGGCCAGTCGGTCACGCTCGAGGTGGGCGCCGGGCCCGCCGGCGCACCGACCGCCACCGACTCGATCACTCTCGACCTGCCCGGCTCGAAGGAGGCGGAGTGGGTGGACCTGCGGGCGGACCTGGCCGAGGCGGAGCTGCCCGGCTCGCCGAGCGCCGTCCGGCTCGTCGCGACCGACCGGATCGCCGGCGCCGACAGCTGGCTCGGGGTGGGTGCGCCGTACCTCGCCGACGCCCGCCCGGTGTCGCAGCTGATCGCCGGGCAGCCGGTGTTCGCCGACCAGGTCTCCGCGACGCTCTGGCCGTGCGCCGACCAGATCACGATCCGCGACGGGCTGGCGCAGGCTCCGGCCTGGCGGTTGCGTGCCGGTGACGGCTTCGAGGACGCGATCGAGGACAACTCCACGTTCGCGGCCAACGGCGGCACTCTGGCCGGCATCGACCGGACGGCCCGCTTCGTCGAGCTCCCGTCCGGTCTCGAACCCCCCGGTGGACGGTCGATGTTCGCCTGGGGCCACGTCGAACGCGTCGAGTACGACCACCCGCCGGGACTGTTCGACCTTTCCGTCGACACGGTCGAGCGCAACGGCTGGACCCGCCTGCGCACCCTCGTCGGCAAGGACTACACCGGCCGAGACTTCCTCGGCTGAAAGCCCCGTCGATGCCGCTACCGCGACCGACCCCGGCCCATCCGCACCCCTACCGGCCGTTCGCACCTCCTGCAGGGGGTGCGGATCCATGGCAGGGGTGCGGATCGGCGGAGCGCGGCTGCGCGATGCCGGTACGGTCGTCGGGTGAACGGCGCGGACCCGGGGCTGGAGCCGGTGCACCTGCTCCGCGCGGTGACCGTCGAGCTGGACCGGGCCGGGGCCGCGTTCGGGGCGCGACACGGGTTGGGCCCGAACGACCTGCGCGCGGTGATCGCGCTGCTGGACGCCGACCGGGCCGGGACGCCGGCGGGACCGGGCTGGCTCGGGACACAGCTGGGCATCAACTCGGCGTCGGTGACGGCGCTGGTCGACCGGTTGGTGCGGGCCGGTCACGTGCGCCGGGTGCCCGACGAGCATGACGGCCGCAAGGTGCAACTGGTCGTCACCGAGGGGGCTACGGCGTTGGGCTGGGCCTTCTTCGGCCCGCTGATCGGTGGCGTGCTCGAGGTCCTCGACGGCCTCGACGACGACGGCCGGGCCGCGGTCACGACGTTCCTGCGCGGCGTGGCCGATGTGGTCGCCGACGTCCGCGACGGCTGACCCTCCACCGGAGTCGTGGCCGGTCAGCGCGAGTGCTGGTCCAGGAAGGTTCGCACCCGGCCGGTGAGTCCGGCCGCGTTTTCGGTCGGCATCGCGTGGTGGGTCGCCCCGGGGAGCACGTCGACCGTCGCGTCCGCGAACAGCCGGCGGGCCGTCGCGGCGACCGCGGCGGCGTCGTGACAACGGCTCCGTTCGGCCAGCAGGACGTGCGCGGGAACGCCCAGGGACCGGAGATCGGACTCCCGCGGGCGCCGGTCCGGCACGATGGGCGAGGACGGAAAATGTGCCCCCGCCTGCACGTAGAGGCGCCGGACCGTACGGTCCAGGCCGCCCGGCGCCGTCTCCCAGTCCAGGAAGCGTCCGACCCGGACCTCGGTCGGCCGGACCAGCATCGGTGCAGCGTGTACCAGGTAGCTGTTCCGCAACCCGGCGAAGACCGACGGCGGGTCGAGCAGCGTGACCGACCGGACGCGCCCGGGTTGTCGCAACGCGAAACGCAGGGCCAGGTGCGCGCCGGTCGAGTGCCCGCACAGGTGCGCCGCAGCGGACGCGTCGACTCCGATGCCGTCGAGAACCGTGCTCAGCCAGACGAGCTGGTCGTCCCCCGATCGGATCGGACGCCCCTCGTGCACGCTGCGTCCGGCGTCGCCGATCCGGTCCACCGCATACACCCGGTAGCGCTCCGCCAGCGGGCCGACGACCGCGAACCAGGACGCGGAGGTCATCCCACCGCCGTGCAGCAGGACCAGCGACGGCGCGTCGGCGGCACCAGCGATGTGGACGTGCGTCCGTCCGAACGGTGAGGTCAGGGTGCGCGGCGTGACCGCGATCGGCCAGCGGTCCATCAGCTCCCGGTAGGCGGCGTCGAACTCCACCTCGCGGGCCGGGTCGGCGAAGGCTGGTCGCGGCAGCTCGCGCCCACGGCGGTTCATGGCCAAAGTCTCTCGCTCAACGAGAGAAATGGCCAGTCCTCGGGGTCCGGCTCGGGATCGTCCCGGATGTCCGGGGCCACCCGGCGGGCTGGGATGGGCGCATGGCGATCGTGGCTCCGTCCCTGCGTACCTGGCGTCAGCTCACCGTCTGGTTGCACGTCCTCACGTCCGTCGGGTGGATGTCGCTGGCGGCGGTGATGGCGGTGTCGCTCGCCTTCTCCGCCACCGACCCGGCGCTGCGGCTCGGCGCGCTGGAGACGGCACACCATCTCGACCAGTCGTTGCTCGCCCCGCTGGCCGTCGGATCCGCCCTGACCGGCATCGTGCTCAGCTCCGCGACCGCGTACGGCTTCTTCCACCACTGGTGGGTCACGATCAAGTTCGCGATCACGATCGTGCAGCTCTACCTGGGCATCTTCGTGCTGTCGAACGCCCTGGACGCGGCCCGGACGACGCCGGAGCAGGCCCCCTCGGCGACCGGGCTGGTGCTCGGCCCGGCACTGATGGCGAGCGCGATCGCGTTCCAGGCCTGGCTCTCGGTGGCCAAGCCGTGGGGCCGGACGCCGGGCACGCGGCGGCGCAGGCCCCCGACCGGGCCACGGTGGGTGTTCGCGGCCGCCGTCGTCGCGGTCCCGCTCGACCTGACGGCCGGCCTCGTCCTCGGGCAGCCGAGGCCCCTCGCGGCCGTGCTCGTCCTGATCGTGGTGCTCGTCCACCGGGCCCGGGTGCTGCGACGCCCGGCCCGGTCGTCGAGCGACGCGTCATCGCGTCCGGTCCGGCCCCGGGACGCCACCACGCGTCACTCGATGCCGGAGGGGACCCCTCAGACCGGCTCGTCGACCTCGTAGAGGCGCGCCCAGTTCTCCCGGCTGGTCAGCTGCGGGGCCGCGTCCCGCCAGCGTTGCGCGACCTGCGGTCCCTCGGTGTGCAGGCGGCGCAGCGTGCGCACCGAGCGGCGGCTGAGCTCGCGCAACCGCTCCCGGTCCCGGGTCCGCACCCGGACGCCGGTCTCGGCCATGTCGGTCACGATCGCCCGCTCGAACAGCGACACGTGCCACCAGTGCGCCTCACCGGCCGGCACCATCCCGGTCCGGAACGGGACCCGGCCGGTGCCCTGGAACAGGGCGCGCTTGACCCACGTCAGCAGCATCCGGGCCGGCTTGGCCGGGGCCAGGTGCACCTGTGTCTCGCGGAAGTCCAGCGGCAGGTCGTTGACCGGGACCGGCGTCGTCTCCGGGTAGGCGGCGCGGATGCGGCGGATCTCCGCGGCGGCGGCGGCCGAGCCGTCGACGAGGATGTCCGGGCCGTCGAGGAAGTCCTCGACCGCCTGCAGCAGCGTCGCGGCCAGTCCGTACTGCATCGCGACCAGGTACTGCCCGAGCAGCGTGGTGACGGTGGTGGTCACCGTGCGCCGGTCGAACCCGGTGCGCAGGGCCGCGGTGATCAGGCCGTTGCGCTGGTTGAAGTAGCGGTGCCACTCGTCCCAGTCCTTCCAGCCGAAGTCCGCGTGCCAGACCCCGGCGCCGGGCAGCGACACCGTCGGGAAGCCGTGCTCGCGGGCCCGGTAGCCGAACTCGACGTCGTCCCACTGGAAGAACAGCGGCAGCGGGTACCCGACCGCGCGCACGATCGAGGCCGGGATCAGGCAGGACCACCAGCCGTTGTACTCGGTGTCCACGCGGCGTTCCTGCACCATCGGGAGCTGGCGCTCGTCGCGTCCGAGCAGGAAGCCCTCGGTCATCGCGCCGTCCACCGGCAGGCCGACCTTGAGCTGCTCGGGCAGCGCGTACTCGGCGGTGATGTGCACGTGCCCGGGGTGGAGCAGGTTGAGCATCTGCCCGCCGACGATCGCCGGGTGCGTGGTGCAGGCCGCGAAGCCGATCAGCCGCACGACGATCTCCGGGTCGAGCAGCACGTCGTCGTCCATCAGCAGGACGTCGTGGTCGTCGGCCGGGTCTCCCGCGGTGGCCTCGAACAGGCCGCGGGTGAACCCGCCGGCCCCGCCGAGGTTGGGCTGGCGCAGGTAGCGCAGCTGGTCGCCGAACTGCTCGGAGATGGCGGCGAAACGGTCCCGGCTCTCCAGCGGGTCGGTGCCCTGGTCGACGACCCGGACGTTGCGGACGAGCCCGCGGGCGAACGGGTCGTCGAGCAGCGCCTGCAGCGTGTTCAGGCAGTCCGTGACCCGGTTGAACGTGCAGATCGTGATCGACGTCGGGCGCAGCGGCTCCGGGTGCGCGACGCTCCACCGCACGTCGGAGACGGTCATCTCGTCGGTCTCGGTAGCCATCTCGACCCACATGCCGCCGCCGTCGACGAACCGGTCCACCGGCCCGGTCAGCACGATCTCGGTGTCGGAGCCGGCGTCCACGGAGGAGTCGACCCCGGAGGACTCGACCTCGGCCACGTCGACGGCGCGCCCGACCTTGTTCGTGTCCGAGGCCATCAGCCACACCCGGCCGTGACCGGACGCACGCAGCGTCACCTGTACCTCGCCGACCGACGTCCAGCGCTGCCAGTACGTGGCGTGCAGCCGGCCCCAGTAGGTGTTCGTGGAGACGTGCGTACCGGCGGTGAGCCGCACGCTGTCGCGCTCGCGGCGTGCGGTGCCGCGCAGGACCTCCGCGTAGAGGTCCAGCGGGACCAGCGCCGTCGGACCGGCGAACATCCCGCGCTGGACGGTCAGGCGCGCGCCCGGCGCACGCCCGTCGCTCGGCAGCGGAGCGGGGTCGTGGCTCCGAGCGGGCTCAGCGGTGCGCAGCATCGAGAACGGCTCGCCTTTCGGGGTGTCGTTCGGTCGGATCTCCGGTCGTCACCGACCGGCGGTGGCGCCTCCATTGTGGCGTCAGGTCATCCGGGCAGCGGTGACGGGTCGGACGGCGGGCTGCCGGCCTCCCCGACCTGCGACCAGCCCCACATGGTGCGGGTGTCGCGGACGACCTCCGGCCGGCCCGCGTCCCGGGCGTAGGGCTCGACGAGCCGGAACTGGCCGGCGTCGAAGTCCCAGGCGCCGGGCAGGTAGAGCGGCAGCACCCGCTGCGCGGCGACCTGGCTCATCCAGCCGAGCGGCCCACCCGCGGACGCGAAGCTCCAGCTGTCGCCGACCGCGCGCAGCTGCTGGTCCCCGAGGAACCGGTAGGCCGGTACCTCGGCGATGCCGGCGTTGACCTCGAAGCGCCGCAGGCAGGGGCTCGGGAACGCGACCGTGTAGTCGAGGAACCCGGCCTTGTCGCCGACCAGCTGCGTCATCGGGGTCAGGATCGGCACCCGCGGCTGGGCGACGGCGAGCCACGAGTTCGGCCCGGTACCGCGGTCGGTGGCCAGCACCCGCACGCGGTCGGCCGTCGCGGCCGGCCGGTCCGCCAGGTTCAGCCGCACGTCGCGCCATGCGCGCCCGCCGGCCGAGGTGCCCGACGGGTCCGCGGTGGTGCTCACGGTGCCGCCGGAGCCGGACGGGGAGATCTCGTCGACGATCTGCTCGTCCGCACCGTCGCCGCGGGCGAACTCGAGCGTCAGCTCGTTACCGAGCCCGATCGAGCCGGCGATGCCCAGGACCAGCGGAGACGTGCCGGTGCGCGCGGCGTCCGGCAGCGAGTACCAGCCCGAGCGGTAGTCGCCGACGGCGTTCGGGCTGGTCGAGTAGCTGCCCACGACCGGGCCGCCGAGCGGCCCGGCACCGAGGACGTCGCCGAGCCGGTCGCCCTGACCGTTGTTGTCGCGCAGCGAGCCCGGACCGGTCGGGGGCAGCCCGTTCGGGGCGAAGCCGGTCGAGCGGGCCGCGTCGTCCGGGTTCCCGGTCGGTGCGGCGGCCGGGAGCACCCCGGCACCCGGATCGGTCTCGACCTGCAGCCGCCCGGCCAGACCGCACTCGGAACCGGTCGGGTTGCTGATCACGTCCGCGCCCAGCGAGTAGCTGCCCGCCTGCTTCTCCATGCCCTTGGCCAGGGAGGCGATCTGGAACAGCACCATCAACGCGCAGACGACGGCGATCGGGGCCGAGCCGAGCCGCACCGCCTGGGCCTGGCTCAGCCGCACCCCGCGGATCCGACGCCCGGGCCGCGTGCGTTCGGTGGCGGCGACGACCGGGCGCGGGATCCCCGGTGTGCGCAGGTGCTCGACGACGCCGACGATCAGGGAGATCGCGGCCAGCGCGAGGAGCAGCTCGGTGGCGGAGTACCCCATGATCGAGGGCGGCTTGTCGAACCAGGGCACGCCCCAGTTCGAGACGTACCACCAGGTGTTCGGGCCGGTGAACGCCAGCCCGGTGACGGCCAGCACGGCGGACAGGAACAGCGCCTGGTTGCGCCGCGAGCGCAGCACGCCGGTGCTGGTCGCCAGCGCGGCCAGTGCGGCCATGCCGGCGCCGAGTGCGGCGAACGCGCCGAAGTGGTGCGTCCACTTGGTCGGGGTCAGGGCGAGCACCGCGAACGAGAGCACGGTGCTGCCGATCAGCCGCCGGCTGAAGTTCAGCGCGGCGCCCGGGATCCGGCCGCGCCGCAGCAGCACCATCGACGCGACGGCCGTGCACATCAGCGTCAGCAGTACCGGGAAGCGGCGCATCAGCGAGCCGTCACGGCTGTCGCTGAGCAGCAGCTGGTATCGGGTGAGCTCCTGGTACCAGGCCAGGTTCGGTCCGATCTCGGTGCGCACCCGGGTCGCCTCGGAGACCGTGGCCCAGGTCTGGTCGCCGAACACCGCGACCAGCACGATCAGGCCGGCGGCGGCCAGCGGGGCCAGCGTGGTCACCCAGCCGGCCTGCCGTCCGCGTTCGCGGATCAGCCGCAGCAGCGGGCGCGCGGCGGCGAGGAACGGTGCGAGCGCGATCAGGCCGGTCGGCGTGGCCGCGACGGCGAACGCCGCGGCGAGCAGCGCGCCGGCGACCGGGATCAGCCGCCGGGTGGCCAGCGCGCGCTCCAGCGTGACGAACGACAGCAGGGCCGCGATGACGACGACGGTCTCGGGGCGCAGGCCGTTGTCGAAGGTCAGCCAGAAGCAGAGGAAGACCCCGGCCGCGGCCCAGCCCGCCGAGCGGCTGCGCCGGACCCGCGTGCCGAGCCGGGGCAGCAGGGCGCGGCTGATCAGGAACCAGGAGGCCAGGCCCATCCCGAGAGCCGGCAACCGGAGCCACAGCACCGACTCCGATATCCCGCTCCACAACGAGTAGAGCTGGTAGAACCAGCCGAACGGTGCTTCCGGGACGTTGAACCAGCGGTAGTAGTTGCCGATGTAGCCGGCCGTCTCGTCGGCCCGGGAGATGGCGAGGATGTAGCCGTCGTCGGGGGTGACACTGCCGATGACGGTCCACACGGCGAGCGCGACGACGACCAGCGAGTCGCGCAGGATGTCGCGTCCCTGCAGGGCACGGGACAGGCGCCGTCCGTGCAGCACCCGTCGGCCGTCGCGGTCGTCCATCCGGCGCAGGAACCAGAGGCATCCGGCCAGGGCGAGGACGGCGACCACGCTGACCGTGATCTTGAGGGCGGTCGCCGTGCTGTCGTAGCGGTTGTCCGCCTCGATCCGCACCGACGTGCCGTCGACCGGGTCCCGTGCGGCGTCGAGATCGGAGTAGACGCCGACCACCTGGGGGCGCGCGTCGAAGTCGAGGGAGAACAGCGGCTGGTCACCGAGAGCGGCAGCGGTCCGGCCGAAGTCCGAAGTGATCGCCAGCGTGCAGTCGCCTGGCGGTAGGGGCGCGGTGGCGACCTGTCGTCCGCGGTCGTCGATCGCGAGCGTGCCGTCCTCGACGCTGACGCGCATGCCGACGGCGCCGCCGTCGGGCGCGCTCGGGGGGACGGTCGAGAACACCGTCGCGGTACCCGGGGAGCGCGCCTCGAGGCTGCGGATCGCGGCACAGCCGAACGTCGCCTGCATGGCCTCGGGTCGCGGTGCGACCAGGGGCGTGTCCACCGGGGCGGTGCCGCTCTGCACCGTCGGCCAGCGCACCTCGGAGGTGGTCTGGACGACGGGAAGGAACGGGACGGCCAGCGCGAGCACGGCCGATAGCAGCCCGAGACCGGCCGCCAGCCACCGATCGACGGGACGTGGGCCGCGTGCGCGGGACGACGACGTGTCCCGTGATTCTGCGGCCACCTGGTCGGTGGTCAGCACCTGGTCGAGGCTAGACAGCGTCTCCGGCGGCCTCGGCACGGGCCCGTGCACGAAGCCCGGCACCGCCGTCCGGCGGTATCGCCCGCCCGGGGTCTCAAGGCCGCGGAACAGCCTTGATCGACACTCTCCGTGATCAGATGCGACATTCGGGCCTAGTTCGGGTGTCCCCGGTGACGGTGTCGGCCCATCCTCGTTGGCCCTGACTGTGAAGAACCTCGCCATCGAGCGCTCCGCACCGGCGCCGGACACCGCTGCCCGGATGAACCGTGCGCCCGGCGGTACCGAGCGCAGCGCCGGAGGCGAGCTGAGGCCGTTGACCGGTCTGCGCATCGTCGCGGCCGTGTGGGTGGTGGCGTTCCACTTCCACTTCACCGCGCTGCCCGGCGTCGCCGACGTCTCCGCGCTGCTCGGGCCGCTGGTGACCCAGGGGTCGCTCGGGGTCGACCTGTTCTTCGTGCTCAGCGGGTTCGTGATCGCCTACACCTACCTCGACGTGCTGGGTCCGAGGCTGCGGCTGCGCGAGGCCGGGCGCTTCGTCTGGGCCCGGGCCGGGCGGATGTGGCCGGCGTACTTCCTGGTGTTCAACGTGTTCGGCGTCTGGATGGTCGCCCGGTCGGTTCTCGGGTCGGACCCCTCCGAGGTCGCGTTCCAGGCCGTGCAGCCGACCCTGAGCTGGGGCGAGTGGCTGCAGCAGGTGTTCCTGGTGCAGATGTGGAGTCGGCCGTTCCTCGACGGCGCGGCCTGGGTCGGTCCGACCTGGTCGATCAGCGCCGAGTGGCTGGCCTACCTGCTGTTCCCGGTCACCGCGCTGGTGTTCTTCCGGCTGCGCCGGCTCCCGGTCGCGGTGCTGGCGCTGGGCGCGGTCGCGCTGATGGCGCCGATGGCCGCCTCGTTCGTGGTGATGGGCAGCCCGTACTACCCGTTCAGCTGGCTGGTCCGGATCGTCTGCGGGTTCTCGGCCGGCGTGCTGACGCTGCTGGTCGTGCGCCGCCTGAGCTCGAACGAGCGGAACCGGCGCGCCGCCTCGGCGCTGGCCGGGGTCACGATCGGCGCGATCGTGGCCGGACTGGTGGCGAGCGTGGTGCTCGGCGCCGGTGCGGTGGGCGCGGTGACGATGCTGTTCCCGGTGCTGGTCGGGTCGCTCGCGCTGGCCGACCGCGGTCCGGCCCGGCTGCTGGCCTCGCGGCCGATGGTGCACGGCGGCCGGATCTCCTACGCCCTCTACCTGGTGCACATCCCGATGTTCGAGGTGTTCTGGCTGGCCCTGCGCCGCGCCGGCGGTGACGGGTTCCTGGCCGCGAGCTCGATGACCGCGCACCTGGTCGGGCTCGGTGTCCTCCTCGCGACGATCCCGGTCGCGCACCTGCTGTTCACCCTCGTCGAGCAGCCCGCCCGACGCTGGATGCGTGACCTGCCGGGCTCCGGCCCTCGCGCGGTCGTGATCCCGTCACAGGGCACGGCGGCCGGAGCGGTGGCAGTGGACGCACCGGACCCGGCCGACGAGCGGGTGGACAACGAGCGCGCCCGCCTCGACCCGGCGACGACCCTGCTGCCCCGGCTGCGGGCCGAGCCCGTGGACAGCGAGCGGGCGCGGCTGGACCCGCCGACCACCCGCCTGCCGCTGCAGGCCCGTCCGGTGCCGGCCCAGCAGCTCGACACGGCGGTCCGGGTGCTCGCCCGCCTGCACGCGGCCAGCGACGCCGGGCACGGCGACGACCGCGAGGGCGACCGCCTGGCCGGCAACCTGATGGCCGCGGCCCGGCTGCGCTCGATCCCGGTCGAGAACTTGTTCGACCCCGCCGTCCGCGCCGAGCAGGTCCGGGCCGAGCAGGTCCGGGCCGAGCAGGTCCGCGCGGTGCAGGAGCGTTCCGGCACCGTCTCCACGGACGTGGGCGCCCAGGTCCCGGCACCGACCGTGTCCGAGATCTCGGACCCCGGTCTCGCCGGTGCCGGCCTCCCCGTGCCGGCCCCGCCCCGGGCGCAGGACCAGGAGGGGCGCGAGGGAGCCCTGCTGACCGCGGAGCCCGAGCAGGAGACCGACCCGGTCCCCGGCCCGCGGGTCGACGGCTCCGGCAGCCGGACCGGTGTCGAGCGTTGCGGGAGGGCGCGCGGGCGGCACAGCGCGCACGGCAGCGCGGCCACCCCGATCGTCGCCACTGCCGCCGCGTCGGTGCGCGGCGGTAACCCGATGCGCCGGCGCCGCCGTCCGACGCACGGGCTGCACTACCGGGACAGCTGAGCCCGGCATCGCGAAGCGCCCCCGCCCGCGCGACGGTGGGG
>NZ_JADQDD010000150.1 GCF_019263595.1 Pseudonocardia sp. KRD291 | reverse complement strand
CCGACAGGCTCTGGCGCCACACCTACGGCGCCTGGGCCGACGACCTGCCGGACACGGTGCCGGTCTCCGCGATCGGGTCCCGCTCCCGTGCACGCATGGTCGGCACCGGCGAGCACACCGTCGACGACGCGTACGCCGTGCTCGACACCGCCGGACTGCGGGCGCACCTCGACGCGGGCCTGGCCGGGGTGGCGGTACTCGCCGGTCGGGCGGTGTCCGTGCGGGCCGGCGCGGTGACGCTGGCCGGGGGCCGGGACCTGCACGCGGGCGTCGTCGTCGACGCCACCGGTGCGCCGAGCACGCTGCGCCCGTCCCGGTCGGGGCCGGCCGCGGAGCAGACCGCGTACGGCGTCGTCGTCCCGGCCGACCTCGCGGGCCCCCTGCTCGGAGCCGGCGAGGCGTTGTTCATGGACTGGCGCCCGCACCACGGGCACCCCGGGTGGCCGACGTTCCTCTACGCCGTCCCCTACGGCGACGGCACCGTGCTGCTGGAGGAGACGTCGCTGGCGCGGCGCCCGGGACTGCCCCTGAGCGAGCTGCGCGACCGCCTGCACACGCGGCTGCGCCGGCACGGCGTGGAAGTCCCGGACGGGGCCCGGACCGAGCACGTCCGCTTCCCGGTCGACGAGCCGCGTGCCCCGGCGCACCCGGTCGCGTTCGGCGCCGCCACCCCGCTGGTGCATCCGGCCAGCGGCTTCAGCGTCGCGACCGCGCTCACCCTCGCCCCGGCGCTCGCCGACGCCCTGGCCGCGCACCTGCCCGGCTCCCCCGCCGACGCGACGGCGGCCGCCGCCGGGGTGCTCTGGCCGGCCCGGGCCCGCGCCGTGCACCGGCTGCGCCGACACGGCCTGCGCACCGTGCTCGACCTGCCACCGCACCTGGTCCCGGCGTTCTTCGAGGCGTTCTTCCGCCTCCCGCGACGCCACCGCGCCGCGTTCCTGTCCGGGCGCGCCGACCTGGGCGCGACGTTGCGCGCGATGGCGGCACTGTCGGTGACGGCCGCGTCCCCGGTGCGCCTGCGCATGCTGCGTTCCGCCGTTGCGGGCAGGCCGTTGGGCAGCCTGGACGAGTGATTTCGTGGTGTCGGTGGCGAGTACCCGCACTACCCGTAGTAACTTGCCTGCACTCGGCGCAGAGCGCCCCGGTCCTCGTGCCCCGGGCACGTGCACCCCACACGGAGGCTCCCCATGCCCGCATACCGCACCGTCGTCGTCGGAACCGACGGGTCCGCGACCTCGTTCGCCGCCGTCGAACGGGCGGCCGGCGTCGCCGCCGACAGCGACGCCCAGCTCGTCATCGTCTCCGCCTACACCCCCACCAGCCGCGACGACACCGCCGCCGCGGAGGACGCCCTCAAGGACGAGTCCTACCTCGTCGTCGGCTGGACCCCGGCCGAGGACGCGCTGCGCGAGGCCTCCGACCGGGCCGGCAAGGCCGGCGCCCGCAAGGTCAGCACCCACGCCGAGGACGGCGCCCCGATGGACGTGCTGCGCAAGGCCGTCAAGGACCACCACGCCGACCTGCTGGTCGTCGGCAACAAGGGGCTGAACACGCTGTCCGGGCGGCTGCTGGGCTCGGTGCCCGCGGACGCCACCCGCCGAGCAGGCGTCGACGTCCTCGTCGTCCACACCAGCTGAGCCGTGCCGGCCCGGAGCGAGGACCCCGCCGAGCCGGAGCCCGGCCTCGACCTGGGCTCGGTCAACTGGAGCGACCTCGACGAGTCCGTGCTCGACGAGTACATCCTCGGCGCGCCCCGGGAGTTCACCCGGGACGAGGTGATCGCCGCCGCGGAGCTCGACACCGAGGAGGCGCACCGGCTCTGGCGCTCGCTCGGCTTCCCGGACTCCGGCCCCGACGAGCGGGTGTTCACCCGCCTCGACGTCGAGTCCGCGAAGGTCGTCGCGACGATGAGCCAGCAGTGGCTGCCCGACGCCGGGGTGCGCGAGGCCGTCGCGCGCGCGGTCGCGCAGTCGATGTCGCGCCTGGCCGAGTGGCAGATCGGGATGCTGGCGCAGGTGGTGGCCGCCAACGTCGGCGAGCTGCGCCCGCGCGGTGCGGCCCGGCTGGCCGCCGAGGTGCTGCCCGAGCTCGAGCAGATGCAGTCCTACGTGTGGCGCCGCCACCTCGCCGCGACCGCCTCGCGCTGGATCGCCGGGGCGCAGCAGGCCGACCCGGGCACGCTCCGGGCCGACACCTGGCCGCTCTCGGTCGGGTTCGCCGACATGGTCGGCTTCACCCGCACGACCCGGCGCCGCACCATGGACGAGCTCGGCGAGATGATCGGGCGTTTCGGCGCCGTCACGAACGAGGTGATCGCGGACGGCCGCGGGCGCATCATCAAGACGGTCGGTGACGAGGTCCTGTTCGTCACCGAGCACCCCGCCGACGCCGCCGCGATCGCACTCGGCCTGCGGGACCGGGTCCGGATCGAGCCGTCACTGCCGCAGCTGCGGATCGGGCTGGCGCACGGGATGGTGCTGACCCGCTATGGCGACGTCTACGGCGAGGTCGTCAACCTGGCCGCGCGCCTGACCTCGGAGGCGCGGCCGGACACGGTGCTGGTCGACCGGGAGGTGGCCGGGGTGCTCTCCGACGACCCGCGGTTCGACCTGCGCCGCCTGGCGCCGAAGAACACCCGCGGCTACTCCCACCTCAAGGCATGGGCGCTGCGCGGGGCCAGGGAGACCTGAGCGCCGACCGGGCCGTCGTGTCCTTGACCCGCACCGGCCCCCGCACGGCAGGCTGTCGCCCATGACGGACGCGCGTCCCCCGGCCCTCGCCGCCTACCTCGACCGGATAGGGGTGCCGGACGCGGCGGAGCCGGACCTGGCGACCCTGCGCCGGATCGTCACCGGCCACGCCACGACGATCCCGTTCGAGGGCCTCGACCCGCTCACCGGCGTCGAGCCCGGCATCGATGCCGACGCGCTGACGGCCAAGCTGGTGCGGAGCCGGCGCGGGGGCTGGTGCTTCGAGCACAACGGCCTGCTGCGGACCCACCTCGACGCGCTCGGCTACGACGTCACCGGCCTCGCGGCACGGGTGCGCTGGATGCTGCCCGACGACGCCCCGCCGACCACGCGCACCCACATGCTGCTGCGGGTCGAACTGGCGCAGGGGTCGTTCCTGGCCGACGTCGGGTTCGGCGGGATGACACCCACCGGCGTGCTCGCGCTGGAACCGGAGGTGGAGCAGGAGACCCCGCTGGAGCCCTACCGCCTGCACCGCGACGGCGACACCTGGACGACGACCGCGCGCACCGACCGGTGGCGCCCGCTCTACACGTTCGACCTGGTCCCGGCGCCGCAGGTCGACTACGAGATGGGCAACTGGTACCTCGCGCACCACCCCGACTCGCCGTTCCGGGCGAACCTGATCGCGGCGCTGCCGGGCGAGGACCGGCGGCGCGCGCTGGGTGGGCGGGCGTTCACCGTGCACCACCTCGGCGGGCCCAGCGAGCGCCGGGAGCTGGAGTCACCGGGAGAGATCCGGGACGTGCTCGAGACCGAGTTCGGGATCGACACGGCGCTCGTGGCGGGCCTCGACGACCGTCTCGCCGACCTGTTCCCGAGCTGAGCCCGGCGCCGTTCCCCACCGACCCCGGACAGCGATGATCGCCGGGACGGAGGGGGTCCGTCCCGGCGACCACCGGGGTGCTGCGGAAGTTCCTAGACGCGGAAGCCGAGTGCGCGCAGCTGCTCGCGTCCGTCGTCGGTGATCTTCTCCGGGCCCCACGGCGGCATCCAGACCCAGTTGATCCGGATGTCCTCGACCATGCCGTCGGCGGTGAGCGCGGAGCGGGCCTGCTCCTCGATCACGTCGGTCAGCGGGCAGGCGGCCGAGGTCAGCGTCATGTCGATGACCGCGGTTCTCCCCTCGACACCGAGGCCGTAGACGAGGCCGAGGTCGACGACGTTGATCCCGAGCTCGGGGTCGACGACGTCCTTCATGGCCTCCTCCAGGTCGTCCTGGGAGGGGGTGTCGCCGTCCGCGGCGGGCGGCTCGGGCATCCCGGCCGCACCGCGCACCACCTCGTCCTCGGTAGCGGTCCCGGTCTCCGTGCTCTGCGTTTCCTGGGTGGTCTCGCTCATCCCACGGGTCCCTTCTGGTCCTGCTTCTCGGCCCGGTCGGCCGAGCCCGGTTCGGTTGACACAGCGTCGGTTGACACAGCGTCGGTTGACACAGCGTCGGTTGACACAGCGGCGGTCGACACAGCGGCGGGGGTACGGCTGACGGCGTCCTTGAACGCCATCCAGCCCAGCAGCGCGCACTTGACCCGCGCAGGGTACTTCGCGACGCCCGCGAACGCGACGCCGTCGCCGAGCACGTCCTCGTCCGGCTCGACCTTGCCACGACTCTGCGCCATCTCCTGGAACGCGTCCAGGATCCGCATCGAGTCGGCCACGCTGCGCCCGACGACCAGGTCGTTGAGCACCGAGACCGACGCCTGGCTGATCGAGCAGCCCAGCGTGTCGTAGGAGACGTCGACCACGGTCTCGGCGGCGTCGTCCAGCTTCACCCGCAGGGTCACCTCGTCGCCGCACGTCGGGTTCACGTGGTGGGTCTCGGCGTCGTAGGGCTCGCGCAGGCCGGAGCCGTGCGGCTGCCGGTAGTGGTCCAGGATGATCTCCTGGTACATCTGCTGAAGCTGCATCAACGACCAACTCCGAAGAAGTCCTGGGCCGCCCGGATGCCGTCGGCGAGCTGTGCGGCCTCGTCCACCGTGTTGTACACCGCGAACGACGCCCGCGCCGTCGCCACGATGCCGTAGCGGCGGTGCAGCGGCCACGCGCAGTGGTGCCCGACCCGGATCGCGATGCCGCGGTCGTCGAGCACCTGCCCGAGGTCGTGCGCGTGCACCCCGTCCACGACGAAGGAGACCGCTCCCCCGCGCTCGGTCGTGTTGTCCGGCCCGACCAGCCGCACCCCCGGCACGTCGCGCAGCCCGTCCAGCGCGACCCGGGTCAGCTCGGCCTCGTGCGCGGCGACCGCGTCCATCCCGATCAGCCGCAGGTAGTCCACGGCCGCGCCCAGGCCCACGGCCTGCGAGGTCATCGGGACGCCGGCCTCGAAGCGCTGCGGCGGCGGGGCGTAGGTGGTCGCCTCCATCCGCACCGTCTCGATCATCGAGCCGCCGGTGAGGAACGGCGGCATCGCCTGCAGCAGCTCCGAGCGGCCCCAGAGCACGCCGACCCCGGAGGGCCCGAGCATCTTGTGCCCGGAGAACACCGCGTAGTCGACGCCGAGCGCGTGCAGGTCGACCGGCATGTGCGGCACCGACTGGCACGCGTCGAGCACGGTCAGCGCACCGACCGCCTGCGCCCGGCGCACCAGCTCGTCGACCGGCGCGACGGCGCCGGTGACGTTGGACTGGTGGGTGAAGGCGACGACCTTGGTCCGGTCGGTGAGCTCGAGCGAGTCGAGGTCGATCCGGCCGTCGTCGGTGACCGAGTACCAGCGCAGGGTCGCGCCGGTCCGCCGGCACAGCTCCTGCCAGGGCACCAGGTTCGCGTGGTGCTCCAGCTCGGTGACCACGATCTCGTCGCCGGGCGAGAGCGCGAACCGCTCGGACTCCTCGGTCAGTCCGGTGCGCACCGAGGCGTTGCCGAACGCGTAGGCGACCAGGTTGATCCCCTCGGTGGCGTTCTTGACGAACACCACCTCGTGGGTCATCGCCCCGACGAACGCCGCGATCCGCTCGCGGGCGGACTCGTAGGCGTCGGTGGCCTCCTCGGCGAGCTGGTGCGCGCCGCGGTGCACGGCCGCGTTGTGGTTCTCGAGGAACTCACGCTCGGCGTCGAGCACCTGGCGCGGGCGCTGCGAGGTGGCCCCGGAGTCCAGGTAGACCAGGGGCCGGTCCTCGCGCACGGTGCGCGCCAGGATCGGGAAGTCCTCCCGGATGCGCGCGACGTCCACGCCGGATCCCGGACCACCGGCGCCGACGCGGGGCGCCGACACCGCGGTCATCGCGCGTTCGCCAGCCCGGACTCGACGGACGCGGCCTCGGCGCCGGTGAACCGCACGTAGCCGTTCGCCTCGAGCTCGTCGGCCAGCTCGGGACCGCCGGACTCGACGATCTTCCCGCCGGCGAACACGTGCACCTTGTCCGGCTTGATGTGGTTCAGGATCCGCGTGTAGTGCGTGATCAGCAGGACGCCGTTCTCGCCGCTGGCGCGGTAGCGGTTGATGCCCTCGGACACCACGCGCAGCGCGTCGACGTCGAGGCCGGAGTCGGTCTCGTCGAGCACCGCGATCTTCGGGTTCAGCAGCGCGAGCTGGAGCACCTCGTGGCGCTTCTTCTCACCGCCGGAGAAGCCCTCGTTGACCGAGCGGTCGGCGAACTCCGCGTCGATGTCGAGATCGCTCATCGCGGACTTCACCTCCTTGACCCAGGTGCGCAGCTTCGGCGCCTCGCCGCGCGTCGCGGTGGCCGCGCTGCGCAGGAAGTTCGCCATCGACACGCCGGGGACCTCGACCGGGTACTGCATGGCCAGGAACAGCCCGGCCCGCGCCCGCTCGTCGACGGTCATCTCCAGGACGTTCTCGCCGTCGAGGAGCACCTCGCCCGAGGTGGTCTCGTACTTCGGGTGCCCGGCGATGGCGTAGGCCAGCGTGGACTTGCCGGACCCGTTCGGGCCCATGATCGCGTGCGTCTCGCCCGCGCGGATCGTGAGGTTGACCCCGCGCAGGATCTCCTTCGGCCCGTCCTCGGTGGTCACCGAGGCGTGCAGGTCCTTGATCTCCAAGGTGGACATGTACTCGTCGCTCCGTCGTTCGTCGAAAGTGTGGTGGGAGGCCGGGAACTCAGACGCCGGTGACGGCCAGTTCGGCCTCGACGGCCTCTTCCAGGCGCTCGCGCAGCTCCGGCAGCTTGATCTTGTGCAGGATCTCGTGGAAGAACGCGCGCACGACCAGACGTCGGGCGTCGCGCTCCGGGATGCCCCGGCTCTGCAGGTAGAACAGCTGCTCGTCGTCGAAGCGACCGGTGGTGCTCGCGTGCCCGGCGCCGGCGATCTCGCCGGTCTCGATCTCCAGGTTCGGGACCGAGTCGGCACGCGCGTGCTCGGTGAGCACCAGGTTCCGGTTGAACTCGAACGTCCGCGTGTTCTCCGCGGCCGCCCGGATCAGCACGTCTCCGATCCAGACCGTGTGCGCCGGGTCGTTGGCGTCGTTGGTCTGCAGCGCGTTCTTGTAGAACACGTTCGACGTGCAGTTCGGCTGCGCGTGGTCGACCAGCAGGCGCTGCTCCAGGTGCTGCCCGCCGTCGGCGAAACCGAGGCCGAGCAGCTCGGCGTCGCCGCCGGGAGCCGCGTAGCGGATGGTCGAGCTGACCCGCACCAGGTCACCGCCGAGCTGCACCGCGGTGCCGCGCAGCGTCGCGTCCTTGCCGATGGACAGGTGCTCGGCGCCCACGTGCACCGCGTCGTCGGCCCACTCCTCGGTGACGACCAGCGTCAGCCTCGAGGCCTCGGCCAGCACGACCTCCAGGTTGTCCGCCAGCGCGCCGGACCCCTGACGGACCACCACGACGGTGGCCTCGGTGTTCGGGGTGGTGCGGATCTGCAGGTGCGACGCCGCCGTGGCGCCCACGCCGGGGCCCTCGACGGTGACCGTCACGGGGTCCGGCGTCCCGTCCAGCGAGACGACGGTGGCCTCGCGGAACGACGACCAGGCAGCCGCGGCGACGCGGTCGGCGGGCACTCCGGCCTCGCCGAGCCGGGAGTCGTCACGCCCGACCGTCTCGACGGTCACCCCGCCCGTCTCCGTCACGGAGATGGCGGCGGTGCCGTCGAACGCGGCCGTGCCGTCGTGCAGGCCGCGGAGACGGCGCATCGGCGTGAAGCGCCAGTTCTCCTCGCGGCCGCCGGGCACCTCGAACGCGTTCACGTCGAACGACTGGAACCGCTCGCCCGCAGAGGCGATCGGGACCTCGCCCTGGCCCTCTTTCGCACCCTTCAGCTCGGGTGCAAGACCAGAAACCTCGGTGGTCATCCGACAGAGCCCTCCATCTGCAGTTCGATGAGCCGGTTCAGTTCCAGCGCGTACTCCATGGGCAGCTCGCGCGCGATGGGCTCGACGAACCCGCGCACGACCATCGCCATGGCCTCGTCCTCGGTCAGACCGCGGCTCATCAGGTAGAAGAGCTGGTCCTCGCTGACCTTGGACACCGTGGCCTCGTGACCCATCGACACGTCGTCGGTGCGCACGTCCACGTAGGGGTAGGTGTCCGAACGAGAGATGGTGTCGACCAGCAGCGCGTCGCACTTCACCGTCGAGCGCGAGTTCTTCGCCCGCGCGTTGACCTGGACCAGGCCCCGGTAGGAGGTGCGACCACCGCCGCGGGCCACCGACTTCGAGATGATCGTCGACGACGTGTTCGGCGCCATGTGGACCATCTTCGCGCCGGCGTCCTGGTGCTGGCCCTCGCCCGCGAACGCGATCGAGAGGACCTCGCCCTTGGCGTGCTCGCCCATCAGCCAGACGGCCGGGTACTTCATGGTCACCTTGGAGCCGATGTTGCCGTCGACCCACTCCATGGTCGCGCCCTCTTCGGCCTTGGCGCGCTTGGTGACCAGGTTGTAGACGTTGTTCGACCAGTTCTGGATCGTCGTGTAGCGGCAGCGGCCGCCCTTCTTCACGACGATCTCGACGACGGCCGAGTGCAGCGAGTCCGAGGTGTAGATCGGCGCCGTGCAGCCCTCGACGTAGTGCACGTAGGCACCCTCGTCGACGATGATCAGCGTCCGCTCGAACTGGCCCATGTTCTCGGTGTTGATCCGGAAGTAGGCCTGCAGCGGGATGTCGACGTGCACACCCTTCGGCACGTAGATGAACGAGCCGCCGGACCACACCGCCGAGTTCAGCGCGGAGAACTTGTTGTCCCCGGACGGGATCACCGAGCCGAAGTACTCCCGGAACAGCTCCGGGTGCTCCTTGAGCGCCGTGTCGGTGTCCAGGAAGATGACGCCCTGCTCCTCGAGGTCCTCGCGGATCGAGTGGTAGACGACCTCGGACTCGTACTGGGCGGCGACACCGGAGACCAGGCGGGCCTTCTCGGCCTCCGGGATCCCCAGCTTGTCGTAGGTGTTCTTGATGTCCTCGGGAAGGTCGTCCCAGGTGGCGGCCTGCTTCTCCGAGGAGCGCACGAAGTACTTGATGTTGTCGAAGTCGATGCCGGACAGGTCGGAACCCCACCGCGGCATCGGCTTGCGACCGAAGATGTCGAGCGCCTTCTGGCGGAACTCGAGCATCCACTCCGGCTCGCTCTTGAGCTGGGAGATGTTCGCGACGACGTCGGAGGACAGACCGCGTCGCGCGGTCGCGCCTGCGGCGTCGGAGTCGGACCAGCCGAACTCGTACCGCCCGAGCGTCGCGAGCGTCTCCTCCTGGGTGAGCTCTGGCTTCACATCATGAGTGGCCGTCATTCGGACTGCCTCCCTTTCGGGGACCGTGGCGGTGGAACCGTCTCGCCGGCCGCGGCCGGAGCGTGTTCCCTGTCCCGTGCCCGCGCGAGGAGTTCGGGATCCTCGAGCGGGACGTGTGTGGTGCACGCGGCGTCGCCGCGCGCGATCGTGGCCAGTCGCTGCACGTGCGTGCCCAGCAGCTCGGCGAAGGCCTTCGTCTCGGCCTCGCAGAGCTCCGGGAACTCGGCGGCGACGTGCGCCACCGGGCAGTGGTGCTGGCACAGCTGAACCCCGCGCCCCCCGTGGCGTGCCTGTGCAGCGTAGCCACGGGCCGAGAGGACCCTGGCCAGCGCATCGGCACGCTCCTGCGGGGCGTCCGGGGCGGTGATCTCGGCGCGGTCGGGACCCAGCAGGTCCGCGACCCGCCTGCGGGCGAACGCATCGACGGCGCCGGGCCCGGCCTGCTCGGCCAGGAACCGCAGCGCCGACGTCGCGAGGTCGTCGTAGCCGTGGCCGAACCGCACACGGCCGGCGTCGGTCAGGACGTACTCCTTGGCCGGGCGCCCGCGCCCCCGCGGGCGTGCGGTGGCCGACGGGCGGCGGGCGTCCGCCTCGCCGTCGGCGATCATGGCGTCCAGGTGACGGCGCACGGCCGGCCCGGACAGTTCCAGCTCGCTCGCGACCGACAACGCGGTCACCGGGCCCTGCTCCATCAGCAGGCGGGCCACCGCGGCCCGGGTGCGCCCCTCGCCGGAGGACGGGACGCCGACGTCCGGCCCGTGCCCGCAGGCAGGGTCGTGCGACGCGGGGGTCGCGTCGGGCGTCCGATCCGTTTTCACAACATCAGTGTTGCCTATATCCGGCCACGCAGCAAAGGCGGCCCCCGTACTCGTGACCCGGGTCACCGCCGGACCGGTACCCGGGGCCGTTCGGCACCCCTACTAACCTGCTCCCATGGTGACGCCCGAGGTCGCCCCGCCCGAGCGGGACACCCCTCCCGCCGCGTCGACGGCCGGGTCCGCGCCGCAGAGCGCGAGCCGGTTCCGCCGCCCGCTGCGCGAGCAGGCCCGCATCGCGCGCCGGCTCGGGCTGACCGGCTCGCTGCTGATGGCGATCAGCGCACTGGGCTCCGGGGCGTTCCCGGTCCCGAACCCGCTCAACGGCCTGCGGGTGCTCGGGCTGCCCGGACGCAACGTCACCGCCTCGATCGCGATCACCTACGCCGGCCTCGGGATGGTCGTGCTCGCCTGGCTGTGGATCGGCCGGATGCTCACCGCCCGCGGCGCCGTGGCACCGGCCCCGGAGCGGCGCGAGCTGGTGCGCACCGGGCTGCTCTGGGCGGTCCCGCTGGCGCTGGCCCCGCCGATGTTCACCAAGGACATCTACAGCTACCTCGCCCAGAGCGCGACGCTCGCCCGCGGCATCGACCCCTACATCATCGGCCCGGCCCAGGCCCTCGGTATCGCCGACCCGCTGGTCAGCGGTATCCCGACGGTCTGGCGGGACACCCCGGCCCCCTACGGGCCGCTCTTCCTCGGGCTCGGCCGCGTGATCACCGCGATCAGCGGGGAGAACGCGGTGCTCGGCGTGCTCGAGCACCGCATCCTCGCGCTGCTCGGCCTCGGGCTGATCGTCTGGATGCTGCCCAAGCTCGCCCGCCGGGCCGGCCTCGACCCGGGCCTGGTGCTGTGGCTCGGGGCGGCGAACCCGCTCGTGCTGTTCCACCTGGTCAGCGGCATTCACAACGAGTCGGTGATGATCGGCCTGATGCTGGTCGGCCTGCACCTGGCCCTGGGCGAGGACGACACGGTGCAACCACCGTGGAGGTGGTTGCTCGGCGCCGTGTTCATCGTCTCGGCGGCGTCGGTGAAGCTGCCCGCCCTGCTCGCGCTCGGCTTCGTCGGGGTCTACCTGATCCGGCGACGCGGCGGCAGCGTCAAGGACTGGGCGGTCGTCGGCGGCGCGCTCACCGCGGTGGCCGGGGTGGTGTTCACGATCTACAGCGTCGGCACCGGGCTCGGCTTCAACTGGCTCAAGGGCCTGTCGGCGCCCGGCGAGATCCGCAGCTGGATGTCGGTCTCGACCGACCTGGGCCTGCTCTCCGGGCAGATCGGCAAGCTCGCCGGGCTGGGCGACCACACCGACTCCGCGTTGTCGCTGACCCGGCTGCTCGGCGGTGTCGCGTTCTCCCTGGTCTGCCTGTGGCTGCTGTTCGCCTGCCTGCGCGGGAAGATCGAGCCGATCGTCGGCGTCGGCGCCGGCCTGGGTGCGGTCGTGCTGCTCGGACCGGTCGTGCACCCCTGGTACCTGCTCTGGGCGGTGATCCCGCTGACCGCCACCCGCGCGATGCCCTACTACCGCCGCGCCGTGCTCGGGCTCTCCGCCGTGCTCGCGCTGGTGGTCCCCCCGACCGGTGCGGACTTCATCTTCCGGGCGTTCCAGCTCCCGTTGGCGATCATCGCCGGGATGGTGGTGTTCGCCGTCGCCCTGCTGTGGGTGCGCCGGGAGCTGCGGACGCCCGTCCGGGAGGCGGACCGGTCGCCCTCTCTAGAATCCGCCTCGTGAGCGCCACACGTCCGAGCCCGTCCGAGCCGGCGGTGCCGGGCCCCGCAGTATCGGTCCGCGGCCTGGTCAAGCGCTACGGGGCGACGACGGCGGTGGACGGCATCGACCTGGAGGTCCCGGCCGCGTCGGTGCTGGCCCTGCTCGGCCCGAACGGCGCAGGCAAGACCACCACCGTCGAGATCTGCTCCGGGCTCACCGCCGCCGACGCCGGCGAGGTCCGGGTGCTCGGCCGCGCGCCGTCGTCGGAGGCGGTGCGGGCCCGGATCGGCGCGATGCCCCAGGGCGGCGGCGCCTATCCCGGCGTCAAGGCGGGCGAGATGCTGCACCTGGTCGCGTCCTGCTCGGCGAACCCGCTCGACCCCGACTGGCTGCTCGACGTCCTCGGGCTGCGTGAGCACGCCCGGACCACCTACAAGCGGCTCTCCGGCGGCGAGCAGCAGCGCCTGGCGCTGGCCTGCGCCATCGTCGGGCGTCCCGAGCTGGTGTTCCTCGACGAGCCGACCGCGGGGATGGACCCGCAGGCCCGGCACCTGGTCTGGCAGCTGGTCACCTCGCTGCGCCGGGACGGCGTCGCGGTGCTGCTCACCACGCACCTGATGGAGGAGGCCGAGGCGCTGGCCGACGACGTGGTGATCATCGACCACGGACGCGTCGTCGCGCACGGCAGCCCGGCCCAGCTCACCGCGGGCGACCAGCAGGAGCTGCGCTTCCGCGCCCGTCCGGGGATGGACCTCGACCACCTCGACACCCGGCTGCCGGTCGGCTACGCGACGTCGGAGACGCTGCCCGGGCGCTACCTGGTGCAGGGCCGGATCGACCCGGCCGCGCTGTCGGCGATCACCTCCTGGTGCGCCGACCAGGGCGTGATGGCCGACGACGTCCAGGTCGCGCGCCGCAGCCTGGAAGACGTGTTCCTGGACCTGACCGGACGGGAGCTGCGCTGATGAGCACACCTCCACCCACGTTCACCGAGGGCACGTTCGCCCCGAACCCGGCCCGCGGTCCGCTGCTCGGGATGCTGCGCGCCCAGGCCGGCATCGAGACCCGGCTGGCGCTGCGCAACGGCGAGCAGGTCCTGCTCACACTGCTGATCCCGGTCGTGCTGCTGTTCGGCCTGAGCCTGATCCCGCTGCTGCCGGTGCCCCCGTCACAGGTGGCACAGCCGCGCGTCGGCTCGGTGCTGCCGTCGATCCTGGCGCTGGCCGTGATGTCGTCGGCGTTCACCAGCCAGGCGATCGCGCTCGGGTTCGACCGCCGCTACGGCGTGCTGCGCCGGCTCGCCGCGACCGCGCTGCCGCGCTGGCTGCTCGTCACCGGGCGTCTGGTGGCGGTGCTGGCGGTCGTCGTGATCCAGGTCGTCCTGTTGTGCGTGGTGGCCGCCCTGATCGGCTGGCGTCCCTCGGAGATGGCGGGCGGGGCGAACCTCCTCGGCGCCGCCGTGTCGGTACTGCTGGGCGCGGCCGCGTTCGGGGCGCTCGGGATCCTGCTCGGCGGCACGTTGCGGGCGGAGATCGTCCTGGCCCTGGCGAACGTGATCTGGTTCGTGCTGCTGCTGGCAGGCGGAATCGTGATCCCGCTCTCGATGCTGCCGGGCCCGATCGCCGTGGTGGCGCAGTTCCTGCCCTCCGGCGCCCTGGCCGAGGCCCTGCGCGCGACGATGGTCGAGGGCGCGGCCCCCGGGACCGGACCGGTCCTCGTCCTCGTCGGGTGGGCCGTGGTCGCCGGCCTGGTCGCGGCCCGCACCGTCCGCTGGCGCTGAGCCCGGGCCGGTACGCCCCACCCGGCCCCGCTCACCCGTGCCACCGACGCAGGTGTCCCGAGGGGTCCCCTCGCTCACCCGGGCGTCCCGAGGGTTCCGCTCGGGACCGGACCCCGCAGCCCCCTCCAGGTCGGGGTGCGCGAGCGACCGGCCTACCATCGACGGCGTGGTCAGACCTTCCCTCGTCTCCCGGATTCCCGCGACGCCGCCGGCCCTGATGCGACGGCTCGCGATCGGCAACCTGGTGGCGCAGATCGGGATCGCGGTGACCGGCTCGGTGGTCCGGGTGACCGGCTCCGGGCTCGGCTGCCCCACCTGGCCCCAGTGCAACCCGGGCAGCCTGGTGCCGACACCGCACCCGGAGATCGCGCCGCTGATCCAGTGGATCGAGTTCGGCAACCGGCTGCTCGGTGTCGCGGTCGTGCTCGTGGCCGGGTCCTGCCTGCTCGCCGCGCTGTTCACCCGGCCGCGTCGCCGTCGCCTGACCCTGCTGACCGCGATGATGCCGCTCGGGGTCGTCGCCCAGGCCGTGATCGGCGGGTTCACGGTGCTCGCCGGCCTGTCCTGGTGGAGCGTGATGCCGCACTTCCTGGCCTCGATGGTGCTGGTCTGGCTCTCGGTGCTCCTGGTCTCCGCGGCCGGTGAGGACGACGTCGCGGCCACCCGGACCGTCCCGGGCGCCGTCCGCGGCCTGATCGTCGTCTCGACGGTGGTGCTGGTCGCGCTGCTGATCGCCGGGACCCTGGTCACCGCGGCCGGGCCGCACGCCGGCGACGCCGCGACCCCGCGCCTCGACGTCGGGGTCCCGCTGCTCGCGCAACTGCACGCCGACCTGCTCTTCGCCTACCTCGGGACCCTCGTCGGTCTGGGTTTCGCGCTGCGCGCGGTGTCCGCCCCGGCCGCACTGGGCCGCCGGTTCGCGGTGCTCGTCGCGGTCGTGCTCGCCCAGGGCGCGCTGGGTGGCATCCAGTACGCGCTCGGCGTTCCGGAGCTCCTGGTGTCGCTGCACGTGCTCGGCGCAGGCCTGGTCACCGCGGCCGCGGCCGCGGTGTGGACCGGAACCTCGACCCGGCCCTCGCCGTCGACCCCTCCGGCACCGAGCATCACCGGGGACTCCGACGGGTCGGCACGCCCACTCGTCGAGGCCGGCACCGCAGAACGCTCCTGACACCTCCCCGGTCTCCTGCCCGGTAGGCGCCCGACCGTGACCGCCCGGCAGCGTCGCCAAGTGGCTCCGGCTCCGGCGAGCGTCACGACACGGTTGTCAGGGCGCCACTTCGTGACGCCCGGTGAATGGATCGACGGGTGTTGCGCGGTGGTCGACCTCCACCAGCTCCC
>NZ_JADQDD010000015.1 GCF_019263595.1 Pseudonocardia sp. KRD291 | reverse complement strand
CGCGAACAGGGCCTGGGCGTGTGCGTTGTCCAGTGCCTGGTCGGCGATCAGGTGCGGCAGCATCGCCCCGGAGCGCTTGCGCACGGTCAGCGGCGTGACCGAGAGCCTGGCCAGGATCCGGCGCAGTCGCGCGACGTCGGCGGCGCGGGCAGTCAGGTCGGCCTCGACGAGCGGGCGCAGCGCCGTCATCGACCGCTCCGGGACGCGCAGGTGCTGCTCGGCGGCGACGAGCAGGATCCGGCGGGCGTCGAGCACCAGGCCCTGGTAGGCGGCATGCACGGCACCGGGGAACCCGGCCCAGCCCAGTCGCCCGACCCCGCCCAGGGCCTCGCGCACCGCGGTGCCGTGTGCTCCGGCCGGGTCGAGGTTCTCCACGACGCGTTCCCAGCCGGCCAGGTGGGCGACGGTCTGGTGGCGCAGCACCGACAGGTTGGCCGCCGCCGTACCCAGCGCCACGTCCTCCCCGACGGCGCCGTGCTCGAGCAGCGCGGTCTGGGCCGCGCGCAACGTCTCCTCGGCGGCGCGCAGCCGGGCGTCGAGCCGGGTCGGTGCGGACGGGACGAGGTCGTGCACGGCGGTCGTCAGCTCGGTCACCACGCGGTTCTGGACGTCGGTGGTGGCGATCTCGGTGAGCAGCGTCAGCGCCATCAGCCCGAGCGGCGCGCCGGGTGCGACGGCGCCCTGGCGCGGCCCCGACAGCGGCACCAGCACACCGCGCCCGGGCGGGTCCGTACGCCACGTAGACCCGTCGGCCAGGTGCAGCAGCGGCTCGGCGCCGAACGCCTCGGGCAGGCAGAGCCGGAACGTCAGGCCGCCGTCGAGGACGGAGTGCTCCTGCGGGCCGCGCGACACGACCCGACCGAGGTGGCGGGCGAGCTCGCTGCCCGCGGAGAGGGCATCGCCCCACGAGCGGGCCGTCGCGGCCGGCTCGGCCCACCACCCGACGATCATCGCCGGGCCCCGTGACGCCGACCCGTTCGCCGGGGTAGCGCCGTGATGCCGGCCGGGACGCGCGTCCATGGGCAGGACGAGCCCGCTGGTGTGGTCCGGATGGCGCAGCATGACTACCCAACGACGGGATCGTGCCCGAGGTGACTGCTCCGGGCGGGTACCGAGGGGGCACGGCCGATGCCGGATCGGTGCTGCCGACCCCTCGTCCCGGCCGGCGATCTGCGCTACACATCCCTGGTGGGCACCGCGTACGTGATCGGCACGCACGACACCAAGTCCGACGAGCTCGGCTACGTCGCCGAGCTGCTCGAGGCGGCGGGCACGCGGGTGTCCCGGGTCGACGTCTCCACCGGCGGCGGCCCGACCACCGCGGCCGACGTGCAGGCCGGGGAGGTCGCCGCGCACCACCCCGACGGCACCGACGCCGTGTTCACCGGCGACCGGGGCTCCGCGGTCGGGGCGATGGCCGTGGCCCTGGAGCGGTACCTGCTCTCCCGCGACGACGTCGACGGCGTCCTCGGGCTCGGCGGCTCCGGCGGTACGGCGGTGATCACCCCGGCGATGCAGGCGCTGCCGGTCGGCGTGCCGAAGGTGATGGTCTCGACCGTGGCCTCCGGCGACACCGCGCCCTACGTCGGCGCGTCGGACATCGCGATGCTGTACTCGGTCACCGACGTGGCCGGTCTGAACCGGATCTCGCGCATGGTCCTGGGCAACGCCGCGCACATGCTCGCCGGCGCCGTCGCCGCGTCGGTCCCGGTCGCGGACGACCGCCCGGCGGCCGGGCTGACGATGTTCGGCGTGACCACCCCGTGCGTCACGGCCGTGCGCGAGCGTCTCGGCGACGACGTCGACGCGCTCGTCTTCCACGCCACCGGCACCGGCGGGAAGGCGATGGAGAAGCTGGTCGACGACGGGCTGATCACGTCGGTGCTGGACCTGACCACGACCGAGATCGCGGACCTCGTCGTCGGCGGCATCATGGCGGCCGGTCCGGACCGCCTGGACGCGATCGCCCGCACCCGGGTGCCCTACGTCGGCTCCTGCGGCGCGCTCGACATGGTCAACTTCGGGTCCCGCGACTCGGTGCCGGAACGCTTCGCCGACCGCCTGCTCCACGAGCACAACGCGCAGGTCACGCTCATGCGCACGACGGCGCAGGAGAACGCCGCGATCGGCCGCTTCCTGGCCGGCAAGCTCGACGCGTGCACCGGACCGGTGCTGTTCCTGCTGCCGACCGGCGGCGTGTCCGTGCTCGACGCCCCGGGACAGGCGTTCTGGGACCCGGACGCCGACGAGGCGTTGTTCACCGCGATCGAGCAGCACGTGCGGCGCCCGGAGAGGATCATGCGGGTACCGCACAACATCAACGACCCCGAGTTCGCCGACGCGGCCGTCGCCGCGTGGCGGGAGGTGCTTGGCCAGTGAGGTCGACACAGTGAGGTTCCAGCGAGGCGAGCTGGTCGAACGTTTCACCGACATGGCGCGCCGCGGCGAGCCGATCGTCGGCGGCGGCGCCGGCACCGGGCTCTCGGCCAAGTGCGAGGAGGCCGGCGGGATCGACCTCATCGTCATCTACAACTCCGGCCGCTACCGGATGGCCGGGCGCGGCTCGCTGGCCGGGCTGCTGGCCTACGGCAACGCCAACGAGATCGTCGTGGAGATGGCGTCCGAGGTGCTGCCGGTCGTCGAGCACACGCCGGTGCTGGCCGGGGTGAACGGCACCGACCCGTTCATGATCACCGACCGGTTCCTGCGCGAGCTCGACGATCTCGGCTTCGCCGGCATCCAGAACTTCCCGACGGTCGGCCTGATCGACGGGACGTTCCGGTCGAACCTGGAGGAGACCGGGATGGGCTTCGCCCTCGAGGTCGACCTCGTCGCCGCGGCCCGCGCCCGGGACCTGTTCACCACGCCGTACGTGTTCTCCGCCGACGACGCCCGCGCGATGACCCGGGCCGGGGCGGACATCGTCGTCTGCCACATGGGCCTGACCACCGGCGGCTCGATCGGCGCCGAGACGTCGAAGACCCTCGACGACTGCGTCGCGCTCGTCGACGAGTGGGCCGCGGCCGCGCTGGAGGTGCGCGACGACGTCCTCGTGCTCTGCCACGGCGGCCCGATCGCGATGCCCGACGACGCCGCGTACGTCCTGTCGAGGGCGAAGCACTGCCACGGGTTCTACGGCGCATCCTCGATGGAGCGCCTGCCCGTCGAGCAGGCCCTGACCGAGCAGACCCGCCTGTTCAAGACCCGCCTGTCCGGCTCGTAGACCTGTCCGGCTCGTAGACGAGGAGCTCTCCGCCATGCCGCGTCCGTACTCCAGTGCCGTCATCCCCGCCCCACTCGAGCAGGTGTGGCCCTCGATCCGCGACTTCGGCGGTCTCGACCGCTGGCACCCGGCGATCGCGACATCCGAGCTGATCCGCGGTGCGACCGGCTTCGAGATCGGCGCCCAGCGCCGCCTCACCCTCGGCGACGGGGGCGTCGTCGTCGAACAGCTGGTGTCGATCGACGACCGCTTCCACTCGCTGACCTACGAGATCCTCGAGTCGCCGTTCCCGGTCCGCCGCTACATCTCCACCGTGCGACTGTCGCCGGTGACGGCGACCGGTCAGACGTTCGGCGAGTGGTGGGTCGACTTCGACGCCGAGGCCGCCGACGAGGGCCAGCTGGTGGACCTGTTCGCGAACGGGGTGTTCGGGGCGGGACTCGCGGCGCTGGGGGAGAAGTTCGGCAGCTGAACGGGTCCCGGCCCCGGGCGGTTCAGCGCTCGACGCCGCCGGGCCGGTCGCCCTCGGGCTCCTGCGGCACGGCGTCGACGACCTCGGAGGCCCTGGCGTAGGTGCGCTCGGGCAGCGCGCGCATCGCCTCGAGCGTCTCCTCGTCGGCGCCGCGCTCCTGGGCGTAGGTGAGCAGTGTCCGGCGGTCGGCCGGGAAGTCGGCACCCTGGAGTGCCTTGTCCACGCGCAGGTCGTCACGTCGGGTCATCTCGTCCTCCTCGACAGTTCTCGCTCGAGTTCTCGGCTCAGCGGGTCGGGCGGTTCGGCGTCTGGTCGGAGACGCCGTGTCGCAGCGGCTGGTTGTTCGCCTGCTGGTGCTGATCCGGCACCGGCGAGCCGCGGTCGGGCGTCGACGGTGTCTCCGGTTGCGCCCCGGCCGGGTCGCCGCCGGTCGGCTCGGCGTCGCCGTCGCGCAGTGCGGTCAGGCGGTTCTCCATCAGCATCACGATCGGGAGCCGGTTCGCGTGCGCACGCTCGTAGTCGAGCAACGTCTGCAGGTCCGCGGCGTCGAGCGTGCGGATGCGGTTCGCCAGCCCGTTCTCCGGGAGGTGGTCGAAGTCGGGAATCGGTAGGTCGGATCGGTCGGTCATCCTCGGGGGTACCTCACACGGGCGGTCCGAATCGTCGGGTGCGGCACCGGTTCGGATCTGGCGTAGCCGTCCGGGACGTGTGCAGACTCGTGAGAGGCGTCACATCGGTGTGACGCCCCGACGACGGAGCGGCGCATCCATGACCGACACCCGCAACGACGGCCCCGACCTCGACGCCCTGATCGTGGGGGCCGGCTTCTCCGGCCTCTACATGCTGCACCGGCTACGGGACACGCTGGGAATGCGCGCACAGGTGGTCGAGTCCGCCGACGACGTCGGCGGCACCTGGTACTGGAACCGGTACCCGGGTGCACGCTGCGACTCCGAGAGCTACTTCTACAGCTTCTCCGACCGTCTGTCGCAGGAGCTGCTGCAGGAGTGGACCTGGAGCGAACGGTTCGCAGGGCAACCGGAGATCCTGAGCTACCTGCAGCACGTCGCGCAGCGCTACGACCTGCGCCGTGACATCCGGTTCTCCACCACCGTCACGGCGGCGACCTGGGACGGCGAGGGCAACCGCTGGCACGTCGAGACCGGCGACGGCGCCACGACGACCGCGCGGCACCTGGTCACGGCGGTGGGCTGCCTGTCCACCACCAACCTGCCCGACTTCCCGGGGCGCGACAGCTTCCGCGGCGAGAGCTACCACACCGGGCGCTGGCCGCACGAGGGCGTGGACTTCACCGGCAAGCGGGTCGCCGTGATCGGGACCGGGGCGACGTCGGTGCAGGCGGTCCCGGAGATCGCCGAGCAGGCCGCGCACGTCGTGGTCCTGCAGCGGACGCCGAACTACGACATCTCCGGTGGCAACCGGCCGATGAGCGAGGAGGACGCCCGCGAGATCAAGGACAACTACGCCGACATCTGGGCGCGCACCCGGGAGACCGGCTTCGGCTTCCCCTACGACGCCCCGGACCGCACCGCGTTGTCGGTCAGCGACCAGGAGCGGCAGGAGATCTTCGAGGAGGCGTGGGCGCGCGGCGGTTTCCGTCTGGGCACCACGTTCAACGACCTGCTGATCGATGCCGACGCGAACGCGACGGCCGCGGAGTTCCTGCGCAGCAAGATCCGCGAGAAGGTGCGCGACCCCGAGGTCGCGGCCATGCTCAGCCCCACCGACCACCCGTTCTTCACCAAGCGCCCGCCACTGGAGAACGGCTACTACGACACGTTCAACCGGGACAACGTGACCCTGGTCGACGTGCGCTCGACGCCGATCGAGGCGATCACCGAGAACGGCGTGCGGGTGGACGGCACCGACTACGAGGTGGACGCGATCGTCTACGCCACCGGCTTCGACGCCATGACCGGCACGCTGTTCCGGCTCAACATCACCGGCCGCGACGGCGTCGGGCTCACGGAGAAGTGGACCGACGGCCCGCGCACCTACATGGGTCTGACCACGCGGGGCTTCCCGAACCTGTTCATGATCACCGGGCCGCAGAGCCCGTCGGTGATGAGCAACATGCCGGTCTCGATCGAGCAGCACGTGGACTGGGTGACCGACTGCCTGCGCTGGATGAACGAGCGCGGCCTGGACCGGATCGAACCGACCGCCGAGGCCGAGGACGGCTGGGTCGAGCACCACACCGCCGTCGGCAACATGACCCTGCTGCCGCAGGCCGACTCGTGGTGGATGGGCGCGAACATCCCGGGCAAGCAGCGCAGCGTCTACCCGTACATGGGTGGGGTCGGGGTGTACCGCGGGCTGTGCGACGAGGTGGCCGCGAAGGGCTACGAGGGCTTCGAGACGGCGACGACGGGAGCCGCGTCGATGGCGTGAGCCCGGCGCCGGTGCGGTGGCATCTCGCTGCCGCACCGGCAGGGCGCCGGTGATCGGAACAGGCCTGTCGTCGAACTCCGCCACGTAGTGATCCTCCTCGTGGCCGGCAATCTTTTGGGCGGATCGACCGCACCGATCGCCACAGCTCGAATACGCCGACTCATCGAATCGCGCTCAACACCATGGTGAAGAGTTCGTCAGCGCGGTTGGTGGCTCCGTCGCCGCCATGAGCTGATGCCTCCCGTCTGTGCTCAAGCGCTCCGGACGAGGAGTAGACGAAGAACGGTGTGCTGATTCCGCGCCGTCGCATTTCGTCAAGGAGTACGTAGCCTTCTCGTGCTCCCTCGGCGCGACCCATGTCCGAGATGATCGCCGCGTAGGTGCTCTGCGCCAACTTGGCAAGCGCTTCTTCTGTGCTCATGGCAAGGGAGATCATGCATCCCTGAGCTTCAAACGCTTTTCGTTCGTATGTATTGTTCTGTGGATTGTCGTCCACCCACAGAATGTGCTCTCGACGGGTGGTCTCCCCCCGATGTCGCTGGCTCGGCTCGGCCGCGCGCTGTACGGCGTCGACGACGGATGCGACATTTACCTCGCTCCCAGCGGGGTCAGACTTCTTCGCTGCAGCGAGAGATACGGCGGTCTCCAGCTGCACCCGTACCCAGTTGTCCTCGTTGACGAAGTCCTTCGGGGCATACAGGCTCTGTGGGTATCTCGTCACCAGCCACAGGAACGAGCCGAGTACGAGCACGGGAAACGCGACGAGGAAAATTACTAGCGGAAGTCTTTCGTACGGCGCGAGGCGCGACGCGAAAGCGGTGATGAGTGCCGCGACACCGTAGACCAACACAATGAACAAGGCAATGATGCCAAGTGGGTTTCCCGCCAGCTTGACGGCGGTACCTCCGAAGGACTGCGTGCGATCCTCGTCGGGGCGATCGGTTGCTCCCGAATTTGCTTCCGTCATACTGGGGCCCGATCTGTCCGGGAATGTCGCGGGGTGACGACGATACCGGCTCCGCCGTCGGACCTCGTGAGCGGCTGGAGACTCCGCGAGCAGGGGAGCCGAGAAGTGTTCGACCAGGTCGAGCGTCCTCTTCGAGGAGACGACTCGTAGCCGAGCCGCAGTGACGCCGATCGCGACCGGTTGCGTCGCGAAGGCCCGTCTGTTGCGCTCGTGGGATGGGTGCGAGCGAGCTGACGCGTCGTCGCTGGCTCGATCTCGGACGGGTGCAGTTGCAGTCCTGTCGCCGGTGACGATCTCCCGGTCCTGATCCGCCGCATCCCCGCTCCGCACGAGGGACGGCGTCCTCCTGCGCCTGAAAGGCTCGCCCGTGTCCTCTGACGCCCCTCTGACCATGCACTGGTTCCTCCCGACGATGGGCGACAGCCGTCAGCTCGTCGGCGGCGGGCACGGTGTAGGGACCGGCTCGGCCGGGGCGATCCGCCCGGCGAGCATCGGCTACCTGACCCAGGTCGCCCGCGCCGCCGAGCAGGTCGGGTTCACCGGCGCGCTGACCCCGACCGGCGCGTGGTGCGAGGACGCGTGGCTGACGACGGCGATGCTGGTCGCACACACCGAGCGGCTGAAGTTCCTGGTCGCGTTCCGCCCCGGCTCGGTCTCCCCGACGCTGGCCGCGCAGATGGCTGCGACGTATCAGCGCCACTCCGCGGGACGGCTGCTGGTCAACGTCGTGACCGGCGGCGAGAGCAGCGAGCAGCGCGCCTACGGCGACTTCCTGGACAAGGACGCCCGTTACACCCGCACCGGCGAGTTCCTGGAGGTCGTGTGCGCGCTCTGGCGGGGCGAGAAGATCGACCTCGACGGCGAGCACGTCCACGTCGAGAACGCGTTCCTGGACCGGCTGCCCGACCCGGTGCCGGACGTCTACTTCGGCGGCTCGTCGCCGGCCGCGGGCGACATCGCCGCCGAGCACGCCGACGTCTACCTGACCTGGGGTGAGCCGCCCGAGCAGGTCGCGGAGAAGATCGCCTGGATCCGCAAGCTCGCCGAGGACCGCGGCCGCACCGTGCGGTTCGGCATCCGGCTGCACGTGATCACCCGCGACACCTCCGGGGCCGCCTGGGCGCAGGCGCAGTCCCTGCTCGACGCGCTGGACCCGGAGATGATCGCGAACGTCCAGACCGGCCTGGCCGGTAGCGAGTCCGTCGGGCAGCGCCGGATGCGGGAGCTGCACGGCGGCTCCACCGACGACCTGGAGATCTCGCCGAACCTGTGGGCCGGCGTCGGGCTGGTGCGCGGCGGGGCCGGGACGGCGCTGGTCGGCAGCCACACCGAGGTCGCCGACCGGATCGCGGAGTACCACGAGCTGGGCATCGACGAGTTCGTGCTGTCCGGCTACCCGCATCTCGAGGAGGCATGGCAGGTCGGCGAGGGCGTGTTGCCGATCCTGCACGAACGCGGTCTGTGGTCCCCGCCCGACGGCGCCGGCCTGGACCCGGACGCGTCGGTCTCCGTGCCGTTCGCCGCCATGCGGGACGCGAGGTGAGCACCACCCTCGCCGAACACTCCATCGGACCGGCACCGGCGGGACCGCGGACGGTGCTGGCGGCGAGCCTGATCGGTACGACCGTCGAGTGGTACGACTTCTTCCTCTACGCCACCGCGGCCGGCCTGGTGTTCCCGGCGCTGTTCTTCCCGGTCGGCGACGAGGTGGCCGGCACGCTGCTGGCGTTCGGCACGTTCGCGGTCGGCTTCGTGGCGCGCCCGATCGGCGGGGTGATCTTCGGCCACATCGGCGACCGCCTCGGCCGCAAACGCACGCTCGTCGCCACGATGGTGATGATGGGCGTGGCCACCGCCCTGATCGGACTGCTGCCCTCGTACGCGTCGATCGGCGTCGCGGCGCCGCTGCTGCTCGTGCTGCTGCGCGTCCTGCAGGGCATCGCGGTCGGCGGCGAGTGGGGTGGCGCGGTACTGCTCGCGGTGGAGAACGCGCCGCCCCGACGGCGGGGGCTCTACGGCAGCGTCCCCCAGATCGGTCTCGGGCTCGGCCTGGCGCTCGGCACCGGTGTGTTCGCGCTGCTCGGGCAGGTGCTCGACCCGGAGACGTTCCTGAGCATCGGCTGGCGGATCGCGTTCCTGCTCAGCGTCGTGCTGGTCGGGGTCGGCCTGGTGGTGCGGCTCAAGGTGCTCGAGACTCCGGAGTTCCGGGCGCTGCACTCCTCCGGGGCGACGGCGTCGGTGCCGATCGTCGAGGTGTTCCGGGCCCGTGCGCACCGGCGCGGTGTCGGCACCGGGATGCTCGCCCGCTGGGCGGAGGGAGCCGCGTTCAACACCTGGGGCGTCTTCATCATCACCTACGCCACCACGACGGTGGAGATGGACAAGACCACCATCCTGCTCGCCGTCACCGGCGGCGCGCTGTTGATGGCGGTGTTGACACCGGTCGCGGGCCGGCTCGCCGACCGCTACGGCCGGCGACGGATCTTCGGGATCGGCGCGGCCGGGTTCGGGCTGACGGTCGTCCCGTCGTTCCTGGCCGTGCAGTCCGGGATTCCGTGGCTGGCCGCGACGGCGATAGTTGCGCAGCTCGGCGTCTTCTACGCCGCGATGACCGGGACCGAGTCCGCGCTGTTCGCGGAACTGTTCGACACCGGCGTCCGCTACACCGGGATGTCGCTGGTCTTCCAGGGGTCCGGCATCTGGGCGTCGGGCCTGACGCCGGTGTTCCTGACCGGGCTGCTCGCGTTCGGCGCCGGCGACCCGTGGTGGGCGGCGGGCTACCTCGTGCTGACGGCGGTGATCAGCCTCGTCGCGGTGATCGTCATGCCGCGCTTCATCGGCTGGCGGCCGGAGTGGGCACGGACCGACCCCTGGTAGGCGTCACAGCGCGGTGGCGCCCAGATCGACCGGGATCTGGGCGCCGGGTGACGGTCCGGCCCAGGTCGCTGACCAGCCACAGCACCGTTGTCGGCCGCGACCGGCGCCACCACGTCGACGGCGACGATGTCCGCACCCCCGGCGGCCATCCGCACCGCGTGCGTGCGCCCCTGCCCGCGCGCCGCCCCGGTCACGAACGCCACCTTGCCGTCGAGGAGTCCCATACCGCCTGCCTGCCAGTGTGATCGAACGGTGACCGGTCGTCGCACCGCCGGAACGCGTGATCGAGACGGACTGGCGGCGCACCTACGCCGAACCGGTCTCGCCCGTCTCCGGCGGCTGACCGACTGATCGGACCGGCGGTCGGGCCGGAGGGCGTCGCCCACGCCGTGGCGGCCGCTACCATCTGGCCCGCGGTGCCGTGACGGATGGTCGTCGCCGGCGCTGTCCGGACGTCGGTGGCCACCTCTCCGCCGTTCAGGGGCGGTAGCTCAGCTGGTCAGAGCAGCGGACTCATAACCCGTCAGGTCGTCGGTTCGAACCCGACCCGCCCCACAAACCTGCAGCTCAGCGGCTTGTGATCACTGCTTCGTGCCCCGTACGGTGATCGTATCCAACGGAAACCCAACGGAAACTCATCCGTGGGTCCGGCCGAAGGGCGGTGCGGCGCATGGCGCGACCACCGCTGTCCATGGGCACCCACGGCAGCATCCGGGTCGCCCGACGGGCCGGAGGAGCGACCGGCAGCTACGTCGCGAAGTGCCGCTTCCGGGACTACGACGGCGTGACACGGCTGCTCGAACGCAGCGGTTCGACGAAGGCCGCCGCGTCCCGCGCGATCCAGGACGAGATCCGCTCGCGGATCGGCAGCACCTCGGGACCGCTGCGACCGGAGCACACTTTCGAGCGCGCGACCGAGATCTGGCTGACCAAGTTGGATGCGCAAGTGCGTGACGGCGCCCGCGCTGTGACGACCGCGGACACCTACCGGCAGCGGCTCCGGGCCGTAATTCTGCCGGCGATCGGGCAGTGGCGCCTCTACGAGTGCACCGTCCCGCGGTTCGACGCGTTCTTCAACTCGCTACCGGCCCGCCACAGCCCGGAGTCCCGCAAGACGATCCGGACCGTTGTGTCGCTCGTGCTGCGCGTCGCCGTGCAGCACGAGGCGATGGCGGACAACCCGATCCGGCACCTGGACCCGATCGAGCGCGGCCCCCGCCGGCCTCGGGCACTGACGACGATGGAGCGGCGTCACTTTCTGGACTGGATGGCCGGGACGTCGGAGGACGACGAGGAGGCGCGCGCCCAGGTCCGCGCGCGCCGTCGCGACCTGCCCGACATCGTGACGTTCATGATCGGCACTGGCGTGCGGATGGGGGAAGCGCTCGGCGTCCGGTGGTGCGACGTCGACCTGGAGGGCGTCCCGGTGGTCGAGGGCGACACGCTGCGGGCCGTACCGATCGTCGCGATCACCGGCAACATCGTCCGGCACCGGGGAAAGGGACTCCACCGGCACGACGGGAAAACCGATACCTCGCTCCGGATCGTTCCGCTGCCACAGTTCGTGGTGGCGGCTCTCCGCGCGCGGGACATCTACGGTCCGGAGGTTCCCGTTTTCCCGGCATCGGCCGCAAAGGGGGGATTCAACTGGAAGGATCCGAACAACGTCGTCGGTTATGTGCGTGAGGCGCGAAAAGCCGCCGGAATGGACTGGGCGGTCACCAGTCACACGTTCCGCAAGACGGCGGCGACGATCTGGCACGACTCTGGTTTGCTCACCGACCGCCAGAAGGCGGATCTCACCGGCCACGCGAAGATCAGCACGCTGACGGACATCTACGTGGCACGCGGGGAGCTGCACCCGGCCGGCGCAGCGGTAATGGACGCGGCTTGGATGGATTCGTGACGGCGGTGCGTCCGATTGTGCGAGAGTCCTTTTCGAGGCGCCGGACGACGGTAGCCTGAGACCGTGCGCGGGGCTGGTGACGAGATGCAGATCGGCGAGCGGATCGCCTTCTACCGGCAGCGGCGTGGGTACACACAGAGCCAGCTCGCCGGTCTCGTCGGGCGGAGTACGGACTGGCTGAGCAAGATCGAGCGGGGCGAGCGCCAGATCCGCCGGGTCGACCTGCTCACCGAGCTGGCCGGCGCCCTGCGCGTCTCGTTGGGCGACCTCATGGGCCAGCCCGTCCTCATGGAGGACGACCAGGAACGCGACAACATCCCCGCGATCCGCGACGCGCTGATGGCTCCGGGACGGCTGTCCCGGGTGCTGTTCGCCGCGGAGACCGGCGCACCACCGGACGTGCGGCAGGCCGAGCAGCTGGTCGAGTTCCTGTGGTCCGACTACCAGCGCGGCCGGATCGGCGAGGTTGTCGAGCGGCTCCCGCGCCTTATCCAGGCCGCCCAGCAGCTCGAGGACAGCGCTGCCGACCGCGAACCGGGCGAGCGCCGGCGGGCATGGGCGATGTCGGCGCGCACGCACCACCTGGCGGCGACGACCCTGAGCAAGGTCGGCGAAGCCGACCTGTCGTGGATCGCCGCCGAACGTGCGATGAAGGCGGCTGACGAGGCCGAGGACCCGCTCGTTCTGGCGTCGGCCGCCCGGGCGGCGACACACGCCCTGCTGGCCGTCGGACGCTACGACGATGCGCTGAGCCTCGGCGAGACCGCGGCCCGCTGGCTCGGGCCGCAGGTCGCCGCCGGCGACCCGGACGCGTTGAGCCTGCTCGGCATGCTGCACCTGCGGACCGCGGTGGCGGCGGCCCGCAGGCAGGACCGTGCCGCCGCGGACGAGCTGCTCGCGCACGCAGAGCGCTCGGCCGAGCGGCTCGGCGAGGACGCCAACTATTGGCAGACGGGTTTCGGCCCGACCAACGTCGAGCTGCACCGCCTGTCAGCCGGGCTCGACCTCGGCGATATGGCATGGGTCGCCAGGCGAGGTGAGAATCTTGATGTGGCCCACCTGCCGGTCGAGCGCCAGGTGACGCACATGATCGACCTCGCGCGGGCGCTCTCGCACCTGGCTCGCGACGATGACGCGGTGACCCTGCTGCTCGACGCAGAACGCACCGCGCCCGCGCTGGTGCGGCACAGCGCCGTCGTCCGCGAGACGGTCAAGGCCATGCACCGGCGGGCGCCCGTCACAGGTGGGAGCCGATCGTCGCAGCTGCGGGGACTCGCCCAACGCTGCCGGGCGGTCAGGTGAGCGACGACCGTCCCGTCGTCGGCCTGGTCGCCAGCGCGGTCGGCGGGGTCGAGACGATCCGCTCCGGGTTCGTCCTGCCCGCGCTCGATCGCGGATGGCGGGTCGCGGTCACTTTGACCCCGACGGCCGGTCAGTGGCTCGACGAGTCCGGTGAGATCGCCGAGTTGGAGGCAGTCACCGGACTGCCGGTGCGCGTGGCGCCTCGGCAGCCCGGTGAGCAGAGCCCGCACCCGCCGGTGATCTGCTACGTCGTGGCCCCTGCGTCGGCCAACACCGTCGCCAAGCTGGCTCTGGGAATCGCGGACAACCAGGCCCTGACGACGGTGTGCGAGGCCATCGGTAACCCGGAGGTCCCGGTCGCCGTCTTCCCGCGGGTCAACGCGGCGCACGCGCGGCATCCGGCGTGGGCCGGCCATCTCTCGGCGTTGAGAGCGGGCGACGTGCACCTGATCTACGGGCCCGCCGTCTGGACCCTGCACGAGCCGCGTCAAGCGCCTGCCGATCGCGCTCTCCCGTGGGAATCGATCATCGTTGCGGTTGGGCGGCTCGTCGACGAGCCTGACCGAGTGCACTGACCGGGGTAGCGGACCATCGGGTGTGGCGCATCTGTCGCACCCTGGACACCTCAGATCATCGGGGTAGAGCTGAGCACAGCGGATCCGCCGAAGCCCATACCGGATCCGGCACGGCGCCGGCGCTGACCAACTTCGTCTCCCTCCGCAATTGTGATGATCTCGGGGGTGCACCGCGGCCTCGACCGCGCTCGCCGATAACGCCGGACCCACGTGCCCGATATGTCGGGGGAGACTCAGGGTTCGGGTCCAGCGTCGCGCGAGACCGACGGTCGGCCCCGTCGTGCCTTCAGGGGGCAATTCGTGATCGGTATCGGCAAGGTCGTCGTGGGGATCGTCGCGGCGACGGGGGTGACCGCAGGTGTCGGCTATGTCGCCGTGCAGTCCTCCGCCGAGCAGGCCGTGGTGCAGCGCATCGTCGACGGCGACACGTTCGAGGCGAGCGTCGCGGGGCGGACGACGAGCATCCGCCTGTTGAACGTCGACACCCCCGAGACCAAGGACCCGAACCGCGACGTCGAGTGTCTCGGCCCGGAAGCCGCGGCCCGTCTGGCACAGATGATCCCGGTCGGCAGCACGGTGCAGCTGGCGTTCGACGTCGAGCGCCTCGACCGCTACGACCGCACGCTGGCCGCCGTCTACGACGGACAGGACCGACTGGTCAACGCCGAGATCGCACGCGAAGGACTTGGGACTGCCTCGAAGGTCGGAGGTAACGATCGCTACTACAGCGACGTGGTCGAGGCCCAAGAGGAAGCGCGCGCGGACGGGCGGGGCCTCTACGCCGACACCGTCGCCTGCACCGTCCCATCCCAGGTAGAAGCGTTGAGTTCGGAGGCGACTGCGGCGCAGGTCGCGGCGACGCCGTGGAGCTCAGCCGAGTTCGACCAGGCCGCCGCACAGACACAGGGTCTACTCGGTCGCGTGGACCAGTTGCAATCCGTGTTCGCCGGACCTCGCCAGGGTCTCGTTTGGGGCGTGCTCTCAGCCGCCGATGTCCAGCGCCTGACGGCCCAGCTGAGCACGTCCCGCGACACCGTCGCGGCGGTGTACGACGCCCATCGATCGATGGGCGACCAGGCCCGTCAGCGAGAGCGAGTCGTGGAGCAGCAGGCAGCGCAGGCCGAGCGCGACCGGCAGGCTCAGGAGACAGCAACTCGTCAAGCCCAGGCCCGGCAAGCGGCGGCGGCCCGCCAGGACGCAGACCTCCAGGCGAGTGCGCCTGAAATCGGCCAGGTCGCCGCGGCGGCCGCGCCAGCCCCGACCACGGCACAGGCGGCGGGTTCGGGGTGTGAGCCCGGGTACTCGCCATGCATACCGGTCTCGGTCAAGGACCTGGACTGCGGAGACCTAGGCGGGCCGTACGACGTCACCGGCTCGGACAAGCACAGGCTGGACGCCGACGACGACGGCATCGGCTGCGAGCGCTGAGCAGCCGGAGCCAGCGACCCACCGGTGAAGGCGCTGCAGCCAGGCCACTCGACTGATCGGTCTCGCCTTACCGCACCATTCGTGGTTTGAACGTCAGCAGTTGACCTGTTCCTCCCTGACAACTAGATTTCGGTGATCAGTCGCAATCTCTGAGGGACCCGGACATTTTGTCCGGGTCCCTCGTGCATTCCGGGGTTCTCCTGTGATGGCGCCGCCAAGTTGGCGCCCGTCACAGGAGGAGTCTCGATGTCTGTTCACTATCGCGAACGTTCTGACACGTCGCGTCCGGACGACGGCGACGGTCCGGAGAACGCTCTGCACCACCCCCTGCTGCTCACCGTCGAAGAGGTCGCCGAACTCTGGTTCGGTGCCGTCGGCCCGGGTGGCTCGGCCAGTTCCAACTGCCAGAAGATCCGCCGCCTGATTCCGGAGATCTTGCCGGCACGGCGGATCGGGAATCGTTGGTACGTCAGCCGCGCCGTCGCCGAGGAGTGGATCGCAGGCGCGGATCCGGCGTCGGTCATGGCGCACCCGGATACGCGCGAGATCAGCGCCGCCGGTGTTTCGGCCGCCCGTCATCGGAGCGCCGGCTGATGGGCAGCGTCGGATTGCTGATCTTGTTCGCGATCGTCGGCGCGGCAATCTGCGCCAAGGCCCGGTCGGCTCTGGGTGCGATCCTCTTCGCCCTGGTCGCGATCGTCATGTTCGTCGCGACGCCGGTCGGCGACGGGCTGCCGGGCGCGCTGTCGTCGTTCATGTCCGGTGTCGACGAGGCGGCGACGCCCGCCCTGAACAAGACCGAGCGGGCCGCGACGTCGGGGGCGGGGTCGTGACCCCGGCAGGCGGTTCCGACGGGCGCGGGTTCGCGTTCAAGGCCACGCGGGCCGAGGAAACTGCGGGAGGTCCCGCCTGCGGCGGGGCGTGCCGGCCGGGCCGAGCTGAGCACGGCCTCACTCACGAAAAAGGGTGCTGCGCATCGCCTTCGGCGACGGCCTGGCGGCCGCCCTTGATCGCGAGCCTCGGAGGCCGCGCGGACGCGCCGAAGGGCGGCGGGGACAGCGCCCGCCACCCACGTCAACGGCCCGACCGGCCCGCGTCCCTCTTGGAGGCCACGATGTCCGTCACCGATTCCCCACCCTCTACCGGCGTCGATCCGGAGCACCTGGTGTGCCCGGGGTGCCGCGAGGTCGTGGAGTGCGCGCCCCCGCTGGGGTGGCCCGCGAGGGCCGGAGCCGTTCCGCAGTTCTCCCACCGGGACGGCTCGGTGTTGTGCCCGGACTCGCGCGGCCGGTTCGGCGAGCCGGTCGAGGCGCACGCCCACCCGACCTCGTTCGTGAACGCTGTCCGATCGGCGGTGGCCCGGTGACCGCCGTGGTTGACGCGACCGTGTCAACGGAGCACAGCGAGACGGGGGCGATCAGCGCGCCGATGGTGGGCGCGCTGGAGGAGGCCTGGGAGGCGATCCGGGTCCGGCACCCGGAGCTGCCGCAGGTGGTGATCGTGCTCGGCGCCGGATCGGGTGACCGGGGCGGCGCGCTGCGGCTGGGGCACTTCGCGGCGATGCGCTGGACTCCGGCCGAGAGCGAGGCCGGGCAGGTCGGCATGGCCGAGGTGTTCATCGGGGGCGAGGGGCTGGCCCGCGGCCCCGCGGCGGTGCTGGGGACGTTGCTGCACGAGGCCGCGCACGCCCTGGCTCACGCCCGCGGGGTGCAGGACACCTCGCGTCAGGGCCGCTGGCACAACGCGAAGTTCAAGGCGGTCGCGACCGAGGTCGGGATCGAGGTCGTCAAGGACCCGCGGATCGGCTGGTCGCCGACCACGGTCCCCGCCGCGACGCAGAGCGCCTACGAGCCGGTGATCGCCGAGCTGGGGCGGGTGCTGCGCATGTACCGGGCGGCTGAGCCCACGGGTGGGGAGACGACGAAGAAGCCGGGCCCGCCGGCCTGCGTCTGTGGGTGCGGGCGCCGGATCCGGGTCGCGCCGTCGGTGCGCGAGGCCGGGCCGATCGTCTGCGGGGTCTGCGACACCGAGTTCACCCCCGAGGAGCCGGCCGACGACGAGGAGGCCGGCTCGTGAGAAACCGGCCCGAGACCGCGAGATCGGCCGCGCGGGATGCAGTGCAGGACAACACGAAACGAGGGGTTCGGCCCGGCGACGGGTTCTTGGCGGAAGTCAGCCGCCGGGCCGATCTCTCCGCACCACTACAGGGAACAGGAGAGATGACGATGGTAGGACGCGAGCAGGGGACCGGCGAGGCCCGGGACTGGCGGAGCTCGGCGGCGTGCCGGGACCGCGATCCGGAGATGTTCTTCCCGACTGCGATCGACGGCCCGGCACTGGAACGTGCCGAGGTGGCGGCGAAGCGGGTGTGTGCCGGGTGCCCGGTCCAGCCTGAGTGCCTGGCCTGGGCGGTGGAGGATCTGCCGTTCGGGGTCGCTGGTGGGCTCGGCGAGACGGAGCGGGCGGGCCTGCGCCGGTCCGCCCGCCCGGTGCGGCGCCGTCGCAGGCCGGGCCCGTTCGCGCGGCCGGTGTGCTCGGTCGGCCGCACGCCGTCGGAGAGCCGGGAGGCCGGATACGCCGCCCTGGCCGGTGGCGGCGACCGCGACCGGGTCGCGCAGACGTGCGGGGTGTCACGGCGGACCGTGGACCGGTGGGCCGCCGCCCTGCGTGACGGTGTGGCCGGAGGTGCGCGGTGAACGCCGGCGGCACCACCCGGGACCACCGGACACGTGTTGCGCACCGGGTCCGAGAGCTGATCATCACGGCTGCGGTCGAGGCGTTCGGCGCGGTCCGCGATGACGTCCCCGTGGACGGTTTCCAGGTACTGACCCGGACCAGGCTCGACGACCCCATGGCAGCGGTACGGGCCGCCGACCTGATGGCGCGGGTAGCGCAGTCGCAGCGGACCGAGCACGCCCTCGACGCCCGAGCAGCGGGCCGTTCGTGGGACGAGATCGGCGCCGCCCTCTGCGTACCCGCCGACGGTGAACGGTCGCGGGGCGAGGCGGTGTTCGAGTGGCTGGTCGAGGGCCGCGCACCCGATCCCACCGGGCCGGGGGAGGGGTTGTTCCGGACGCCGACTACGTGGTGGCGCTGCGGGTCGTGCGACCAGCAGGTCGCAGACCGCGGCCCGTTCGAGTCCCACCCCAACGACAACGAGTCCGGCCACACCGAGGACTGCCCACGACACCGGGCCGCGGTCGCGGCATGGCGGGCTGACATCGAGGGCGGTGAGTGGTGATGGATCCGATCCTGACCGCGTTCTCTGTCGTGGCGGTGGTCGCGTCGACATGCATGGTGCTCGCCTGGTGGCGCCGACGGCCGTGGACCGCCGCGGCGATCGGCGTGGTCGCGGCGCTGGCGGTGACGCCTCTGCTCCGTGAGGTGCCGCAGCCGGTGATCGTGGCCGGGCTCCTGGTCCTGGTCGGCGCCGCCGGGTGGGCCGTCTGGCCGACGGCTGCCGACCGGCCGACCGTTGACACCGTGCCGGAGAGCCGGGAGGACGAGCGATGACCGGCGGAACGGTGTTGCTCGCGCTCGGCCTGTCGGTCGCGACCGCGCTGGCCTGGCGTCGTCGATCGTGGGGGCCGGCAGCCGGGTTCGGGGCCGGCGCGGTCCTGTTCGTCTCGGCGGGTGTCCGGTGGCTGGCCGAGCAGGTGACCTGGACGGGTCTGCTGCTGATCGTGGGCGTGGTGGGGCTGCTGGTGTGGCACCGATGGTCGCGCACCGCCGGGTCGCTGGGCCGGTGGAACCGGCGTTCGCGCCGCAAGTCCGGCGTCGCGTCCGGGGTCGACATCCTGCGGGTCCGCAGGCGGGTACGTGGGCTGGCGATGACCGTGCGGCCGAGCCTGTCCGCGCTGTCGCGCTGGCAACGTGCCGTGATGCCCTCAGCGACGGTCGGGGTGCGGATCTGCCGGGTCGGGCCGCTGTGGGTGTGGTCGTCGTGCGAGGGCGTGGTCGTCGTGATCGGCGGCCCCCGCTACGGCAAGACCGCCGCGCTGACCGACCAGATCCTCGACGCTCCCGGCGCCGTCCTGGTCACCTCCACCAAGACCGACCTCTACCACCAGGTCGGGCCGCTCCGGCGCCGGACGGGGCCGGTGGTCGTGTTCAACCCGGCCGGACTCGGCGGGGTGGTCTCGACGATCGGGTTCGACCCGCTCTCGGGCTGCGAGCAGCCGGTGACCGCCGCCGAGCGGGCGACCGACATGATCCCGCCGTCGCAGGGCGCCGGCGGATCGGGAGATCGGGAGCACTGGAACGACCAAGCCCGCCGCGTGCTGGCCGGTCTGCTGCACGCCGCCGCCCTGGGCGGACACACGATGCGCGACGTCCTGCGATGGGTCGCGGACCCGCAGCAGGCCGGGCGGGAGGTGCCGCCGTTGCTGCGCCGCGCGGGCGATCCGGCATTCGAGCAGGACGTGTTGCAGTTCTTCGACACCAACGACCGCACGCGCACGTCGATCACCACGTCGATCATGCCCGCGCTCGGGTGGCTGACCCACGGGCCGGCTGCCGCGGCCGGGCGCCCGGGTGCGGTGTTCGACGTGGAGTGGCTGCTGCGGAGCCGGGCGACGGTCTTCCTGCTCGGCGCGCGCGACGCCCGCACCACCGCGTTGATGTGCGCGCTCACCGGGCACATCGCCCGCGAGGCGCGCCGTCTGGCGGAGGTGATGCCAGGAGGCCGGCTGGATCCGCCGTTGCGGATGGCACTCGACGAAGCCACACAGATCTGCCCGGTGCCGCTACCGGAGTGGACCTCGGACATGGGCGGTCGCGGGATCACGATCATGGTCGCCTGCCAGTCCCGAGCACAGCTGATCAACACCTACGGTCCGCAGGGAGCAGCGGCGACGCTGACGAACGCGGACACGACCGTCGTGTTCGGCGGCTGCTCGGACCGTGACGACCTGATGCACTGGTCGACCCTGGTCGGGGAGCGTGACGAGTGGGTGACGAGCACCGACGCCCACGGCCGCGGGACCCACCGCAACCTGCGCCGGGTCCCGGTCCTGCAAGCCGCGCAGATCGCGGCGCTGCCCAAGCACCGGGTGCTGGTGTTGACCTCGGGGTGCCCGCCGGTGCTGGGCTGGGCGCGCAAGGGCTGGCGTCGCCGCGACGTCCGGGCATTGGCCGCGCACCGGGCCCGGTGTAAGCGGCTGCACGAACGGATCGGCCCGGTACCCGCCGTGCGTGTCACGGTCGGGCGGTGGATCGAGCGTGCCCTGGCCGCGGCTGCGGGGCGCTGGCCCGATCACGTCGGTGAGCGGGCGGGTCGGCGGCACGAGTACAACGCGATGCGCGAACGCCTCGACCTCGCCCGTCCCCGGGCACTCCCGGGACCGGCTCGGTCGGGTCGGTGGGCACGGAGGTGGGCCCGATGACCCCCGGCGGTGACATCGAGTTCGCTCGCGCCGAGACAGTGACGGCGCTGGTCGGCCAGCTCGACGGGATCCGGCGTGATCTCGCCGCCGCCACCCGGACCGCGGCGGGTGCCGCGGAGGCCACTGCCGGGGTAGCGGACGTCGCCGCCCGTGCGGACGAGGCGCGCACCCGGGCGGGCGAGGCCGCGACCAGAGTGGACGACCTGGCTCGCACGGTCGCGCAGCTCTCGGACGCGGTGACGGCCCTGGCCCAGAAGCCGCGCAGCGATCCGGCGCCGACGTGGATGCTGCTGCCCGTCGACCCGGCGGCGGCTGCCGAGGTGCTCGACGGGCTCGCCGGCTGGATGACGCGCGTGTACCTGCGCTACAGCGACGCCGCGGCGAGCCTGCCGGAGTGCTGGTGCTGGCACCCCGACGTCGTCGAGGAGCTGCTGTGGCTGATGCACGCCTGGATCGGCGCCTACCAGGGGCAGAAGGCATCGGTGGCCGCCGCGGCGGACTGGCACGACCGGCACCGCCCGGGCGTCGTCCGACGGATCGAGGCCCGCGCCGGGACCTGCTCGCGCGAACGCCACCAATTCCGCGAGGGCTGGACCACCGCGCCGTCCGGCGCACCCGTGGTCCCCGCCGAGGGCGAGCTGCGGCTGATCGCGGGGTGGTGGGGCTCGGACCGGGACCGGCCGGCGCCCGAGCCGCCACCGCGCCGGCCACGTCCGCTCCAGCGACCCGGCCCGCCCGGCCGATCGCGCACGGCCTGACCTGATCGACCACCTGACCACCGGCCCCCTCGACGGGCCGGGAGGAGACCTGCCATGACCACGAAGCCCTACGCCCGATCGACGGATGGCCGGCCCAGCGCGAGCGACACCCAGGTTCGGGCTGCCGCTTCGTTCCGGGCCGATCATCTCGGGTCCGCCGCACCGGCTCACGGCAGCCGGGCGGTGTGGTTCGCCGGGGGAGCCGTGGCGGCCGGTGCCGCGGTGGCGACCGCGCACGGTCTCTACGAGGTCGCCGTGGCCGCCCGGGTCCCGGCCGGCATCGCCTGGCTCTACCCGCTCATCACCGACGGCCTGGCCCTCGTGGCCTACGCGGCGACGTCGTGCCTCCCGCGGGCCGGAGCCCGCTACGCGTGGACGATCGTGGTGCTGGCCGCCGGGCTGTCCGGGCTCGCCCAGGCCGCCTACCTCGCCACCGACCCCGGCGGGCCGGGAGCGTCTGGAGCGCTGCTGCGGTTCGGGATCGGGGCGTGGCCGGCCGTCGCGGCGGCGGTCACCGCGCACCTGCTCTACCTGCTCTCGACACCGCCACCCCGGGACCACGCGTCGACCGCGGAGCGGGAGCGGGCGACGCCGGTTGACGCGTCGCTGTCAACGCCACCGCTCGGGACCGGGCGCGCGTTGCCCGTGCCCGGTGTGCACGGCGACCGGCGTTCGACGGCCGCCGCCGTACACGACGCGGCGGCCCGTGCACGCGTGTCCCGTGTGCACCCGGCCGCCGTGCACGCGCGCGCCGATGTCCGTCCGGCCGCGTCCACTGATCTGACCCGCGATCTCGAACCAGTGCCGTCGATCAGAGAAGCCGAGCCGTCGCGGGACGGCCAGGCACTCGGAGCGCCCTCGACGCCGCTCCGGGAGCGCGCGACCTCGTGCGCCGAGACGCACCGCGCCGACCACGGCGCGTGGCCCAGCGTCCGGACCCTCGCCGCAGCGGCCGACGTCTCCGAAGGCCTTGCCGCGAGGACCCTGCGCCACCTCCGGAACCAGACCCAGGACCCGACAGCGACGACCGAGACCAACTCATGAACGCCCCCGCGACGACCGCGCCGATCCGAGAGAACCAGACACAGACCGCGACCAGCACGAACTCACCAGAGCACAGCGACTACACCGAAAGCAGGAACACGAGCAAAGGATCAAGAGCCGCACACCCTTGCATCACGATCCGACGGGGCGGGCCGGCCTCCGGCCGGCCGCCTACGGGCGGTGACGCGTTCCCGCTCCGCTCGATGCTTCGGACCGCTCGCCGTGCGGGCGGTGAGCACTGATGGTGCTGAGAATCAACACTGGTTACAGCCCCGAGTACCTGCTCCGGGAGGTCGCGACCGGTCGGGAGAACTACTACACCGACGCGGTCGCCGAGGGCGAGCCACCGGGCCGGTGGTGGGGCGCCGGCGCCGAACAGCTCGGCCTCACCGGCCTGGTCGAGGCCCAGGACATGCGGGCCGTCTACGAGCGCTACCTCGACCCGCGCGCCGAGGGCTTCCGCGACCCGAAGGCGTGGGACACGGTGCCCACGCTCGGGCACACCGGGCGCAAGTACGCCACCGAGCAGGACCTGTTCGACCAGGCGCTCGAACGCGAGCCGGACGCCGACCCGGAACGGCGTGCACAGCTCTGGACGGAAGCCGGGCGTAGTGCACGGCACAACGTGGCGTTCTTCGACGCGACGTTCAGCGTGCAGAAGTCCATCACGCTCGTGCACACCGCGTTCGAGGCGCGCGAGGTCGCGGCCCGCACGGCCGGGAACGAGGAGGAGGCCGCGGCGTGGGGGCAGCTGCGCGAGGCGGTCGAGGACTCCATCTGGGCCGGGAACAACACCGGGCTCACGTTCCTGCAGCAGGAGGCCGGCTACACCCGCGTCGGACACCACGGCGGCGCCGCGGGGCGCTACGCCGACGCGCACAACTTCACCGTCGCGTCGTTCCTGCAGCACGACTCCCGCGAGGGCGACCCGCAGCTCCACATCCACAACGGGATCTTCAACCGGGTCCAGGGCCCGGACGGTGAATGGCGCACGATCGACGGCCGCTCACTGCACCGGGCGCGGCCCGCCGCTGCGGCCTTGGCCGAGCGGACGACGAACGAGCGGTTCACCGCCGCGGTCGGGATGCTGCTGGCCACTCGCCCGGACGGGAAGGCGCGCGAGGTGCTCGGCGTGGCCGCGGAGGCGATGGGGATCATCTCCAGCCGCCGCCACCAGGTGACGGCGAAGACCGCGGAGCTGGTGGAGGCGTTCGAGGCCCGGCACGGGAAGGCGCCGAACAGCTACCAGCTCGAACGCCTCGCCCAGACCGCGACGCTGGCCACGAGGAAGGGGAAGTCGCACGAGGGCACGACGCGCGAGCAGCTGCTCGACGACGTCGAGGCGCGGATGCGGGCCGAGGTCGACACGAACCTGTCCGCGATCGCCGACACCGCTCTCGCGGCCCGCCCCGACGAGTTGCAGGCGAACGGGTGGGTGCCGAGCGAGGTGATCGCCGTCGCCCTGCACGAGGTGCAGCAGTCGAAAGCGGTGTGGACGCGCGCCGATCTGATCGCCGCGCTGGACCGGGCGCTGCCGGACTACCTCGCCATGTCCGACGGCGACGACCTGACCAAGCTGCTGAGCACCCTGGCCGATGACGCGCTCGCGTCCGGCGGGCTCGGGGTGCAGGACGCCGGCCCCGCGGCGGAGAGCGAGCCCGACGCGTATCGGCTCGACAACGGGCGATCGGCGTTCACGGCGCCGGGCTCGGAGCTGTACGCGACCCCGGAGCACATCCACACCGAGCGGATCCTCGCCGGCGCGGCGACGGTTCGCGACGGCGCGGTCATGGCCGGGCCCTCGGTCGAGAGGTTCCTGACGGGGCTGGCGGCGGAGGGTGTCGAGCTGGGGGCGGCGCAGGAGGCCGCGGTGCGCGGTGTGCTCACCTCCGGAGCGCGGGTCGAGGTGCTGGTCGGGCCGCCCGGGACGGGGAAGTCGTTCGTGGTCGGCACCCTGGCGCGCGCCTGGACGGACCCGGAGCTGACCGGCGGTACGCCGCGCCGGATGTTCGGGCTGGCCACCGCGGAGGCGGCGACCGAGGTGCTGCGCGAGCAGGGACTCACCGCCCGCAACACCGCGCACTGGCTGGCCACACAGCAGCGCCTGACCGGCGGTCGCGGTGTCGACGAGGACCTGGAGTTCGCGCTGCGGGCGGGGGACATCGTGGTCGTCGACGAGTCGGCGACGGCCGACCTGTCCGCGCTGGCCGCGGTCCACCGGCACGTGGACGCGGCCGGTGCCGGCCTGCTGCTGGCCGGGGACCCGCGCCAGCTCGCCGCGATCGGCGCGGGCGGCGGGATGGATCTGGTCGCAGGGTCCGGCGCGCCCCGCTACGAGCTGAACGAGGCCCGCCGCTTCGAGGCCGCGTGGGAACGAGATGCATCGCTGCGGCTACGCGAGGGCGACCCGACAGCGCTGGACGACTACCACCGCGAGGGCCGGCTCCGCGACTGCGGAACCGTCGCCGAGGCTGAGGAGTCGGCCGCGACGGCGTGGCTGGCCGACACCCTCGACGGCAAGCGCTCGCTGCTGCTGGTCGACGAGAACGACGCCGCTGCGCGCGTCTCCTCCCAGCTGCGGGCCCGGCTCGTCGAACTGGGCCTGGTCGAGGAGGACGGCGTCCAGCTCGGCCTGACCGGAGCCACGGCAGGGGTCGGGGATCTCGTCGAGGCGCGTACGATCGGTCACGACCTCGTCGGCTACGAGGGCAACACCCGCCCGCCGCGGACCCGCGAGCTGTTCCGGGTGGTCGGGGTGCGCGACGACGGTGGACTCGAGGTGAGCACCGACCTCACCCGCCCGGCCCGAGACGCCGTCGCCAGGGCCGCGTCGTCGGGCGACGGCGAGACCGGGCAGCGGATGGTGCTCTCACCCCGCTATGTCGCGCAGGACCTCGCGCTCGGCTACGCCGGTACCCGCTACTGCGGGCAGGGCGCGACCGTGGACTCGGCGCACTCGGTGATCACCTATCAGACCGACGCGCCGGCATGGCTGGTCGGGCTGACCCGCGGCACCGCGGACAACGTCGCGCACTGCGCCACCGTCATCGAGGTCGCCGACCCCGCCCAGGGCGGCGACGCGCAGCGGTTACACCGGTCCCCGAAGGCGATCCACGCCGACGCGGTCGAGGCCGCGCAGCCCGACCGCTCCGCGCTCGCCGTCTCCGCGGACTCGCAGGAGTGGGCGCAGTCGTTGCAGACCCTCGGGGAACGCTTCTCCGATGTCGCCCACGAGGCCGCCACCGGCCGGACCGCGACGTGGCTGGACCGCCTCACCGACCACGGGGCCCTCACATCGGAGCAGCGCGACCAGCTCGCCGCCGAGGACGGCGCCGCCACCCTGACCCGCATCCTGCGCCGCGCAGAGGTAGCCGGCCACGACCCCTACGAGCTGCTGCACGACACGATCGCGAAGCAGCCGTTGGATGGGGCCCGCAACCTCGCGAACGTCGTCTACGGGCGCCTGCGCGACAGTGGTCACGACTTCACCCCGCGCGACGACGGGTGGGCCGGTTTGGTGCCCGCGCTCGACGACCCGCAGACCAGCCGGTACCTGCACGACCTCGCCGACCACGGTGACCGCCGTACCGCCGACCTCGGCGCGCAGACCGCCGCCGAGCCGCCCCGCTGGGCGACCGACCTCCTCGGCCCGGTACCGGACGCCGATAGCGACCCGGAGGCTCGGGCGCAGTGGGAGCGCAGGGCCGGCGACGTCGCCGGAGCCCGCGAGTTCAACGGCCACGACAGTCCCACCGACGCCGACCAGCCGACGGACGGATCCGAGATCCCAGCCGACCCCACCGAGGTCCTGGGGCGCGCGCCGAGGCCGGGCCGGGTCGAGGCCTATGCGTCGTTCCACGCCGGCTGGACCGCCCTCGGACGACCGGAAGCGGACCGGGAGGAGCTGGAGCTCTCCGACGGTGCGCACTTCTCTCGCATCCGCGCCTGGGACCGCGAGCAGCGGACCCTGCCTCCGTACGTGGCGCACGAACTCGCCGGCACCCGCCAGGCCGCCGACGACCACCGCAACACCGCCACCCTGCGCCGTACCGAAGCCGACGCGGCATCTGAACCCGACCGAGCCGCCGAACTACGGGCGCAAGCAGAGAAGGCGACCGCCGACGCAGCCGAACTCGACCAGCGGGCAGGGCAGCTCGCCGAAGCCGACCGCGCGCGGAACTTGGCGCTGATGGCCGGCGCGGTCACCCAGCAGAACGCGGAGCGATCACGGCTGATCGTCGCCCAGCGCGGCGCCGACCGTGCCGACGACCCGCCGGTGACGGCCGAGGAGTGGAACGCCGCCCACGACGCCGCGCAACGCGACGAGGAGCCCCACCGCGACATCACCGACACCGACCTGTCCGACGACCGCGACGAGCACGACCAGGCCCACGCCGACCGTTTCAGCGACGACCACCTCGGCAAGGACGAGGCCGCAGCGGTCGAGACCGACGCCGAGGACATCCGCGACGCGGCCGACCGCGATCCGGTCCGTGCGCACGTCACCCATGACCGGGTCGCGCCGAGCGATGAGAGCGCCGAGAACGCCGAACGCGCCCGTCGGACGCTCGCCGAGCTGGCCGCACGCCAGGCCTACGAAGCCAGCCAGACCGCTGAGGAGGACCGCGACGTCGACCTGTCCCAGCACGACCCGTTCACCGACACCACCGAAGACACCGACTCAGCAGGCGACGATTAGGCCAGCGGATCTCATTGGCGGGCGTGAGGCCATACCTACCGATAGCGGCCCGGCGTCACCGGCGGCGGGCAGGCTGCATCGCCACGTCGGCGGCTCGGGTGCGCTCGATCAGCTCGACGAGTTCACGCGAGCGCGGGTCAGCGGCCACGTTCCCGGCGGCGTCACGGGCCGGGATCTCGTACGGCGGCACCCGCCCACCGCGCCAGCCGTCACCGTTGCCGATCAGCCAACCCAGCGTCCGATAGATCCCCGAGCCGTGATCCAGCGTTGCCCTCTCGAAATCCGGCCGTACATAGGCGACGCCCTGCACGGCGCAGACACCACGCAACGTCCGCTCCGAGGTACCGCCCCCGTCGTTGAGCGCCATCGCCGCCCACATCTCTGCCGTCACCAACTGCCGCGTCAATGGCGACTCCGACCGGGCCGTCGCCGGCCCCACCCGAGCCGACCCCTGGACCCAGGCGATCGCTGCGCCGACCCCCTCGGCGTATGCCGCGTCGCACGGATGCGAGTTGGCCAAGTGGCGCCATCGGGCGAGCCACCCCAGATCCCGCACCTCGGCCAGCGACGGGACTACCCACCCCGCCTGCCATTCCACCGCCATGCCGGCAGTCTGACCCCGAGCACCGACAATTCTCACCGGCCTGGCACCCCGCAAGCGTGCTAGTGACCCGGACGATCTTGCAGCCGTGCGTTCAGACTTCCGTTCCTTTGATCAAAGCGGCGCCTCCGGGCGCCACGCCACGCGGGGCGTGCGGCCTCCGGCCGGTCCCCGCCTGGCGCACTACTTCCGCGGTCTCCGCGAGTAACGGTTACCGTCGACTTTTCCGGCGAGCCGCGGCGGCCGCTAGCTCGCCCTTTACAAATTCGGCAGCTTCACCATGTCGTCGAGCCCACCGTGCTTCGAAGTATCCGTCGGCATCCTCAATTAGCTCACCAACCGCCTGCTCCATCTCTGGGTCAACACTCGGAATCTTATGGCTTGATGCCGGACTCGCCATGCAACCTCCAATGGTCGTCGCTGTCAGTACACGACCGCTGACAGCGTGCAGACCGACTGAGTACATCAACGAGCGAGCGCACACGCAAGGATCGTAGCCCACTCGGCCCAGTGGAGGAGCAGTTCGTAGTTACCCTAGGTGACGTTGTGTCGCGATTTACATAATCGATCATCACAATGTAACCTCCAGCGCTATGCCTGGTGACACCCAGCCCCTAACTCGACGCTGGTGGACCCTGGGCATCATTGCCGCAGTCCTGGCGGCTGCCGCGTATGTGGCGCAAGTTGTTGCGGGCACCAACATCAAGCCCTGGCAAGTCGTCACTCTAACCGTGGTGGGCGGACTCGCCACTGCTGCTGTGATCGTTCTTGCGGCGGTCCAGACGTTCGCCCAAGCCAAGGCTCGTCAAGAAGCCGAGGCTGCGGCCGACGACGCGTCAGAACTCGCCACTAGAGCAGTCACCAAATTTGAGATTGCCCTGAACGACATCTTCTTGCCATATAGCGATATCCTCAGCAAGGCAGTCACCACTAATTCCGTCCAGAGGTCCGGCGTCCAGGCAGAGGCGCGCCGGGCGATAGTCAGCTACGCCTCGAATTTCATCGGCGCCGACCGCGTGCGAGCATGCTTCTTCGAGTTAAGCGGACACGTCGGGAGTAGACGGCTAGAGTGCAAAACTGTGTATGACGGTCGAGAAGGTGGCCCGTCAACAATCTTTCGTGAGAGCAATCCGAATCACCGTCACGTTTTCGAGCAGCTTGACAAGCGAGAGGCCGAATATTGGCCCGACCTAACTCAGAACCGCCCCCCGGGTGCGGTCAGCAGGGTCTATAAGACTTTCATCTCGGCGCCCGTGGCCACCGACGCTCGCATCTACGGTCTCCTTACCGTCGATGCCCTCGAACCTGGTGAGCTAACTCAGCGCCACGAACCTTTCATTCGCCTATTCGCTCAACTGCTTGCGGTTGCGTTGAAGGGCAACAAGACCGGAGAGAACTCTGGCAACCGTGCGTAGGACCGAGACCGGAGGTGGTCGGCCAGCCACCCTCACGTTGAAAATGCCAACGCAGGGAAGAGCGCCCTCGCCGGGCGGGCAGATCTCCGGGATGGCCGGGGTGTGGCATCCCGACGACCTCCCGGAGGGCTACCACGCGACGTCCCGGGGCGGAGCTGAACGAGCTCGGCCGGCGGTTGCGTCGAGGGCCCGCCCCCGGGACGGACGCGCGGTCGGGCGTGGCCAGGTCGACGGGATGTCACACGAACCCCTCGGTTGGGCTGTTCAGCCGGAGCAAACCCGGAGCGGACCACCCACGACCGTTCGCCACGCCGGACGACGCCCCGACACGAACGCGCAGGTCAACAGGCACGACGCGATACCCAGTGACACAGCCCGGTCCGGTGTAGCCGCTTTCGGGACGACGCGCTCCCGCTCGCGCGGGGGCAGATCTCCACGATGGCGGCACCGTGCCGTCACGGCCATCTTGACGCGGCCCTGGAGGCAACCGTCATCCTTACGCTGACCAGAACTTTCCACGAACGGGGCCGTGATGGATGCCGACTCGGGTAGTGGTGAACAGCAGCTGTTGGCAGAGCAAGTCAACTACTACCGGGCCGTCGCCGACGAGTACCTCGACGGCAAGCTCGACGAACCTGGTGGCGACGAACTGGCCGTCGCAGTCGCGAAGTTCGCTCCTGCTGGCGACGTCCTCGAACTAGCTTCGGGGCCGGGCACCTGGACTCCGCAACTGCTCCGGCGCGCCGACACTGTCACCGCAGTCGACTCCTCACGCGAGATGCAAGCGCTGGCTAAGCAGCGAGTCGCGCCTGATCTCGCGCGGGCGCGATTCGTCCAGGCCGATCTATTCGCCTGGGAACCTGACCGACGCTACGACGGCGTCTTCATGGGCTTCTGGATCTCACACGTGCCCTGGGGCCGCTTCGCAGAGTTCTGGGCCCTCGTCGATCGCAGCTTGCGCCCAGGAGGTCAAGTGCTGTTCGTCGATGACGCCCATCGCACCGAACAGGAGCTCATCCACGGAGAGGCATCAACGACTATCCAGCGCCGCCTGCGCGATGGCACCCCGCACCGCGCAGTGAAGGTGCCCCACACACCTGATGGCCTCGAACAAGAACTCACAAGTCTGGGCTGGAACGTCCGAGTCCACCAGACCGCCGGACCGTTCTACTGGGGCATCGGCACACGGCGCCCGTGAGCGACGCTAGCCACAACGCAGAGCTCCAGCTTGGCTAAGGCGACTTGGCTGAGCGAGTAAACCTCGGGTGCTGCCGTCAGTATTTCATTAACACAGCTAAACGAACATCTTCGAATTGATTCCGCAAATGCGGGCCTCTGGATCGGATTCCATTAATGAATTGCGGTCGCGTCCCGGAAGGATGAGCTCGCGTAGTTCGGGGCTACTCTTCATGCCGTTGACGTAACCCGCGGCGATATCTACGCATGACCGTGTCAGCTTCGGCGGGTCTTCTTTCAACGCTGCCTGGAGAACCGGGACAGCCGCTACTCCGAGTGCGCCAATAAAGGCCACTAGAATTAGAGCCCAAACCGGCGGATTCGCTGGACTAGAATGATTAGCCGGGGTACGATTAGGGCATGCCGAAGAAGACGCGCGTGGCCCCGCTCGGCGGGCTAGGCTCCGTCGTTTTGGACCGTGCGTCGGGTCGGAGCCTAGCCCGCCGAGCGGGGCGGTGTATGCGTTTCGAGACGCGACACACTGCAACGTTCAGGTGTACTTGACCGCCTGAACAGGGGCGATCTGCGCGCTACCCGCCCTGAGTGGCCGAACGTCGAGGGTGGCTTAGTGAGCGGCGACCGGTCCAAAACCCCTCGCCGGGTGGCAGGTTTTCAGGATGGCCCGGGTGTGGCATGAGCACCGGGGCGAGTGCGTGACGAACTGAGTGACGATCGAGCCGACCGAGCCCGGAACCGCGCGGACGTCCACGGACGCGCGGAGGCCCTGAGCAGCGCGTTTGAGCGATGGGCTGGTCACCCCCGTTGCTTCGGGACGAAGAGGTCGCAGGTCCACCCCCAGTCCGTCCGATGATAGAACGGTCGTCGATGCTGACAATCAATCGCGAAGGTGGTCGAAGGCTAGGCGGGAGGCCGATCCGCTTCAACTCCGACGGTCGGAGACCAGACCGTCTGGCTCGGAGAACCGGCCCGTTACACACTGAAGTCTCGGTACCGTCCCCTTGGTCGGGCCGCAACATCGACGCTGGTTCGGAGGCCCGACGTGGAGTCGTCAACGAGAGCAAGCCGGCCTCCGGCCGCGCGGCGGCTGTGGGAGCTCTACGAGACCCTCCACGACGTCGTGTACTTCACCCCGGAATGCCGCGCCGCCGCTTCCGGCCTCGGTCTGCGCGGGTTCTGGATGGGCTATTTCGCGCTCCGCGCTGCACCTCTCGGGCCGGTCGCGTGTGAGCCCGTGACGGCACTGTTCTACGGCTTCCACTCCGACCGAGTCGCGCGCGCATTGCCGGATGCCTGGATCTATGCCAGCCCTGACCAAGCGCTGCAAGCCCGTGAACGCGGCGCCGCTGAGGCGCTGCGCCGGCTCTGCGGTTCCCTCGTCGACGACTCCGAGCTGCTTGCGGAGACCGTCGACCTGGCTTGGCGGGCGGCCTGCTCCATCGACGTAGCGGGCCGGCCGCTCGGTGGCGCTAACCGCGCCGTCCGGCGCCCGGCCGACCCTGTCGCCGCGCTATGGCAAGCGTGCACCACGCTGCGTGAGCACCGCGGAGACGGCCATGTCGCCGTGCTCGTGACTCGCGGCATCAGCCCCGTGCAATCTCATCTGCTCAAAGCGGCCGCCGGGGAGAACGAGCCCGAGCTTCTGCGCGACGCCCGCAATTGGCCCGCCGATACCTGGAACGACACCCTGGCCGACCTCCAGCGGCGAGAATGGCTCAGCGACATCACCGCACTCGCACCGGCGGGACTCGCTGAGCACCTGGAGATCGAGCACCTCACCGACCGCGCTGCGGCCGCACCGTGGACCGCGATCGGCGACGATGCCACTGACCGTCTGGCCGAACTGCTCACGCCCCTGGCCGATGCCATCACCAATAGTGGCGCACTCCCAAGTGGCAACCCCACCGGACTCACCCGGCCCTCAAGGCCCTGGCCAGCCAACAGAGACTCAGCGGGCCGAGAGTGACGATCGATCCTGGCCGGACGCAGGTAGGTGCCCATGGTTGACCCCGTCAGCACCGGCGTTCCAGGATTGCTGCGTGGTAGCCGAGGCAGGAGGCGCCGAGCCTCCCGGGGCGATGATCGGTCATGACCCGAACGCGAGCATCGCCGAGAACTATCGGCGGTTCGGTCGAGAGGCCGCGGGACGGTCGGCGGCGTACGGGACCTTGGCCGACGCAGTGGCCGCAGATCAGGATATTCTGGCGTTCCTGGGGGCGTTGCCGGTCGCGAAACGCCAGCCCAACCTCCTGTTCGCCGCGGCTCGATATCTGCTCGGCGCTCCCGCCGACCTTCGCGCCCTGCGTCGAGTGGTTGGCGAGCAGGCCAGCGAGCTGGCCGCGGTGATGCGGGCTCGACGTACCCAGACCAACGAGGCAGCCCGCTGCGCGACGCTGCTGCCGGCGTTGGTCGGCCTGCCCGAGCCGCTGGCTCTGCTCGAGGTGGGTGCGGCCGCTGGCCTGACCTTGCTGCTCGACCGTTACTCCTACGATTACGCGGGGTACCGCCTCTCCGGTGCCGATCCGCAGGCACCGACCCTGACCTGCCAGCCGCGGGGCCCCGTACCGCTGCCAGAACGGTTGCCGACCGTCGCTTGGCGGGCAGGAATTGACCTCAATCCCCTCGACGCCGCCGACCCCGACGACGCGCGGTGGCTGGAGTGCCTGCTCTGGCCCGGAGAGGGTGACCGCGCGGCACGCCTGCACGCGGCGTTGGGCGCCGCTCGCCGCCACCCGCCAACGGTGCACCGTGGCGACCTGGTCGACGATCTCGCCCGGGTCGCTGCCAACGCCCCGCGGCAGGCCACGCTGGTGGTCTTCCACTCGGCGGTGCTGGCCTACGTCGACCGCGGTAAGCGCGAGGCCTTCGCCGCTGCGGTCCGCGAGCTGGGCGCGGTGTGGCTGTCCAACGAGGCTCCTGGTGTCGTCCCCCTGCCGGCGAGCGCTGCGGCCGCGCCCGGTGAGGACTCGTTCACCTTGACTCGTGACGGCCACGAACTGTTGGCCTTCACCGAGTCGCACGGCACGCGGATCAGCTGGGTCTCGTAACCTGCCCCGCCCGAGCGACAAGCGCACCGAGACATCGTGGCGTTGCGACAGAGGCGCTGACGGCCGCGGGTCGAGCGCGCCCTGGGTAGGTGCCAGATTCTCGTGCCGAGAGGGGCTTCTCACCGCCGCATGGCCATGTTGATGCGGCCCGGTGTGCCGGTAGTGGGGCGAGCTACCCAGTCTTGATGACGCGCAGACGGAGTAGCTAACGGCCCGCCGTTCGGATCGGACATCCCGGGTGTGACCACTACGCAGCAGCCGTCCCGGTTTCCGCAATGGGCTCCGAGGCCCTCCGCTGCAGCGTGCCCGACGTCGGGGTCGATGGCCCGCTGTTCGAAGCTGCAGCGGTCGGCCACGTCGGAGACCAGTCGGACATCCCCCGACCTCGCCCCGGGACCGGCAATGAGTAGCACCACGCGGCCTCGCCGAGCGGCGCCACAGCCGTGGGCGCCGCGCGCCGGACGACACCGTGCATCGGCGCGGGCAGCGCGACGCGGTGCGGGCTGGCGGATGGCCGGAGTTGGTGTCCTGTGCGCGGCCTCGGTGACCAGCGCGCTCGTACTCACCGGGCAGACCGCAAGCGGGGCGGGCCCGATAGTGAGCGGGGTCCTTCCCGCCGCTACTGGCAACCCGGCCGCAGCCGCTACCGGGCTGCTCGTCGCTCCGGTGGAGCTGTCGACCGTCGTAGCCAGTGCTCGCACCGCGGCCGACGATGCTGCGGCCGACGCCGCTGCCGCTGCCGCTGCGGAGGCAGCCGCAGAAGAGCGTGCTGCGACCGTCGCCGCTGCGACGCCCACGACGCAGCAATTGTCTCCGACATCTTCGGGCCCCACCTCAGCGAAGGCACAGGAGGCGGCGTTCTGTGTGGACAACCCCGACCTGTGCACAGGCGGGGTTCCGGACAAGAAGTCTGACCGAGCCGAGTACCAGAACGACCCACGCTCGAACGCTGAGATCAACCTTGGACTGCCGATGTACGCACCTGAAGGCGTGTGCCCCGATGGACACGCCCGTATCGTCGGGATCTGCTAAGCCCGACCGCAGCTTGGCTCCTGTCCATAAGATGGCCAGGCGGGCCACTTAGCGCAGTTAAGTTCGTTCCGCAGGCTCAGCGGGAGCGTGGTCCTTTTAGGGGGACGCGTCAGCCTCGTTTCACAGCGCCGGTGACCTGCACCGATGCCGAGGCGTGCCGCTTGATCCAAGCCTCTTCGGCATGTACTCGGGGCAGACCAGTTCGATCGAGGCAGGATCGGCCAGGTCGTCCCCGGCACCTGGATCGCCCGAACCCCTGCGATGAGAACACTATTCGGTGTCGTGGGCGCCTCGGCTGAACGGACGGCTGATCACGACTCCGGCAGCGAGGAGGGGGAGAACGCCAGCCAGGATCGGAGCGCGCACGCCGGCGGTAGCTGCGAGCACACCACCGAGAATCGCGCCGGTGGCCTCGCCTGTCCGACCGATGGTCAGGTAGGTGCTGTTGGTGCGGCCCAGCATGTCCGGTGGGCTGCGACGTTGGCGCAGGGTCCGAGCGACGACGTTAAAAGTCACGAACGCGGCGCTGCTGACCGCCAACGCAGCCACCGCAACCGCCACCTCGGTGGTCAGCCCGATCGCGAGCTGCGCGGCAGCCATGAGGACCATCGTCAGTGCGAGCGTCGACGCGGGACCCATCCGACGCGCCAGTGGAGCGCAGCCGAACCCGGCGACGATGCCACCAACGGCGCCCACACCGAGCAGGAGTCCGTAGACCCCCGGGGGCTGCATCAGTACCTGAGTCACGTACAGCACGAGGATCGCCAGAAATGCTCCGTCGGCCAAGGTCACCAACACCACGGCGGCGCTGAGGTCGCGCAATGGGAGGTCGCGCCACAGCCAACGCAGCCCAGCAACGATGTCACCTCGAACGTCGCGCAAGCTAAGACTCAGATCGGGCGTTCCGGGCGCTGGGGCGAAGACGTTGGGCAGGGTCAGCAACAGAAGGACGGCCAGCGTTAGGCCTCCCGCGTTCAGCGCGAACGGCAATGCTGCGGCGACCCCGAACAACCATCCACCGGCGGCGGGGCCGGCGAGTTCTCCACCAACCAGAGTCCCCGACTGCAAGCGTCCGTTCGCCGCTTCCAGGTCCTTTTCATCAACCAGGCGTGGAACTGCGGTGGAGGCCGCCGTGTCGCGGGCCATCGCGCCAACCCCGGTCAAGAACGCCGCCGCGTACAGCAGTGGCATCGTCGCGATCCCAGCCAGCACTGCTCCGGCGAGTGCGCCGATCGTCACTGCACGCGCTACGTCCACGACGGCCATGACTCGCCTCAGGTCGAGTCGATCGACCAGTGCACCGACTCCGGGGCCGAACACAAGCCAGGGCAGCCCTTGTACGGCAGTGACTGCGGCGACTGCGATGGGCGAGCTGGTCAGATGCACCGCGAGCAACGGGAACGCAGCCATCCGGACGCCGTCACCGAAGTCGGCCAGGAACGCCGATGCCCAATAACGGGCAAACGGCCCACGCAGCCCCCCGGCGGTACTCACCTCATCAGCGTGGCACGGTAGGGCGTCGTCGTACAAAGACTCCGCAACATAGTGAAGCAGCGGATTGACAGTGAGCGGCCATATGCGCTCTGACCTGCAGTGGAGCGATAGGCCACCCGGCTCCGTCCGCGCATAGTCCGTGCGCTGCCCCGGGGCACGGCGGTCGGCCGAGGTGGATGCGTTCGAAACTGGGTCGTCGGGTGTGCCAGCCTGCGGCAATGAGCACCGAGCGTCCCAGAAGTATCCCGGAGGGCCTGGTCGTCGAGCTATCCCGCAGCAAGATCCTGCCGGGCAAGGAACGGGAAGCCGACCGCTGGATGGCAATGATCAACGAACGCTACGACGAATGCATCGAGTCGCTGGACCGCGAACGGATGGCCGTCGAATGCGCCTTCCGCTTCCGAGAGGAGGGGCCGGAGTACATCTACTGGATGTCGATCTACGGCGAGGATGGATCAGGACTCGACCTGACCAACCCGCTCGACCGCGACCTTCAGGACCAGGCCACTCTCTGCAAGGAACCCGGTTGGGCGGACGCCGAGCCGCAGTTCCTGCTCCTACCCGAGCCGGTCAAACGGGCCCTTCTTGCGTGGGCGCTCCGTCAGGCGCCAGGCTCGACAACGAGTGCGCCGCCGTCGAAGGGATGATGTCCACTCTCCCTGTCCCTTTCGTTCTGACCGCCTTACTCGTTTCAGCCCGCACGCTTCAAGATTGTGTCAATATCCGCCTTACAGACCGACTCGTCCGCCTCGCACCCCGGCACTACGCCCCGGGGAGCGGGGAACCTGTCCTGACCAGGCTTGATGCTCTCGTGAGTTCCCCGGGGTTCTCAGGGTTTCCGAACGTCCCACGGCCCGGAGACGGCCAACGGGATGATCTTGGGCTCCTGGTCTTCGCCCGGATATAGTCCGTGACCGTCCGCCGAAACATATTCGAGCGTGGCGTGCGCACTGCTGGCCGGTGCCGCGTTTCATAAGGGGAGGCTTCGGGCGCCATGCGACTTCAAGTACCGGTACCGACGACGCGGCTCGCTTTCGCCGAGATGGCTCTGGACGATCTCGATGACATGGCCGGGCTCCTGGGTGATCCCGAGGTGATGAAGCACTACCCACGGCCGAGGGATCGAGATGAGGCCCGGGCCTGGATCGAGTGGAACCAGCGTCTCTACCGGCAGGAAGGATTCGGGCTCTGGCGCGTGACCCTCCGCTCGACGGGCGAGTTCGTCGGTGATTGCGGCCTCACTCCGCAGACGATCGACGGTGAGACAGACGTGGAGGTCGGGTACCACGTCCGAGCTGATCTGCAGGGGCACGGCTATGCCACGGAAGCGGCGACAGCCTGTCGAGACCACGCGCGAGACCAGCTCGGCACCCGTCGTTTGATCGCGATCACCCACCCTCACAACACGCCCTCACAGCACGTCGCAGAGAAGATCGGCCTCGGCTACGAACGACAAGCCACCGCCCGCTCGGGGCAATCAGTGTCGGTCTACGCGACGACGCTCTAACGGGAGCGCTTGGCGTCGGTACCTTCCGTGTCTCCCGTGGGCGCCCGAGTCGCGGCACCGTCTTGCGATCCCTGCCACGGCCCGGCCCGAGGTGATCGCCGCCGACCCGCACTCCGTGATCTCCGCAGCGGTGCCGGGTCCGGGCGGAGCCCGCTTCGTTAGCCTTACGGACTGTGGTGCCGCGCCGTCCGAGTGATCGCGAGATCGGTATCGCGCGAACGTTGCTGCCCGGTATGAGCGTGGCTGACGCCAAGGTGATCCCGAGTGGCTCACATGACGTCGTTCTCCTGCCCGGCCGGGCAGCAGTGAGGATCGCCCGAAGCAAGCCGGCGGTTGAGTCGCTGCCGCGCCGGACGGCATTGCTCACCGATCTACAGACCGTTGGGCTGCCGTTCTCCACACCGGTTCCGCTAACCCCGGTCGTCTCGGAACCTGGATGGACGGCTGTGGCGGTCTCGTGGATCCCGGGCTCGTACCTCCCGCCCGACGCAGGTGATCCCGCCGCGCTTCGCCAAGTCCTCGACGCACTCTCGCGAGTCGACCTGGCGCCACTGGCGGACCATCTCGATGTTCCTCACGCCTACGCGGGCCGGGAACGCTGGGAAGAGCTGATGTTCAACGAGGCGGTTCCCCGCCTTCCACCCGAGCTACGCGCGTCCGGCCGGCGACGCGTTCACGAGGTTCTGGCGTTGGATCCGGAACCGCCTCGCTTGGTGCACGGAGACCTGACCGGCGAGAATATGCATTGGTCCGTCGACGGCCAGCTCCTGGGCGTGCTGGACTGGGATCTTGCAAGCCCCGCCGATCCGGCCATCGACGCGGCCTGCTTGGCTCACTGGCACGGCTGGTCGACTATCAAGCGAGCGGTCGAGGAGACGACGTACACCCGGGCGCGGACCTGGTACGGAACGCTGTCGATCGAGCAGATCGTGAAGGCGCTTCTCGACGGGGTTACCGGTGCAGCTCTCGCCGAGTGCGTGGCTAGCGTGGCGCGCTGGATGGTGTCGGATGGCCTCGGGTGATCTGAGCGGTGTCTCAGGGGAGTGGGGCCGGCGTGGCCGGCCCCGCGCTGCCGGAGGCGGCGCGCTTGAACTCAGAAGGTCAACTCGGCAAGTTCCCGGACGTGCGGTTCAAGATCGTCGCCAACGAGAATGCCAACGCTTACGTTCCGCTCTGGCTTGCCTCGATAGATCGCTGCTGAACATCCATACCGCCGCTGAGCAGCACCGATGACCATTGCTGACTACCGCTGCAGCCCGTAGCCGGTCGGACTCGGGACCCGTCAGGTCGTCGGTTCGAACCCGACCCGCCCCACAGTCTGCAGCTCAGAGCCTTGTGATCACCGCTCAGGGCCCCTTACGGTGATTGTATCCAACGGAAACCCATCGCAGGGGCCCCGAGATTCCAGCGGTCGAGCCGAGTGGCTGCCAGGGAACGCAGAACGGCCGAGGTGACGGCGGCGAGCAACGTCGGGATCATCCCGGTTGAACACTTCGCTGGGAGTCGGCAGGTTCTGCAGGCGGCCGATGCCGCGCGGGACAACAGGAGCCATGCCGGTCCACCGCGTCTCGGACCCGGGTGCCGTCACGCTGTGGACGGACCGCCGATGCAGCCGTTGCCCGGCGCGGTTCGCTCGGGCAGGCACACCTTTCCTACGTCCTGCTCGTCAGTCACCCTCGGTTCGACCCGCGGGTGAGGGTGGGGTACTTGTGCGACCACTCAGCGTTGTCGACCTGACTGACGACGAATCGAGCGAGGTCAGATCGTGGGATGCTCGGGTTCCCTTTGGGGGTGAGCCCGTCGAGCACTTCGTAGGCACCGGCCGGTTCGTCGACGATCTGCCCTGGACGGACGACGGTCCAGTCGAGCGTGCTGGTGCGCAGGATGTCTTCCATCGCGCGCATGTCGCTGTAGAGCTCGTTCATGACCGTGCGGGCAAGTATCCGGTAGACGAGCGCGTGGTGCGGGTCGTCACGCCGCGCGCCCGCGGAGGAGAGGACGACCAGTCGTCGGGGGCCGTGGTCGGACATCGCGGTGACCAGGTTGTGGGCGGCAGCGGAGTAGAGGCCCTTGGCGCGTGCGCCAGCAGGGCCGATCGCGGAGACGACGGCGTCGTGCCCGGCGATCGCCGACCGGACCGACTCGAGATCGCGGACGTCTGCCCTCGCGATCTGTGGCCGCGCCACGTCATCCGGCTCGTCTTTCATGAACAGCTCCGGTCGACGGACCGCGGCGGTGACGGAGTGTCCGGCGCGGAGGGCTTCTTCCACGATCACGCGGCCGGTGGCTCCGTTGGGGCCGAAGACGACGATGCTGGTCACGATGATGCTCCGTTCGTGTCGGCCGAGACCGACGGGATGAGTGGGACGAGGGCGGCTGCAGCGAGGCAGGCAAGGCCGGCGAACGCCAGCCCGGCGAGGAGGCCACCGAGACCCTTGACGGCGAAGTAGAGGGTGCCCGCGGCGGCCACACCGGCGGCGGTACACAGCTGTTGCACGGCGTTGAGGCCCCCGGAGGCGCTCCCGACCTCGTGGGGATTCGCAGTGGTCAGAACGAGCTGGACCAGCGGCCCGAAGAGCACTCCCAGGCCCAGCCCGATGAGCAGGAGTGCGGCCGCAGAGATCCAATACGGTGCGGCCGAGCTTGATGCGACACCCAAGGCACCCAAGCCGATGACCTCGACGGCGAACCCGCCGTACAGCCCGGCGCGTAGGCCCCAGGCCTTCTGCAGGCGCGACACGGCCAACGAGCTGAGCAGGATGCCGATGGCGATCGGGGACAGCCGCACGGCCGTGGAAAGGGCGGTCAGGCCCAGGCCGATCTGGAAGTGCACGGAGAGCACCAGCACCAGGCCACCCACACCGGTGAAGAAGACCACGGCCACCAGCAGGCCCGCGACGAACGATCGCTTGGCCAACAAGCTCGGGACCAGTACCGGCGAGGGGCTCGTGCGCTGCCGCCGCGCGAGCACGGCGAACAGGGCGACGCCGCCGGTGAGTAACACGAAGGTCCACCACGGCCAGCCCGACTCGCGCCCCTGGACGAGCGGGAAGACCAGCAGAGCCGACGCGGTGACCACCAGCACGGTGCCGAGCAGGTCGAACCGGGCGGCAGGGTCACCTCGGTCGGCCGGCACCCAGAGCAGAACACCGACGGCGGCGAGGAGCCCGAGCGGCACGTTGATCAGGAAGATCGTCCGCCAGCCGAGCCCGCCGAGGTCGAGCGCGATCAGCCCACCGGCGATGAGTGGACCGCCGATGCCGGCCAGGCTCATCACCGGACCGAACATCGCGAAGACCCGGCCGCGCGCCTCCGGGGCGAAAACGGCAGTGAGGATGCCGAAGCCCTGCGGGATCATCAACGCCCCGAATCCGCCCTGAACCGTGCGTGCGGCGATGAGCAGCTCCGGGCCCGTGGCAGCCGCGCACAGCACCGAAGCGGCCGTGAACCCGAGCACGCCGACGAGTAGCAGCAGCCGCCGTCCCCAGCGGTCACCCCACCGCCCGGCGACGATGAGCAGCGACCCGAACACGAGCGTGTACGCCGCGGAGTACCACTGCAAGCTGGTCTCCGAGCCGCCCAACTCGGCACGGACGGACGGGGCCGCCACGTTCATCACCGTCGAGTCCAGCAGATCCATCGACGTCACCGTCAAAACGATCACGAGAACGAGCCACCGACGCCGGGACGGCGTCGTGGTGCGGATGCTGTGGCTGAGACTCATATGGACTCCATTGAACGCTGTTCGTTACGAACAACGTACGTCGCGGACAACGTCCGCGGCAAACGATGTGAGCCGGCAGATATAGGGTGCTGGGGTGCGAGACAGCCCGCGGACACGGCCCGCGAAGCCGGCGTTGAGTAGAGAGTCGATCGTCGGCGCCGCGCTCCGCCTCATCGACGCACACGGTGTCGCAGGCGTGACCATGCGCGCAGTGGCGAAGGAGGTCGACACTTCACCAGGGGCTCTCTACGTCTATGTCGCCGACCGCGACGAACTCATCGCCCTCGCCCACGATGAGGCGGTGGCCGGTGTCGAGCTGCCGACCGACGCCGACGGCGACTGGCGCGAGCGCCTCGAGCTCCTCGTCCGACGCACGGTGGCGGCCCTGGCGGAGCACTCCGACCTCGGCTCGTTCGGCCTGACCCACCTCGACACCGGGCCGGGCTCCCTGCGAATCGTCGAAGAGATCTTGTCGCTGCTCCTGTCCGGCGGCATCGAGAAGCAGGCCTGCGCCTGGGCAGCCGACCTCATCGGGCAGTACATCTCGTCGGCGGCACTCGAGGACGTCGCCTCCCGGGCGCGTGACGACGATCCCGCAACCAGCACCGTGAGTGCCCTCTACAGCGGGCTGCCCGAAGAGCGGTATCCGACGCTTCGGCTCCTTACCCCGCAACTGACCGCCGGCGATCCCGCGCAACGCGCAGCCTGGAAACTGCAGGTAATCCTCAACGGCGTCATCGCCCGCGCCCAGTAGCCCAGCTCACCGCTGTGTTGCCGCAGCAGCGATGAATGTCTGCATGACCGTCCCGCGCCGACGGCGAGCACGCGGTCCCGCTGCGGGGTTCGTTCACCCGTCTTACGCCGACTTCTGAATAAGTTCATAAATGTTGTGACGACCGAGGTGCAGTGGAGCGAGTTGCAGCGAGACCCCAAGGGTGTGGCTGCGCTGGCCGACAAGGGAGACGTTCGCCATCGACTTCGTTCGTGCGGTGGGGGCCATCGGCCGAGTTGGGTCGCTGGTCCGTCCTTGCGAAGGTCGTCGTCGAGTGGAGGGCGACCGCGGCGATCCACGCCGATCCTGCTCTAGTCGACGAGCTCAACCGTCCCCTTGATGACGACCACGGACTCGTGCCGGCGCCGGAAGGGGTTTGAGACTTGCCGGCCAAGCGTGGCGATCGGGTTGCTCCGCCGGCGCCTCCCCACGGCTGGGAAGCGCGGTTCGCGACTTCGGAGGCGGCGAAGGCGTGGGAGGAGCTGTGCCGGTTGGCCCGTGGCGGCCGGTCCCGGCCATCCGAAGTCGGCCGAGTAGAGGCGATCGCGCGAGCAGTCGACGCGTTCAGGCGCTTGCCGCGTCCCTGTCAGCGGGCCACGTAAGTGCTCATCAGTGCCTGTACCGATATTCAACCTTTCGTCCCGTTATCCCCTGCCTATCGACAAGGATGAGTCGCCGGTCGGTGAACAGAAACGCGTCCCGGATCAGCTGGTAAGCCGCATGGACCTGCCTGGTGCATTCACACCACAACCCGCGCGAGCCGCAGGCTGGCCGCTCGGATCTGCTGCTGGAGTGCTCGCTCGTAGGACACGTGCGTGGTCGCGTGCAGTCTGTGGCGATGGTGGTAGGTACCGGTCTCCCCTTCCAGCGCGGGGTCGGTGGCCAGTCGGATCGCCGGTTCGGCGCCCTGTTCGGGGGTGAGCAGGAATCGACGGACGGCCGGCATCAGACGTCTGGTCAGCGGGGTGGAGAACGCGTTGACGATCCCGGTGTCGACGTGTCCGGGGTGGACCGCGGTCACGGTGACGCCGCTGCCGGCGAGCTCGTCGGCGAGTAGGTAGCCGCACATCAGGGAGGCCAGCTTGGAGCGGCCGTAGACCTGCATCGGGGTGGCGTCGTCGACCTCGCCCAGCTGTTCGGGTGTGATCGTGGCCGGCCGAGGCCGTGGAGTGATCTTGACCGTGCGGGTGTCGTTGAGCGCGTCGGAGACGACGTTGACGATCCGCGCCGGCGCGCCGGCGCGCAACGCGGGCAGCAGCAGTTCGGTCAGCAGGAACCCGGCCAGGTGGTTGACCGCCATGTGGCGCTCGATGCCGTCGGGTCCGGGTCGCTGGTCGGGGAAGTGCGCTCCGGCGTTGTTGACCAGGACATGCAGCTGCTGGTGTCGCGTCAGGACCTGCGCGGCGACATGGCGGACGTCGCTCTGGCGCTCCAGGTCACCGGTGACGATCTCGACCCGGTCCGCGCCGACCAGCGCGGCGACCTCCTCGCGCAGCTGCCGGCCGCGGTCGGGGTTGCGGCACACTGCCACGACCGTGGC
>NZ_JADQDD010000149.1 GCF_019263595.1 Pseudonocardia sp. KRD291 | reverse complement strand
GCCGCCGACCGGCACGACGTCCCGCCCTCACCGTCGCCGCCGCGGGCCCGCTTCGAGTGGCGGCGCTGGATCAGCCCCGTCGCGGTCCTCGTGGCCTGGCAGCTCGCCTCGGGCACCGGCCTGCTCGCCGAGGACGAGCTGGCCTCCCCGTGGCGGGTGGTGACCGCCGCCGTCGACGTCACGGCCAGCGGCGAGCTCCCGGAGGGCCTGGTGGTCTCGCTGCTGCGGGTGGCCGCGGGCGTGGCCCTCGGGCTCGCCGCCGGGGTCGGTCTCGGCCTGCTCTCCGGGCTCTCCCGCTGGGGCGACCACCTCGTCGACCCGCCGGTGCAGATGCTGCGGACGCTGCCGCACCTGGCCCTGGTGCCGCTGTTCATCCTGTGGTTCGGAGTGGACGAGACCCCGAAGATCCTGCTCGTCGCGCTCGGGGTGCTGTTCCCGATGTACCTGAACGTGCACGCCGGGGTGCGTGGCGTGGACCCGAAGCTGATCGAGGCGACCCGGGTGCTGGGCTTCAGCCGCTCCGAGCGCCTGCGCCACGTCGTGCTGCCCGGTGCGATGCCGAGCACGCTGACCGGGCTGCGGCTGGCGCTGGGCATCGCCTGGCTCTCGATCGTGGTCGCGGAGACCGTCTCGGCCGACGCCGGGCTCGGCTACATGATCATGAACGCGCGGGAGTTCCTGCGCACCGACGTGATCGTGGTCGGGCTGGTGGTCTACGCCCTGCTCGGCCTGGGCACCGACGCCCTGGTCCGCCGCCTCGAGCGCCGCGCGCTGCGCTGGCGCCCGGCGGCGGTGACCGGATGAGCGCCACGACGACGGCGCGGGTCACCGGCCTGGTCCGCGAGTTCTCCGGGCGCCGCGTCCTCGACGGCCTCGACCTCACCGTCGGCGACGGGGAGTTCGTCGCGCTGCTGGGACGCAGCGGCTCCGGGAAGAGCACCCTGCTGCGCGTGCTGGCCGGGCTCGACGACACCGCGGGCGACGGCGTCTCCGGCGACATCCGGGTGCCCGGCTCGGTGTCGATGGCGTTCCAGGAGCCGCGGCTGCTGCCGTGGCGCTCGGTGCGCGACAACGTCGTGCTCGGCCTGGACCGCCCCGACGCCGCCGAGGTGGTGGACCGGTCGCTGGCCGAGGTCGGGCTGGACGGGCACGCGCAGGCGTGGCCGCTGACCCTGTCCGGCGGCGAGGCCCAGCGGGCGTCGCTGGCCCGGGCCCTGGTCCGCGAACCGGACCTGCTGCTGCTCGACGAGCCGTTCGGCGCCCTGGACGCCCTGACCCGGATCGCGATGCACCGCCTCGTGCTCGACCTGTGGGAGCGGCACCGGCCGGGGATCCTGCTGGTCACCCACGACGTCGACGAGGCGCTGCTGCTGGCCGACCGGGTCCTCGTGCTGGCCGAGGGCGCCATCGTCGCCGAGCACTCCCCCGGCGTGCGCCCGCGGTCCACGGAACGGGTCGCCGACCTGCGCCGTGCCGTGCTCTCCGAGCTCGGGGTGGCCGACGATGCGGCCTGAGCGCGCCGGCGGGAGACCGGGGCCGCTCGCCGTCGCGTTCCTCGTGCTGCTCGCCGTGCTGGCCGCGGGGTGCTCCTCGGTCCCGCGCGCCAGGCCACCGGTGCAGCCGCCGGTCGAGCCCGCCGCGCTGGCCGGGGTCACGCTCAAGGTCGGCGACCAGAAGGGCGGGTCCCGGTCGCTGCTCGCCGCGGCCGGACTGCTCGACGACCTGCCGTACAGGGTCGAGTGGTCGACGTTCACCTCCGGGCCGCCGCTGATCGAGGCGGCCCGGGCCGGCGCGATCGACGTCGGCGGGACCGGCAACACGCCGGTGATCTTCGCTGCGGCGGCGCGGGCCCGGGTGCAGATCGTCGCGGCGGCGCAGGGCAACGTCGACAGCGACGCGATCCTGGCGCCCCGGGACTCGCCGCTGCGCACGGTCGCCGACCTGCGGGGCAAGCGGATCGCGGTGGCCAAGGGCAGCTCCGCGCACGGGCAGCTGCTCCACACGCTGCGCGCGGCCGGGATGAGCCTCGACGACGTCGACGTCACGTTCCTCGCCCCCGCCGACGCCTTCGCCGCGTTCCAGCAGGGCGAGGTCGACGCCTGGTCCACCTGGGACCCCTACACCGCGCAGGCCCAGCTGCAGGCCGGTGCCCGCACGATCGCCACCGGGCAGGGCACCGCGAACGGCTACAACTTCCAGGTCGCCTCGAACGCGGCGCTGGCCGACCCGGCCCGCCAGGCCGCCGTCGGCGACCTGCTGGCCCGGATCGCGCAGGCCCAGCGCTACTCGAACGTCGACCGCGCCGGGCGGGCGAAGGTGTGGAGCGAGGAGACGAAGCTCCCGCTGCCGGTGACCACCCTGGCCGCCGACCGCGGCCCGGACACCCCGGTCCCGATGGACGACGCGCTGGTCGGCTCCGAGCAGGACCTCGCCGACGCGTTCAGCGACGCCGGCGTCATCCCCGGCCGCGTGCGGTTCGCCGACTTCGTGGACCGCCGCTTCGAGGCCCAAATCCTGGCAGCACAGACCCCGGCAGCACAGACCCCGGCCTCCGGAAGGAGCACCTCATGAGCATCGTCCCGCACTGGTTCCTGCCCACCTCCGGCGACGGGCGCACCATCGTCGCCCGCCGGCACGCCGACCGCGGCGAGGCCGGCACCACCCAGCGCGCCGCCGACGTCGACTACCTCGCCCAGATCGCCCGGGCGGCGGAGACGCTCGGTTTCCACGGCGTGCTCACCCCGACCGGGACGTTCTGCGAGGACGCCTGGCTCACCACCGCGGCGCTGCTGCGCGAGACCCGCACACTGCGCTACCTCGTCGCGTTCCGGCCCGGCGTGCTCTCGCCGACGTTGGCCGCGCAGATGGCCAGCACGTACCAGCGGATCTCCGGCGGCCGGCTGATGCTCAACATCGTCACCGGCGGCGACGCGGTGGAGCAGCGCCGTTTCGGTGACTGGGCCGTCCACGACGAGCGCTACGCGCGCACCGACGAGTTCCTCTCCGTGCTGCGCGCGGCCTGGGGTGCCGAGCCCGCCGACTTCGCCGGCGAGCACTACGAGGTCGCCGGGGCCACCACGCTGGCCGCGCCGGACCCGGTGCCGCCGATCTACTTCGGCGGGTCCTCCGACGCGGCGCTGCCGGTCGCCGCCCGGCACGCCGACGTCTACCTGACCTGGGGCGAGCCGCCGGCGCAGGTGGCCGAGAAGATCGGCCGGGTGCGCGAGCTCGCCGCCGCGCAGGGCCGCACGCCGCGCTTCGGCATCCGCCTGCACGTGATCACCCGCGACACCTCCGCCGAGGCCTGGGCAGAGGCGCAACGCCTGCTCGACGCGCTCGACCCGGCCGAGGTGGAGAAGGCGCAGGCCACGCTCGGTGCGAGCCAGTCGGTGGGCCAGCAGCGGATGCTCGCGCTGCACGGCGGCTCACCGGACCGGCTCGAGATCAGCCCCAACCTGTGGGCCGGGGTCGGCCTGGTCCGCGGCGGCGCCGGCACCGCGCTGGTCGGCAGCCACGCCGAGGTGGCCGACCGGATCGAGGAGTACCACGCGCTCGGCATCGACGAGTTCGTGCTGTCCGGCTACCCGCACCTGGAGGAGGCCTACCGGGTCGGCGAGGGCGTGCTGCCCGAGCTGGACCGCCGCGGCGTACTCGCCCGCCCCGGCGACGCGCACCCCCTGCTCGCCGCCGCGCCCTGACCACCCGCCGTCCTGACCATCCACGGTCCGCACCGGTACGTCCCCTCCTGAGGAGCCACAGTGTCCAGCGCCACCCTGACCACGCCGCCCCCGACGGGCAGCCTCGACCTGGAGCCGCTCGGCCCCGGGTTCGGCGCGCTCGTGCACGGCCTCGACCTGGCCACCGCCGACGACGCCGTGGTCGCGGACGTGCGCGCCGCGCTGACCGCGCACAAGGTGCTGTTCTTCGCCCGTCAGACCCTCGACCCGGACGCCCAGGTCCGCCTCGGCAACCGGCTCGGTGAGCTGACCGCCTCGCATCCGGTCGTGCCGGGCCTCGACGACGCGCACACCGAGATCTACGCCCTGGACAGCGCCGACGACGGCTTCTCCGACGTCTGGCACACCGACGTCACGTTCATGAAGCGCCCGCCGCTGGGCTCGATCCTGCGCGCGGTCACCCTGCCGCCCTCGGGCGGCGACACGAACTGGGCCGACCTGGAGCTGGCCTACGCCTCGCTCTCGCCCGCCGTGGCGCGCCTGGCCGACGAGCTCTCCGCCGAGCACGACGGCTTCCGCGACTTCGGCGAGCGGCTCCTGCAGCGCCAGCAGGGCCGGGGCAGCGAGTGGGAGGGCGAGACCGTCACCACGCTCGAACCGGTCGTGCACCCGGTGGTGCGGGTGCACCCGGAGACCGGGCGGCGCTCGCTGTTCGTGAACCCGGGCTTCACCACCCGGATCGTCGGGGTGTCGGAGGCGGAGAGCCGGCACCTGCTGGACCTGTTCTACGCCCACCTCACCAAGCCCGAGCACATCGTCCGGCACCGCTGGGCCGCCGGCGATGTCGCGATGTGGGACAACCGGTCCACCGCGCACTACGCGAACCGCGACTACGGCGGCGCCCGGCGGGTGATGCACCGCGTGACGCTGCGCGGCGACGGTCCACTCGGCGTCGAGATGCTCGATAACAGTACCGTCGCCCGATGAAACCCTCCCCCCGCCCGACGGGCGGGCCGTCCCGGCACCGGTCGGCCCCGTCGCGCACGGGACGCCTGGTGCTCGCGCTGGCACTGGTCGTCGCGGCTCTGGCCGCGTGCGGCGCGCCCGGGCAGGACGGCGGCGTCACCGTCCGGGCCGCGCAGTTCCCCTGGAGCGCGGCGAAGCTGACCAACGCGATCCTCGGCGAGCTCGCCGCCACCCACCCGGAGCTGGGCGTCGACGAGTTCAAGACGATCCAGGTCGGCCCGGCGACGGCGTGGGCCGGGGCCCAGCGCGGCGACGTGGACCTGCTCTCCGAGGTCGCGATGCCGAACCAGAAGGAGCTCTCGGCCAAGGCCGCCGCCCGGATCGACATGGTCCACCAGACCTACGGCGGCGCCGAGCAGGGCTGGTACGTGCCGACCTACGCCACCGCGCCGGGTCAGCCGCTGGCCGGGCTGCGCAGCGTGTCCCAGCTCAACGACTACGCGGCGGCGCTGGACGGCAAGCTGATCGACTCCGACCCGAGCTTCCTGACCACCGAGCAGAACGCGAAGCGCCTGTCCGGCTACAAGCTGAACCTGGAACAGGTGGCATCCAGCGAGGCCGCGCAGCTCGCCGAGCTGCGCCGATCCTACGAGCGCCGCGCGCCGATCCTGGTCTACCTCTACCACCCGCACTACGTGTTCCAGGAGTTCGAGATGACCAGGCTCGACGAACCGACGCCGCCGAAGGAGGGCTGCTTCGACACCGGCGACGGCGCGTGCGCGATGCCGGACTACGCGGCCTGGACCGCCGCCAGCAAGGAACTGCAGACCTCGGCCCCGAAGTTCGTCGCGATGCTCGAGCGCTTCGAGATCCCGGTGGCCGACGTCGAAGAGATGTTGAAGCGGGTCGACCTGGACAACGAGGACGTCGAGGCGGTGGCCCGCGACTACGTCGCCCGTCACCCCGAGGCCGTCCGCAAGTGGGTGGGAGCAGCGACATGAGCACACTGGACGAGAAGGCGCCGGTGGCGACCGGTACGGCGTCGCCGATGATCCGGGTCGAGGACCTGACCAAGGTGTTCGGCTCCGGCTCCTCGGCCGACGAGGCCGTGGCGCTGGCCGCCGACGGCGTCGGCCGCAGAGAGATCCAGGAGCGCACCGGCGCGACCCTGGCCGTGCACGACGTGTCGTTCGACATCGCGCCCGGCGAGCTGTTCGTGATCATGGGGCTCTCGGGTTCCGGCAAGTCCACACTGGTCCGGCTGCTGAACCGGCTGATCGAGCCCACCTCCGGGACGATCGACGTGGACGGCCGCGACCTCGGCTCGCTCGGCGACGGCGACCTGCGCACGCTGCGCAACGAGCGGATGAGCATGGTCTTCCAACACTTCGCGCTGCTGCCGCACCGCACCGTCGCGCAGAACGCCGAGTACGGGCTGCAGATCCGCGGGGTGGACGCCGCCGAGCGCCGCCGGACCGCCGAATGGGCGCTCGAACAGGTCGGCCTCGGCGACCGCGCCGACGCCCTGCCCGGCCAGCTGTCCGGGGGCATGCAGCAGCGCGTGGGACTGGCCCGCGCGCTGGCCAGCGACACCGACGTGCTGCTGATGGACGAGCCGTACTCCGCCCTGGACCCGCTGATCCGACGGGACATGCAGAAGCTGCTGGTCCGCCTGCAGCGCGAGCTGCGCAAGACGATCGTGTTCATCACCCACGACCTCAACGAGGCGATGCTGCTCGGCGACCGGATCCTGCTGCTCAAGGACGGCCGCCTGGTCCAGGTCGGCACCGGCCCGGAGATCCTCGCCTCGCCCGCCGACGACTACGTGGCCGAGTTCGTCTCCGACGTCGACCGAAGCCGGGTGCTCACCGCCACCGACGTGATCCACGAGCCGCGGATCACCGTCACGCTCGACGAACGGCCCTCCGACGTGCTCGTGCGTCTCGGGAAGGCCGAGGCCACCGGCGCCTACGTCGTCGACTCCGAGCACCGCATCCTCGGTGTCATCCGCGACGACCGGCTGGGCCACGCGGCCGCCACCGGGGCCACGAGCATCGACCGGTCCGCGCTGGTCGAGGAGTACCGCACCACCGAACCGGACCGGCCGCTGATCGACCTGCTGCACCAGGTCGGCCGCAACCCGGTCCCGCTCGCGGTCGTCGACGGCGGCCGGCTGACCGGTGTCGTCCCCCGCGGCGCGGTCCTGGCCGCGCTGTCCACTCACCCCGAGGCGACACACCCCGCGGCGACACATTCCGACTCCACCCACGACCGGAACGGGAACGTCTGATGCCCAGGTTCGAGCTCGGAAGCTACGTCGAGGCCTTCATTCTATGGCTGCTCCAGAACGCCGGCGCCCTGTTCGACGGCATCGGCGCAGTGATCACCGCAGTGGTCGAGGCCGTGACGGTCGTGTTCACCGCACCGCCGTGGTGGCTCTGGCTCGCGCTGCTGGTGGTGCTGGCGTTGCTGGTGCGGGGAGTCGGGTTCGCGGTGTTCGCGCTGCTCGGGTTCGCCCTGGTGTCGTCGTTCGACCTGTGGACCGAGACGATGGAGACCTTCGGCCTGGTGCTCGTCGCGGCCCTGATCGCGGCCGCGATCGGGGTTCCGCTCGGCATCTGGGCGGCCCGCAGCCGGGCGGCGAGCCGGAGCCTGCGCCCGGTGCTGGACACCATGCAGACGATCCCGGCGTTCGTGTACCTGATCCCCGTGGTGCTGTTGTTCGGCATCGGGGTGGTACCGGGCATCGTCGCGACCATCGTGTTCTCGATCGCCCCCGCGGTGCGGCTCACCGAGCTCGGCATCCGCGGCGTCGATTCCGAAGTGGTCGAGGCGGCGCACGCGTTCGGCGCGCACCCGCGCCAGATCCTGCGCGAAGTGCAGCTGCCGATGGCACTGCCCTCGATCATGGCCGGCGTCAACCAGGTAATCATGCTCGCGCTGTCGATGGTGGTCGTCGCCGGGCTCGCGGGCGCCGACGGCCTGGGGACGATCGTGGTCAGCGCGGTGACCCAGCTCGACATCGCGGCCGGTATCGAGGGTGGTCTCGCCGTCGTCATTGTGGCGATCTTCCTCGACCGCTTCACCTCGGCCCTTGCCGACCGCCCGGACTCGAGCCTGCTCGCGAAGCTGCGTGCCCGCCGGGCCACCGCCCCGACCGCGTCCACGACCGCGGCCCCCGCCGCGTCCTCGGGCGCCGCGAACCGTCCGGCCGGAGCGGCCGGTGTCGCCGGGGTGGGCGCCGGAGCCGGCTGACGGGACGGCCGGTCCGGGTCCCGCCCGGACGTGCCTACCGGCCCCAGCTCGCGAGCTGGTCAACCGGCGCGTCGTCGTCGGTGAGGATCGCGGCGTCGCCGACCAGCGCCCGGGTCCGGGCCGGGTCCAGGACCGACCCCGGCTCGCCGCGCGCCGCCGCCCGGGCCGCGAGCGCGGCCGTGTCGATGCCGCGGTCGGAGACCACGACCACCGCGTTGCCGCCGCCACCGGGGGCGAGCTGCTCGGGCCGGGCCATCACCGCGACCGAGCCGAACCGGTCGTCGACCGTGGCCGTCACGGCGCGCAGCAGCGCGAGCGGGTCCCGGTCGATCACGTTCACCACGTAGAGCCCGCCCGGGCGCAGCACCCGGTGCACCTCGTCGACGAACTCGGCGGTCGCCAGGTGCCAGGGCACCGACCGGGCCCCGAACGCGTCGCCGACGACGAGGTCGGCGGAGGCGTCCGGGAGCGCGGCCAGCCCGGTCCGGGCGTCGCCGACCCGGATGGTCAGCCCGGGGATGGTCCCGACGCCGAGCTCGCGCTCCCCCAGCTCGACGACGCCGCGGTCGAGCTCGAGCACCGTCGAGGTGCTGCCCGGCCGGGTCGCGGCGAGCCGGCGCGGCATCGTGAACCCGCCGCCGCCGACGTGCACCGCCGACAGCGGCCGGCCCGCCGGGAACGCGGTGTCGACGGCGTCGGCGAAGCGCTGGGTGTAGGCGAACCGCAGGCGCGCCGGGTCCGCGAGGTCGACCGCGGAGTGCTGCAGGTCGTCGAGGACGAGAATGCGCTCGGTCGGCCGGTCCCCCGGGACGACGCTCGCGCAGTAGTAGGTGGTGTCCACATCGCACCGGCCGGGGACCGCGACCAGCAGCGCCGCCAGCACGGCCGCGGAGCCCGAGACGTTGACGATCTCCCGCCGGGTCCGCGTCGTCGCGACCACGAGGGCGAGCACCAGGCACGCGGCCGCGGTGACCAGCAGGATCGCACTCACCGGCAGCAGCGCGACCAGCACGAACCCGGTCAGGAAGGTGCCCGCCAGGGACCCGATGGTGCCCAGGGCCGACAGCGACCCGATGACGCCGCCGGAGCCCTCGAGCCCGTCCAGGCGCGCCCGGGTGACGGCCGGGGTGACCGCGGCGAGCGCGGTGACCGAGACCAGGGTGGACACGACGACGAGCAGGATCGCGGCGCTCGGTCCGCTGCCGAGCAGCGGCCCGACGAGCCGGACCAGCGGGCGCACCGCGAGGACACCGAGCCCGCCCACGGCCAGCGCCACCGCGGCCACCCGGCGCGGGTCGGAGGTGTCGGCACGCCGACCGCCGAGCGCGGCCCCGAAGGCGATGCCGGCCAACGCGACGCCGATGACCGCCGTCGTCGACTCCAGGGTCAGCCCGACGTAGGGGGCGACGAGTCGGGTGGCGAGGGTCTCGACGACGAGGATCGCCGCCCCGCTGACCAGGACGGCGACACGAGCGAGAGCGATCTGCACCGCCCCATCCTCGCGGACCCGTCCTCGTCCGGCCGGAGGGGATGCGGGTCCGGTGCCGGGGCGGTACCGGTCAGGCCGTGGGAATCTCGAGGGTCCATTCCTTCTGCGTGTCGTAGTCGTTGGCGCTGAAGGTGAGGGTCGTGGCGTCGGCCGGCAGGTCGAGCAGGACGCTGCCGGTGTAACGCGAGTCCGGCTTCATCTCTCGGCCGGCGGGCAGCCCGTCGGAGCACGACGCGGGGGCGTCGGAGTCGTAGCCCTTCTCGCCTCCCGCGGTGGAGGACACGTTCGTATGGGTCACGCCGGCGCGGTCGATGTAGCTGTACCGGGAGAACGGCATGTCGTTCTGGTTGAACACGCTGCCGGTGGCGATGTCGACGCGCAGCACCAGCATCCCGCCGCGTGCACCGGGGCAGTTCGACTGCCGCGTCGCACCGGTCACCGTGAAGGTGAGCGAATCGTCGGTGCCGCCGAAGTTGACGGGGTTGGGCGCTCCGACCGTGACGGGCGTGGCGACGCTCGCGGCGGCATCCGCAGCAGCGTCGCCGCCGGTCGCACCCGATGCCCCCGCTCCGGTCAGAGCGTCGCCGAAGGGGGTACCGACGAACGCGTCCGCCATCCTCTCGGCGATGCGGTCCCGGACTGCGTCGTCGCTCGGGTTCTCACGACCGAGAACGAATCCCCCGATCCCACCGGCCAGGAGCGAGACCAGGACGGTCACCAGCAACGTCCTGAGGCGGCGCTTGCGCGGTGGCGGCCCCCACTCGACCCGGGGCGGGGTGATGTGCGGATATGCGGACGGGCTCGGCGGGCGCTGCGGAGTGGTCACGCCCGATCTGTCGTCGGGTGTTCACCGGTGTTGCAGCAATGCACGGCCAATCATCAGAAGTCGGTATCCGGTGCTCAGACCGGGGTGAGGCGCACCGAGACCCGGACTCCCTCGGCACCCCGCACGGCGGTGCCGTGACCGGCGCGGTCGACGCCGCCGAGCCGGACGAGGATCGGTCCGCCGTCGCCGGTGAAGTTGCGCCACCAGGTCTTCCGGTCCGGGAGCTCGACCGGGATCGTCAGCTCGTCGCCCTCGCGCCGGTAGGCGACCGGGATCGAGAACGTGCGGCCGGACCTCCGGCCGGTGTAGGTCACGAGTACCTGTCCGGGTAGCGCCGCGGCCGGCCCGTCTAGTCCGATCGGGCGAGACGGGTCCGGCGGATCTCCGTCCGCGGTCCGATGGCAGGAGCCCCCGACCGCAGCAGAGTGGGTCCGGTCAGCACACCGCGAGGATTGAAGGACGAGATGACCACCATGGCCCCCGACGCCGCGTACAGCCCCGAGACGGCCCGTCACGACGAGACCTACGACGTCGCCACCGTGCTGGTCCTGATGCTCGGCGGATTCGTGATCCCCGTCGTCGGCTGGATCGCGGGCGTCGTCATGATGTGGGCGAACGAGCGCTGGAGCACCGGTGCGAAGTGGCTGGGCACCCTGATCTGGCCGGCCGTGGTCGCCGTGCCGCTGCTGGGCCTGTTCGCCGTGTGGGCGCTCCCCGACGCCCGCATCGGGATCGTCATCGCCGCCGGGGTCGTCGGTGTCGCCGGCGTGTTCGTCGCGCTGCCGTGGACGTTCGTGCACCTGATCCGCAACGGCCGGCGCTGACCGGTGCCGGCCGGCGAAGGCCGGGCGGAATGCCGCCGGAGGCGGGCGGCGTTGGGCCGGACATGAAGGTGGAGATCTGGTCCGACGTCGTCTGTCCCTGGTGCGCGATCGGCAGGGCCCGGTTCGAGTCGGCGCTCGCCGGGTTCGCGCACCGCGACGAGGTGGACGTGCGGTGGCGCAGCTTCCAGCTCGACCCCACCGCGCCCCGCGAGCGCGAGGGCGACCGCGCCGCACACCTCGCCGAGAAGTACGGCATGAGCATCGAGAAGGCGCGCGGCATGGAGGCCACGATGACGGCCACCGCCGCCGAGGACGGGCTGGAGTTCCACTTCGACATCGCCCGCGACGGGAACACGTTCGACGCCCACCGGCTGCTGCACCTGGCCCGCGAGCTCGGCGGAGCCGAGCTGCAGGACGCGGTCAAGGGCAGGCTGTTCCGGGCCGCGTTCACCGACGGCGAGCCGATCGGCGACCCGGAGACCCTGGTCCGCCTCGTCGCCGAGGCCGGTCTCGACGCCGGGAAGGCACGCGCGGCGCTCGAGGACGGGCGCCACGCCGACGACGTCGCCGAGGATTTGGCGCAGGCCCGCCGGTACGGCATCACCGGCGTCCCGTTCTTCGTGATCGACGAGAGGTACGGCGTCTCGGGCGCGCAGCCGGCCGACGCTCTGCGCGAGGTGCTCGACACCGCGTGGGCCGAGTCCCACCCGCTCACGGTGCTCACCCCCACCGGACGGGCCGGCGGCGACGCCTGCGCCGACGGCAGCTGCCAGGTCTGATCGGCCGGTCTGATCGACCGTCCCGGGTTCGGCGGACCCGGATGCGGGTAGTCGGTCGACGGCATCGGGACACGCCGGTGCCGTCCACCCGAGGGAGTTCACATGGCTGCCGACGACAAGATCGAGAACAAGTCCGAGGAGCTCAAGGGCAAGGCCAAGGAGACCGTCGGGCAGGCCACCGACGACCAGGAGCTCGAGGCCCAGGGCCAGAGCGACCAGGCCAAGGGCAACCTGAAGCAGGCCGGCGAGAAGGTCAAGGACGTCTTCAAGGACTGAGACGGCCCCCGATCCGGGACGGCCGGCACGTCCGGACCGCCCCGGGTCGGCATCCGTCCCGGCCTCTCCCGTCCCGGTTGCGGACGACACTTATCAATACAGGTTGTTGTCACGGTGCGCGGCGCATGTCTACGGTGCCCGGGTGACCTCAGAGACCGTCGCGCGAGCCGTCGTCCCCGTCCGCTACGCCCGCTGGGACGGCGTCGGCCGCGGTTTCACCGTCGTGCCGGCCACCACACCGCAGACGCCCGGACCGGGTGAGGTGCTGGCCCGGATCGACCTCGCGACCGTGTGCGGCAGCGACCTGCACTCCGCCCGCGGGGACCGGCCGTCGCCGGTGCCCGGTGTGCTCGGACACGAGCAGGTGGGCACCGTGCTGGCCGTCGGCCCGGACGCGCCCCGCTGCGTCGACGGGTCCGCCGTCGCCGCCGGGGCGCGGATCGTCTGGTCGGTCGCCGCGTCCTGCGGACGCTGCGACCGGTGTCGGCGCGGCCTGACGCAGAAGTGCCGGCACCTGCGCAAGTACGGCCACGAGCCGCTCGACGACGCGGAGCCGCTCACCGGGGGTTTCGCCACCCATTGCATCGTGCTCCCGGGCACCGCGATCGTCGCCGTGCCCGATGCCGTGCCGGACGTCGTGGCGGCTCCGGCCTCGTGCGCCACCGCGACCGTCGCGGCCGTCCTCGGCGCCGCCGGGGACCTCGACGGCGCGCGGGTGCTCGTCACCGGGGCGGGAATGCTGGGCGTCACCGCCGTCGCGATGGCGGCGCAGGCGGGCGCGCACGTCATCGCGGCGGACCCGGGCCCCGCCCGCCGCGAGCGCGCTCTGCGGTTCGGCGCCGCCGAGGTCACCGCCGACGCCACGGAACACGGGCCGGTCGACGTGGCGGTGGAGCTCTCCGGTGCTCCCGCCGCCGTGCGGACCTGCCTGGGGGCGCTCGACGTCGGCGGCACCGCCGTCCTCGCCGGGTCGGTCTCCCCCGGCGAGGAGGTGCCGCTGGACCCCGAACGGCTGGTGCGCGGCCTGCACTCGGTCGTCGGCGTGCACAACTACCGGCCCGCCGACCTGCGGACCGCGGTGGACTTCCTGGCCGCGCACCACGACCGCCACCCGTTCGCGGAGCTGGTCGGCGGCCGTTTCGGCCTCGACGCACTCGACGACGCGTTCGCCGCGGCGCACACCGGGGACGCGCCGCGCCAGGGCGTCGTACCGTCGCTCTAGACGCGGCTCACCGACGGTCGGGTGCTGCGGGTGTTGGTGACGGTCACCGTGGCGACGTCGGGTCGGTAGCGGTCCTCGGACCACTCCAGCGGCCGTCCCGAGGAGTCCCTGGTCAGCCGCCGCTCCCGGAGCAGCGGCGTCCCTTCCGGCACCTCGAGCAGGGCGGAGTCGGTGGCGTCGGCGGCCACGGCGTCGAACGTGTGCCGGGCCGCGTAGAGGTCGACGCCCTCGCCGCTGAGCAGCGCGTAGATGGACCCGGCGTTCAGGTCGGCGTCGAGCAGCGGGCGCCCGACGTCCTCCACGTAGGTCATCCGCTCCAGCATCGCCGGGCGGTCGTCGAGCAGCCGCAGGCGCAGCAGCTGCACCGCGTAGGCCTGCGGGTCCAGCTGCAGGGCCGCCGCTACGGTCGGGCCCGGGCGGCGCAGCGCGATCTCCTGCAGCTGCTGGCCGGGGACGTGCCCGGTGAGCTCGGCGCGCCGGGTGAACGACAGGAACGACTCGAACGGCTGCGACGGGACGGACTCGAGCACGACCGGCCGCTTGCCCTGCCCACCGCCGATCAGCCCCTCGTCGCGCAGCGCGGCCAGCGCCTGGCGCACCGGGCCCCGCGACGCCGAGAAGTCCCGGCACAGCTGCGCCTCGGACGGCAGCTGCTCGCCCACGCCGATCGCGCCGCTGCGGATCCGGTCCCGCAGCTCCGAGGCCAGTGCGCGGTGCAGAGGGGTGGCCACGGGCTGACTGTACAAGTTGCGACGACGGTCGGCCGACCACCGCCGACAGCCCGGGAAATGTCCGGATGAACAGCACATGACAGCTCGGAGCGCGCACTTGTATTGATGAGTTTCCGGCTGCGACCGTCACCGCCATGACCCGATCGAGCGACCCGTCCGCGGCCCCGGCGAGCGACCTGGTCGTCGTCGGTGCCGGCATCGTCGGCCTCGCGCACGCCGTCGAGGCGGTCGCCCGCGGCCTGTCGGTCACCGTCGTCGAACGCGACGAGCGGGCGGTCGGAGCCTCGGTGCGCAACTTCGGGCACGGCTGCGTGACCGCCCAGACCGGCGAGGCCCTCGCGTTCGCCGAGCGGGCCCGCGGGACCTGGCTGCGGATGGGCCGCGAGGCCGGGTTCGCGGTGGCGCGGACCGGCACGGTCGTCGTCGCCCGCGCGGCGGAGGAGCTCGCCGCGCTCGACGAGCTGGCCGCCGAGCGCGGCGCCGACGAGGTGGTCCTGCTCGACGCCGCCGGGGTCACCGACCGGGTCCCGGTCGCGGGTGCGCTCGGCGGCGCGTTCCTTCCCGGCGACCTGCGGATCGACCCCCGCGCCGCCGCCCCGGCCATCGCGGCCTGGCTGGCCCGCCGGCCCCGCGTGCGGATGCTGTGGTCCACCCCGGTGCTCGGTGTCGGCACCGGCGTCGTGCACACCGGCCGCGGTGACGTGCTCGGCGACCGGGTCGTCGTCTGCACCGGGCACGACCTGGACCGGCTGTTCCCGCAGCTCGCCGACGACGCAGGCCTGCGGCGCTGCGTGCTGCAGATGCTGCAGATCCGCGCACCGGGCGCGGCCCGCGTCGACCCGGCCGTGCTCACCGGTAGCTCGATGCTGCGCTACCCCGCCCTGTCCGGCACCGAGGGCGCCCGCGCCCTGCGCGCCCGGTGGACCCGCGAGCGTCCCGAGATGCTCGACGCCGTCGTCAACCACATGCTCACCCAGCGACCCGACGGCGACCTGGTCGTCGGGGACACGCACGCCTACGCCCGCACCCCGGGGCCGTTCGACCTCGGCATGTCCGAGCCCCTCGACGAGCTGCTGCTCGACGAGACCCGCGCCCTTCTCGGGGTGCGCGACCTGACGGTCGTGCACCGCTGGCGGGGCGTCTACGCCGACGCCGAGGGCGAGTTCCTCCGCGCCACGGTCGCTCCCGGTGTGACGGCCGTGTCCGTCACCTCCGGGATCGGCATGACC
>NZ_JADQDD010000148.1 GCF_019263595.1 Pseudonocardia sp. KRD291 | reverse complement strand
GTAGAGCACCACCGCGACCGGGGCGAAGACCGCCACGATCACACCGGCGACCAGCAGCGACGCCGTCGCCGGGCCGGCCACCGGGCCGCCACCGAGCAGGCCGCGCACCGCGTCCGCGGTCAGCGACACCGGGTTGACCGCGACGAAGCCCTGCAACCAGCCGGGCATCGTCTCGGCCGGTACGAACACCGAGCTGGCGAACGTGATCGGCAGCATGATCAGGGCGCTGAGCCCCTGCACCGACCGCGGCTCGCGCACCACCATCGCCAGCGCCGTGAAGATCCAGCACAGGGCGAACGCGAACGCGATCACCAGGCCGAACACGGTCAGGATCGCCAGCGGCGAGGCGTCAGTGCGGAACCCGAGCAGCGTCCCGAACGCCAGCATGATCACGCCGGAGGTGAGGTAGCGGACCAGGTCGGCGCCGATCGCGCCGAGCAGCGGGGCGCCGCGCGAGATCGGCAGGCTGCGGAAGCGGTCGAAGATCCCGGTCTTGAGGTCCTCGGCGAGCCCGACCCCGGTGCCTGCGGAGGCGAACACGACGGTCTGCAGCAGCACCCCGGGCAGCGCGAACTGCAGGTAGGTGGCGCTGTCGCCGGAGATCGCGCCACCGAAGACGTACACGAACAGCAGCAGGAAGATGATCGGCTGCAGGGTGACGTCGATCAGTGCCTCGGGCGAGTGCACGGTCTTGACGATCCCGCGCCGGGCCAGCGTCGCCCCGTGCCGCAGGATCGACGGGACACGGGTCTGCGCCGGTGCCGCGCCGAGTGTGGTCGGGCCGGGCGGCGGGGCCGGCCGGGTCTGGACGGTCGTGCTCATGCTGCGGACTCCTCGTGGGTGTCGCCGGGGGGGCCGGCGGCGGCGGCCGCGCGGCCGGTCAGGGTGAGGAAGACGTCGTCGAGGCTCGGCAGGCGCAGCCCGATCTCGGCGACGGCGATGCCGGCCCGCTCGAGCCGGTCGCCCGCCCGGTGCAGCAGGGCCTGCTCGGCGGCCGGGGCGGTGATCTCGCCGGACGGGTCCACCGACGGCGCGGCCCCGGTCAGCTCGGCGACGATCGCGGTCGCGGACCGGACGTCGGCGGTCTCGGTCGGGCGCACGTGCAGCCGGCGGCCGCCGACCCGGGCCTTGAGCGTCGAGGCCGTTCCGGAGGCGATCACCTTCCCGGAGTCGAGCACGACCAGGTCGTTCGCCAGCTGGTCGGCCTCCTCCAGGTACTGCGTGGTGAGCAGCACGGTGACGCCCTCGTCGGCGAGCCTGCGGACCGACTCCCACACCTCGTTGCGGTGCCGTGGGTCCAGGCCGGTCGTCGGCTCGTCGAGGAACAGCACGTCCGGGCGCCCGATCAGGCTGGCCGCCAGGTCCAGGCGCCGGCGCATGCCGCCGGAGTAGGTGCGCACCCGTCGCTTCGCCGCGTCGCGCAGCCCGAAGCGGTCGATCAGCTCGTCGGCACGGGCGCGGGCGGTGCGCCGCGGCAGGTCCAGCAGCCGGGCGATCAGCACCAGGTTGTCGACACCGGTCAGGGCCTCGTCGACGGCGGCGTACTGGCCGGTGAGGCCGATCCGCCTGCGCACCCGGGCCGGCTCGGCGGCGACGTCGTGGCCGAGCACGGTGGCGACGCCGGAGTCGGCGCGCAGCAGTGTGGACAGCACTCGCACGGTCGTCGTCTTGCCGGAGCCGTTCGGGCCGAGCAGCCCGAGCACGGCGCCGCGGCGCGCGGTGAACGAGACGCCGTCCAGCGCGCGCACGTCGCCGTAGACCTTGGTCAGGCCGTCGACCTCGATGACCGTGTCGGCACTCGGTCCGGGCAGCGCAGAGGAGCTCATGGCGACCAGCGTCGGCCCCGGCGCTGACGCCGGGCTGACCGCGCCCTGACACGGACCTGGCCGCCGGTCCCGCCCGACCCCCGAAGGAGAGCACGAGAATCGGCTCGCCACCGCCCCCCGGCGGTGGCGAGCCGATCATCCCCCCGTCTGCGCGACGACGCTCCCCAGCCCGTCGCGCTGCCACGACGGTAGCCCGCGGAGCACCCGCTGCGGATCGGTCGAACTACTGATGTCGGGTACGACTTAGGGAGGAGCCCGGACGGGGGAGGCGGTCAGTGCCGACGATCGTTCCGCAAGCTTCTCTCAGGACTCCGCGCGCTCCGCGGCGTCGAGCCAGTCCAGCTCGATACCTTCCCGTTCGGCCACGACGGCCTTGAGCTCGCGGTCGAGCTCCAGCAGCCGGGACGGCTCGGTCGCGGCCTCGGCGAGCTGGGCGTGCAGCTTCTCCTCCCTGGCCGTGAGCGCGGTCATCCGTCGCTCCAGCCGGGAGGCCTCCTTGCGGGCGGCGCGCTGCTCGGCCGCGCTCGAGGACCCGTTCCGGGCGCCGGCCGTCGCGGTCGCCGCCGTGGAGCCCGCGTTCGCGGTCGGGTCGGACGCCACCGACAGGCTGCCGCCGGTGTCGCCGGCCGCGGCGCGCCGGGACATGTACTCCTCGATCCCGCCGGGCAGGTGCGTGATCCGCCCGTCGCCGAACAGCGCGACGACGGTGTCGCAGACCCGCTCGGTCAGGTACCGGTCGTGGCTGACCACGATCAGCGTGCCCGGCCAGCCGTCGAGCAGGTCCTCGAGGTTGGCCAGGGTGTCGACGTCGAGGTCGTTCGTCGGCTCGTCGAGCAGCAGCACGTTCGGCTCGTCCATCAGCAGCCGGGTGAGCTGCAGGCGGCGGCGCTCGCCGCCGGAGAGCTGCCCGACCGGGGTCCACTGCCGCGCGGCGGGGAACCCGAGCCGTTCCAGCACCGACGACGCCGTCATCTCCTGCTTGCCGAACCGCACGTACTTGGCGACGGCCTCGGTCGCCTCCAGCACCCGCATGTTCTTCGGCAGGTCGACGAGCTCCTGGGTGAGCTGCGCGAGCTTGACGGTGGTGCCCTGGATCCGGCGCCCGGAGTCCAGCTCGCGCTCGCCGGTCAGCGACCGCAGCAACGTCGTCTTGCCGGAGCCGTTGATCCCGACGATGCCGACCCGGTCGCCCGGCCCGAGCCGCCACGTGACGTCGTCGAGCAGCGTGCGCCCGGCGACGGTGACGGTCGCGTCCTCCAGCTCGAGCACGGTGCGCCCGAGCCGGTTGGTGGCGAAGCCGAGCAGCTCGACGGTGTTGCGCGGCGGCGGGACGTCGGCGATCAGCGCCTCGGCCGCCTCGATCCGGTACCGCGGCTTGGACGTGCGCGCGGGCGGGCCGCGGCGCAGCCAGGCCAGCTCCTTGCGCGCCATGTTCTGCCGGCGGGCCTCGGCGGCGTCGGCCTGGCGGCTGCGCTCGGCACGGGCGTAGACCCAGTCCGCGTAGCCGCCCAGGTAGCTCTCCACCCGGCCGCCCGCGACCTCCCAGGTCCGCGTGCAGACGGTGTCGAGGAACCAGCGGTCGTGCGTGACGACCACGGTCGCGCAGCGCCGGTCGGTGAGGTGCCGGGCCAGCCAGCTGATGCCCTCGACGTCGAGGTGGTTCGTCGGCTCGTCCAGGATCACCAGGTCCAGCTCGCCGACCAGCGCGCTGGCCAGGGCGATGCGCCGTTTCTCGCCGCCGGACAGGCCCTCGGTGGGGCGCTCCAGGTCGGCGATCCCGAGGCCGTCGAGGACGTCGCGCACGCGCGGGTCGGCGGCCCACTCGTGATCGGCGTCGTAGTCGGCCAGCACCACGTCGCGGATCCGGGACCCGGCCGGGAACGTGTCGCGCTGGGCCAGGTGCGCCATCCGCAGGCCGTTCACCCGGCTGACCCGGCCGGACTCGGGCGCCCGCTCGCCGGTCAGCACGTCGAGCAGGGTCGACTTGCCGCCGCCGTTGAGGCCGACGACGCCGATCCGCTCGCCGCGCTCCACCCCGAGGGAGACGGCGTCGAGCAGCACCCGCGAGGCGTCACCGGGCACGTGCGCGGTGACCGACTCGAGGTTGAGCAGGTTGGTCCGGGCGGCCATCAGGCACGCACCGGGGGCCAGGCGCCGGATCCGTCGGTGCCACCGCGGCCGGACGGCGGTGCGCCCGGCGGCGGGTCGGCGTCGTCGACGACGCGGGCGCCGCCGACCGGGCCCTGCGCGACACGCACGGTGCGGCACACCCCCGCGCCGGCCAGCTCCGCGGCCACCTCGACGCCTGCGTCGGCGTCGGCGCAGAGGAACGCGCACGTCGGGCCGGAGCCGGACACCAGCCCGGCCAGCGCGCCGGCGTTCACCCCGGCGCGCAGCGTGCGGCGCAGGTCCGGGGCCATCGACACGGCGGCGGCCTGCAGGTCGTTGCCCAGGTTCAGCGCGAGCTGGCGCGGGTCGCCCCCGGCCAGCGCCTCGAGCACCGGCTCGACCGGACGCTCGGCGGGCTCGGTGTCACCGCGCAGCCGGTCCAGCTCGCCGAACACGGCCGGGGTGGACAGCCCCCCGCGGGCCAGCGCGATCACCCAGTGCAGGCGGTGCCGGGCCAGGACCGGGATCACCTGCTCGCCGCGCCCGGTGCCCAGCGCGGTGCCGCCGTGCAGGGCGAACGTGACGTCGGAGCCGAGCTCGGCGGCCATCACCGACAGCTCCTCACGCGAGAGCTCCATCCGCCACAGGTTCGACAGCGCGACCAGCGCACCGGCGGCGTCCGCGGACCCGCCGGCCATCCCGCCCGCGACCGGGATGCCCTTGCGGAGCACCACCCGGACGTCCGGGTCGCGGCCGGCGCGCGCGGCCAGCATCTCGACCGCGCGCCAGGCCAGGTTCGTGGCGTCGATCGGGACCTCGGCCACGCCGTCGCCGTGCACCTCGAGGGTGGGCTCGTCCGCGTGCTCGACCGAGACCTCGTCGAACAGGCTCACGGCGTGGAACACGGTGACCAGATCGTGGTAGCCGTCCTCGCGGACCCCGCCGACGGCGAGGTGAAGGTTGATCTTCGCGGGTACCCGGACGGTCACCGGGCGCGGAACGGCGGACAGCACCGCTCAACCCTACGGGCACCCCGGCCGGGCGCGCCGGGACCCGCCCGCCGACGGTGGCCCGACTCACCGCGACGCGCCCGCCGCGGCCCTCCGCCGGACGTCAGCGGCGCGCGGCGGCGATCGCGGCGAACCCGCCGATGTCGACGCGTTCGGCGCGGGTCATCGGGTCGATGCCGGCCGTACGCAGCGCCTCCTCGGCCGCCGCCGCGGACCCCGCCCAGCCGGCCAGTCCCGAGCGCAGGGCCTTGCGGCGCTGCGCGAACGCGGCCTCGACGACGGCGAACACCTCCGCCTTCGGCACCTGCGACGGCGGGTCCCGGCGGGTGAACGCGAGCAGCCCGGAGTCGACGCCGGGGACCGGCCAGAACACCGCGCGCGGCACCGGGCCGGCCCGGCGGGCGGAGGCGTACCAGGCCAGCTTCGCGCTGGGTGCCCCGTACTCGCGCGAGCCGGGCGGCGCGGCCATCCGGTCGGCGACCTCGGCCTGCACCATGACCAGCCCGCTGCGCAGTCCCGGCAGCTCGGCGAGCAGGTGCAGCAGCACCGGGACGGCCACGTTGTAGGGCAGGTTCGCCACGATCGCCGTCGGGCCCCCGGAGTCGGCACCGTGCGCGGCGGATCCCGTGACGCCCAGCTGGGCGGCGGTGACCCGCAGCGCGTCCGCGGTGGTGATCCGCAGGCGGTCGGCCAGCTCGGGGGCGCGCTCGGCGACCGTGCCGGCCAGCGCACCGGACAGGACCGGGTCGATCTCGACGGCGTGCACACGGGCGGCGACCGGCAGCAGGGCCAGCGTCAGCGACCCGAGCCCCGGCCCGACCTCGAGCACCTCGTCGGTGTCGTCGACCCCGGCCGTGCGGACGATCCGGCGCACGGTGTTCGGGTCGTGCACGAAGTTCTGGCCGAGCTTCTTGGTCGGCCGCAGGCCGAGCCGTTCGGCCAGCGCGCGGACCTCGGCGGGGCCGAGCAGCCGGGACACCGGCCCGGCCGGGTCGCCGGGGTTCAGCTCAGGCCGAGCTTGGACGAGCAGGACGGCCAGGCGCTGTAGCCGCCCCGGTCGTCCTTGATCTTGTTGGCGACCGTGATCTGCTCCTCGCGGCTGGCCTGGTCGGGCCGGGGCGCGAACTCGTCGCCGTCGTAGGCGTTCCAGGTCTGCGTGTCGAACTGCAGTCCGCCGTAGTAGCCGTTGCCGGAGTTGGTGGACCAGTCGCCGCCGGCCTCGCACTTGGCCAGCTTGTCCCACACGGCTCCGCCGGAGACGGCCGGAGCGGACTTGGCCTTGTCGCCGGCGTCGTCGCCCGCCTCCGCCGCGGGGGCGTCCTTCTTCTTCGTGCCGACCTTGACCACCTTCGGCTTGGCCGGGGTCGTCGCGCCGGCGCCGATGCGCTCGCGCGAGACCTCCTTGCCCTCGGCGTAGGTGACGCGCCAGATCGTGCTGCGGGCACCCTCGGAGCCCGGGTCGACGACGGTCTTGGTGCCCTCGGGCATCGACTCGTCCTCGACGACCTGCTCCGGCGGGGCCATCTTCTGCAGCTCGACGATCTGCTGGCCGTTCATCTGCGCGGCGGCCGCGGACTGCAGCGTGCCGGACGCGGCGGCCGGGACGATGCTCATCGCGGCCTGCGGGGCCGCAGCGGCGAGCGGGGTCGAGTTGGAGGCCAGGTCGGCCTGCAGCGACGCGGTCTGCTCGGCGCCGGGGAGCTCCGGGGAGAGCACCGCGGCGGCCAGGCCACCGGTGGGCAGCGAGAACAGCGCGGCGGCCACGGCGGTCCGGCGGCCGGTGCGCGGGCGCTCCAGGCTGCGGTGCCGGCCGGTGTCGAGCCCCGCCGGCGCGCCGCCCCCGGGGAAGGCCCCGTGGAACGGGGCGGAGGGGGCGCCACCCTGATGCGCAACGGCATCACGGGGCACACGACCAGTGCGCACGACGTGCTCGACCATGACATCCCGACGACTCGTCTGTCCGGGCAGGGGAGGAATTCGCAGGGACGACGACCGGTGCCTGATGCTTGGGGAGCGGACCGGTCGTCGTCGCCGCGAGAGCTGGGGAGCGTTCCCCACCCCGGCGGGTTCGAACCGGAACGTTAGCCCACCGTGACCCGCCGGACGGAACCCCGACACGCCCCGCTCGGCGAGCGGACGATCTCCGACGACGAGCGTGGACGACCCACCGATCGTCGCGACCCGATGCCGCCGAGCAGATCAGGCCAGTCCGAAGATCCGCTCGGCGTTGCGCCGGGTCACCTCGGCGACCCGTTCGGCCGCGTCGCCGCGCACGCTCGCCAGACCCCGCACGGTCCACGGCAGGCAGTACGGCTCGTTCGCCCGGCCGCGGTGCGGGTGCGGGGTCAGGAACGGCGCGTCCGTCTCGACCAGGTACTGCGCGTCCGGGACCAGCGCCGCCGCCTCCCGCAGGTCGGCCGCGTTCTTGAACGTCACCGGCCCGGCGAACGACAGGACGTAGCCGGCGTCGGCGCACTCGCGGGCCATCGCCGCGTCGCCGGAGAAGCAGTGGAACACCACCGTCTCCGGCGGGCCCTCCTCGCGCAGGATCCGCAGCACGTCGGCGTGCGCGTCCCGGTCGTGGATCATCAGCGGCTTGCCGGTGCGCTTGGCCAGCCCGATGTGCCAGCGGAAGCTGTCCTGCTGGCTCTCCGGAGGGCTGTGGTCCCAGTAGTAGTCCAGACCGGTCTCGCCGATCGCCACCACCCGCGGGTCCGCCGCGAGCGACTCGATCTCGGCGAGGTCGCGCTCGGTGACCTCGGCGGTGCGCGTCGGGTGCAGCGCGACCGCGGCGAACACCCGGTCGTCCCAGTGCGCGGCCTGCACCGCCCACCGGGCGGCCGCGAGGTCGTCGGCGATCGTGACGGCGCGCGTCACGCCCACCGCGCACGCCCGGTCCATCGCCGCGGCGACGTCGGCCGCGGACTCGCACCCGCACGCGTCGAGGTGCGTGTGCGAGTCCACGGTCGGGGCGCCCAACGGCTCCGGCGGGTCCGGCCGCTCCCGCCGCCCGTGCGCGCTCACGAGGAGATCGGGGCCCACTCGGGGCCGGTCTCGCCGAGCTTCGGGTCCAGCTTGCCGAAGATCGGGCTCGGCTTGGCCAGGGGACGGCCGACCTCGATCGGGGTGGACCTCCAGGACGCCTGCTCGTCGGCGTAGTCGCCGGTCAGCACCGGGTAGGACGGGCCGTCGCCGAGGTCGTCGACCTCACGCAGCTCGGGCTGGGCGGCCCAGACCCCGCTGTTGCCGAGCGCCTCGTGCACCTTCTGCGCGGCGTGCGGCATGAACGGGGTGAGCATCGTGTTCGCGTCCTGCACGACCTGCAGCGCGGTGTGCAGGATCGTGTCCCGGCGCTCCGGGTCGTCCTTGCGCTTCCACGGCTCCTGGTCCGAGATGTACTTGTTCGCCGCGGAGATCACCCGCATGGCCTCGGCGACGGCCTGCTTGAACCGGTTGCGCCCGAGCAGCGCACCGACCGTGTCGAACCCGGCCCTCGACGTCGCGAGCATCGCCGCGTCGTCGTCGGTGGGTGCGGTCGGCGTCGGGATCGCGCCGACGTTCTTGTGCGCCATCGAGATCGAGCGGTTGACCAGGTTGCCCCACTCGTTGGCCAGCTCGAAGTTCGTGCGCCGGACGAACTCGTCCCAGGTGAAGTCGGTGTCCTGGCTCTCCGGGCCGGCGACCGAGATGAAGTAGCGCAATGCGTCCGGGCCGAACTCGCGCAGGAAGTCCCCGACGTAGATCACGGTGCCGCGCGAGGTGGAGAACTTCGACCCGCTCATCGTCAGGTACTCCGAGGAGACCACCTCGCTGGGCAGGTTCAGCGTGCCGAACGGGCCGGGCTCGCCGCCGCGGTCGCCCGCGCCGTTCTGCCCGAGCAGGATCGCCGGCCACATCACGGAGTGGAACGTGATGTTGTCCTTGCCCATGAAGTAGTAGGCCTGCGCGTCCGGGTCGGTCCACCACTGCTTCCAGGCGTCCGGGTCCGGCGTGCGCCGCGCCCACTCGACCGAGGCCGAGAGGTAGCCGATCACCGCGTCGAACCAGACGTAGATCTTCTTCATGGACTGGTCGTCCCAGCCCTCGAGCGGGACCGGCACGCCCCAGTCGAGGTCGCGGGTGATCGCGCGCGGCTTGAGGTCGGAGACGAGGTTGGCCGTGAACCGCAGCACGTTCGGGCGCCAGTCGGTACGGGTGGAGAGCCAGCTGCCCAGCGACTCCGAGAACGCCGGCAGGTCCAGGAAGTAGTGCTCGGTCTCGACGAACTTCGGCACCTCGCCGTTGATCTTCGAGCGGGGGTTCTTCAGGTCCACCGGGTCCAGCTGGTTGCCGCAGTTGTCGCACTGGTCGCCGCGGGCGCCGTCGTAGCCGCAGATCGGGCAGGTGCCCTCGACGTAGCGGTCCGGCAGCGTGCGCCCGGTGGACGGGCTGATCGCGCCCATCTGCGTCTTCGGGACCACGTACCCGTTGTTGTACAGCGACCGGAAGATCTGCTGCACCACCTCGTAGTGGTTCGTGGTGGTGGTGCGGGTGAACAGGTCGTAGGACAGGCCCAGGCCCTGCAGGTCCTTGGTGATCACGCCGTTGTACTTGTCCGCGAGCTGGCGCGGCGTCAGGCCCTCGGCGTCGGCCTGCACCTGGATCGGTGTGCCGTGCTCGTCGGTGCCGGAGACCATCAGGACCCGGTCCCCCGACATCCGCCGGTAGCGGGAGAACACGTCGGAGGGCACACCGAAGCCGGAGACGTGGCCGATGTGTCGGGGACCGTTGGCGTAGGGCCACGCCACGGCGGTCAACACGGCAGAACTCATACGATCAGCGTATTGGCCGGGGGAAAGCCGATTGCGGGCGGTGCTCGGGCACCGCCCACGCGGGCTGCACAGGCCGTCCACAGGCGCGGCTGCCATCATCTCGCAGGTGGACACGCGGACCCGGGAGCAGGCACGGGCGGCCCTGCTCGATGCGGGGCTGCAGCTCTGGGCCGACGGCGGGTGGCCGGCCGTCACGCTCGCCCGGGCTGCCGCCGCGGCCGGGACCACGGCGGCGGACTTCGCCGAGGAGTTCCCCTCCGACATCGACCTGACCTGCGGCATCTTCGACGACATCGTCAACGAACGGGCCTCCTCGATGATCACCGCGATCGCCGAGGCCCCGCCATCGATGGCACAGCGGCTCCGGGCCTGCCTGGCGGCGATGGTCGACGACGTCGGTGCCGACCGTCGCCGGGCCGTCGTACTCGCCGAGCCGATCGGCTGCCCGGAGCTGCTGGCGCGCCGGCGCAGCGCCAACCGCGGGTTCGCCGGGATGGTCGTCACCCAGAACGCGGAGACCCGGGCCGAGCCGGAGGACCTCCTCGCGGCCGGGCACTACTGCCTGGGCGGCCTCGGCGAGCTGGTCTTCGCCTGGCTGGACCCGGCCAGCCCGGTCGACCGGGACCTGGTGATCGAGCACGGCGTCCGCCTCTTCGAGGCCTGCGTGCGGATCAGGTAGCGGCGGCGCCCGGCTCAGACCTCGGCGGAGCCCCCGGACCAGGCCGGTGCGAGCGTCCCGCCGGCCGGCGCTACCCCAGCGCGCGGTCCAGGTTGATCGCGGAGCTGATCAGGGACAGGTGGGTGAAGGCCTGCGGGAAGTTGCCCAGCTGGTCGCCGGTCAGGCCGATCTCCTCGGCGTAGAGGCCCAGGTGGTTGCCGTAGGAGAACATCTTCTCCAGAGCGATCCGGGCCTGCCCCAGGCGCCCGGCGCGGGTCATCGCCTCCACGTTCCAGAACGAGCACATCGAGAACGTGCCCTCGCCGCCGTCGAGGCCGTCCGGGGAGTCGGAGACGTCGTAGCGGAACACCAGGGTGTCCACGACGAGGTCGGCGTTGATCGCGTCCAGGGTGGCCAGGAACCGGGGCTCGGTCGGAGCGCAGAACTTGACCATGGGCATGAGCAGGACCGACGCGTCGAGCGTGGTGGCGCCGTAGCGCTGGACGAACGACCCGACCTCGGGGTCCCAGCCGCGTTCCATGATCTGGTCGTAGATCTCGTCGCGGGTCGCCGTCCAGGCCGGGACGTCGCCGGGCAGGCCGCGCTGGCGGGCCATCCGGATCATCCGCTCGATCGCCACCCAGCACATCAGCCGGGAGAACACGTGGTTCTGTCGACCGGCGCGGGTCTCCCAGATCCCCTCGTCGGGCTGGTCCCAGTTCCCGCGCAGCCAGTCGACGATCACGGTGAGGTTGCGCCAGTCGTCGTGCGAGATACCCGACCCGTACTTGTTGAACAGGTAGACCGAGTCGACGATCTCGCCGTAGATGTCGAGCTGCAGCTGGTCCGACGCTCCGTTGCCGGCCAGCACCGGCCGCGACCCCCGGTAGCCCTCCAGGTGGTCGAGCTCGGTCTCGGCCGGGGTCTCGTCGCCGTCGATCGTGTACATGACCTGCAGGGGCCCCTGCTTGCCGTTGCCCGGACCCTCGAAGCGGTCGGTCATCCAGTCGATGAACGCCCCGGCCTCCTCGGTGAACCCGAGCCGCAGCAGCGCGTAGAGCGTGAACGCCGCGTCGCGCATCCAGACGTAGCGGTAGTCCCAGTTCCGCTGCCCGCCGACCTGCTCGGGCAGGCCCATCGTCGGCGACGCGATCACCGCGCCGGTCGGTTCGTGGGTGAGCATCTTGAGCGTCAGCGCCGAGCGGTGTACGCGTTCGCGCCAGCGCCCGGCATAGACGGAGCGCGACAACCAATCCTGCCAGAACGCGACGGTGCCCTCGAACAGCGCGTCGACGGCCGACAGGTCGAGCTCGTCGCGATGCTCCGGGAGCTGCCCCACCTCGAGCACGAAGACCTCGTTGCACCCCTCGCCGAGGGTGAACTCCGCGGACGCCTGCGCGTCACCGGCCTCCAGGGCGACGGTCGAGGCCAGGTCGAGGGCGACCGTGCCGCCGGTGAAGCGCACCCCGGCGTCGGTCTGCTCGACGTCCGGGCGCTCGCGGGCGTAGTCGGTGCGCGGGGCCACCTCGACCCGCATCCCGACCTCGCCGCGCACGCTGGTGACCCGGCGGACCAGGCGCTGGCGGTGCTCGTCGTCGTGCGGGCGCAGGACCACCATGAAGTCCTGCAGCTCGACGATGCCGGCCTCGGTGAGGAAACGCGTGATCAGGATGTTCGAGTCGGGGTAGTAGAACTGGTGCCGGGTCGCGATCTCACAGGTCGGGGTCAGCGACCAGTGCCCGCCGGACCCGGCGTCGAGCAGCGAGGCGAACACGCTCGGCGAGTCGAAGCGCGGCGCGCAGAACCAGTCGACGGTGCCGTTCGTGCCGACCAGGGCCGCGGTGCGCAGGTCCCCGATGATCCCGTGCTCGGCGATCGGGAGGTAGTACCCGCTGGTCATTTCTCCTCCGGCACACGCCAGCCGCGCTCACCGGGCAGGTCGAGCGCCTCCTGCGGGCCCCAGGAGCCCTTCTCGTAGGGCCGGGTGGGCGGCGGGTCGGCCAGCACCGGGTCGCACAGCTCCCAGAGCCGCTCCACCTCGTTCGTGGAGGTGAACAGTGTCGGGTCGCCCTTCATCACGTCGAGCAGCAGGCGCTCGTAGGCTTCGAGGGGTTCGGCGTCGGGGAACGAGTCGTGCAGGTCCAGGCGCATCCGGCCGCGACCGATCCGCATGTCCGGGCCGGGGATCTTGGCGCGGACGTCCAGCTCGGCGGTGGGGTCGTCGGCGAGCTCGAGCACCAGCTCCGACGGCGGCCCCACGGTGCCGCTGCCGTCGGGGAACATCTGCATGGCGGGCTCGGCGAACCCGATCGTCACGGTGCGCCGGGTCGCGCCCATCGACTTGCCGGTGCGCAGGTAGAACGGCACGCCGAACCAGCGCCAGTTGTCGACGTAGGTCTCGATCGCGACGAACGTCTCGACGTCGGAGTCGTCGGCCACGCCGTCCTCGTCGCGGTAGCCGTCGTACTGCCCGAACACCACCCGGGACGGGTCCAGCGCGCGCAGCGAGCGGAACACCTTCTCCTTCTCCTCGTGCAGCTGGGCCGGGGTGATCCGCACCGGCGGCTCGAGTGCGAGGAAGCCGAGGATCTGGAACAGGTGCGTGGAGATCATGTCCCGGAACGTGCCGGTGGCCTCCATGAACGACGCGCGCCCCTCGATCCCGATCGCCTCGGGCACGTCGATCTGCACGTAGCAGATGTTCTGCCGGTTCCAGATCGGCTCCAGCAGACCGTTCGCGAACCGCAGCGCGAGGATGTTCTGCACCGACTCCTTGCCCAGGAAGTGGTCGATCCGGAAGATGTCGTGCTCCCGGTAGACGTCCTTGAGCCCGGCGTTGAGCTCCCTGGCCGACTCCAGGTCGGTGCCGAACGGCTTCTCCATGACCAGCCGGGACCGCTCGGCGATCCCGGTCTCGCCCAGCATCGAGACCATGCCGAGCATCGCCCCCGGCGGGACGGACAGGTAGACCAGCCGGCGGGTGTCGTCACCTGCGAGGTCCTGCTCCGCGGCGCGGACGGCCTCGGCCAGGTCCTTCCCGTCGTCGGCGGAGGAGACCGTGAAGCTCAGCCGCGGGGCGAAGTCGTCCCAGCCGCTGATGTCCTCGTCGTCGCGCAGAGCGTCGTGGATCTGCTGCCGGAACTCGTCGTCGGTGCCCGGTGAGTGACGCCCGGAGCCGATGATCCGGAAGTCCTCCGGCAGCAGGCCCGCGTTCTGCAGGTGCAGCAGCCCGGGGAACAGCTTGCGGCGCGCGAGGTCGCCGGTCGCGCCGAACAGGACGATGACGTGCGGTGGCAGCGATGAATCCGGCTCCATGATCTGCGGTCTACCCGTTCCCGGGATCACGGAACCGCTGGGCCACCCCACGTCACGGCAGGGGTTACCGTTGCAGTGTGAATGTGGACGTCACGCCCCTGCCGGGCATCGGGGTGCGCAAGGAGTTCGTACTGCGCAACGGCCGTCGGATCGGGGTCATCTCGCACCGGGACGGGCAGATCGAGCTGATCCTGTCCAAGGCCGACGACCCGGACGCGTGCGTCGCCGAGCTGCCGCTGACCCCCGAGGAGGCGACCGTGCTGGCCAACCTGCTCGGGGCGCCGCAGCTGGTCGCGCAGCTCAACGACGAGCACAGGGACCTGCCCGGCATCCACACCAAGCAGCTGCCGGTGAAGACCAACAGCCCGTTCGACGGGCGCACGCTGGGCGACACCGCCCTGCGCACCCGGACACAGGTGTCCGTGGTGGCCGTGATGCGCGCCGGACAGGCGCACCCCTCGCCCACCCCGGACTTCACGCTGACGGCAGGGGATCTGCTGGTCACCGTCGGGACCGCGGAGGGGCTGGAGAACGCCTTCAAGATCCTCACCCACGGCTGACGCGTGGATCACACCGCACTCGAACTGATCGAGCTCGGCGCCGTCTTCTTCGGTCTGGGGCTGCTCGGGCGCCTCGCCAACCGGATCGGGCTCTCCCCGATCCCGCTCTACCTGATCGGCGGGCTCGCGTTCGGGTCCGGCGGGATCCTGCCGCTCGGCGACATCGGTGACTTCACGGGGCTGGCCGGCGAGGTCGGCGTCGTCCTGCTGTTGTTGCTGCTGGGGCTGGAGTACTCGGCCGCCGAGCTGATCACCGGGCTGCGGCGGTCCTGGACGTCCGGGATCCTGGACGTGGTGCTCAACACCGCGCCGGGTGTGGCGGTCGCGCTGATCCTGGGCTGGGGCCCGGTCGGGGCGATGGTGCTCGGCGGCGTCACCTACATCTCCTCGTCCGGGATCGTCGCCAAGGTGCTCTCCGACCTGGGCCGCCTGGGTAACCGGGAGACGCCGGTGGTGCTGTCGATCCTGGTGTTCGAGGACCTGGTGATGGCCCTCTACCTGCCGATCCTGACCGCCCTGCTGGTCGGGGTCACGTTCTTCGGTGGGCTGGCCGCGGTCGGCATCTCGGTCGCGGTGATCTCGGTGGTGCTGCTGGTCGCGCTGCGCTACGGCCGCTACGTCTCGGCGATCGTGGACAGCTCCGACCGCGAGGTGTTCCTGCTCAAGGTGCTCGGCGCGGCGCTGCTGGTGGCCGGGTTCGCCTCCGCGCTGCAGGTCTCGGCCGCGGTCGGCTCGTTCCTGCTCGGCATCGCCATCTCCGGGTCCACCGCGGAGAACGCCACGAAGCTGCTCGAGCCGCTGCGGGACCTGTTCGCGGCGATCTTCTTCGTGGTGTTCGGGCTGAACACCGACCCGCGCGCGATCCCGCCGGTCCTGGGGTGGGCGGTCGTGCTGGTCGTCTCCACGACCCTGACCAAGCTCGCGACCGGCTGGTGGGCCGCCCGCCAGGCCGGCATCGGGAACCTGGGCCGGGCCCGTGCCGGGGCGGCACTGGTGGCCCGCGGCGAGTTCTCGATCGTCATCGCCGGACTGGCCGTGAGCTACGCCGCGGTGCCCGACGAGCTCTCCGCGCTCGCCACCGCCTACGTCCTGATCATGGCCGTGGTGGGCCC